>NZ_CAXUPT020000006.1:0-365478 GCF_964252975.1 Acidovorax sp. LjRoot38 | reverse complement strand
TACACCCGTGTTGTCCGACTTCACGCGGACCTTCACGTTGTAGTCCACCACGCGCTTGACAGGGACCAAGACCTTCATTGCTGCAGCTCCTAGAGTTGGTTGAATTGACGTTTACGTAAACTGGAACATTCTATGCGGCACTGCAACGAAAGCGCTACGGGCCCAGCACACAGATCAAACGATTAGAAAAAAGAACGATCGTGCTTTTTGTGGATTATAGGCGAGTGGGCGCAGCACCTGTCTAGAGTTTGCTGTCGCCTTGGGCAACCTGCAGCCAACGGACAAGCGGGCAGGGCTACTCAGAACCCGCCAGTGCGCGGCCCACCGCCGCATTCGACACAGCAGGGGGCAGTGCTCCCTCGACCTGCACATGCATGACCCGCTGCGGATAAGGGATTTCGATCTTGTGGGCGCGCAGTGCACTCAGGATGGCGCGGTTGATCTCCGAGCGCAGGCCCAGCGAACCGTTCTCGGGGTCGGCAATCCAGAAGCCCACGGTGAACTCCAGCCCATCGGCACCAAACGCCGACAAGGACACACTGGGCGCCGGATCGCGCAGCACACGGCTGCTGGCAAAGGCGGCCTCGCCCAGCAGCCGCGTCACCAGGTCCACATCGCTCTCATAGCCCACGCTCACCACGGTGGACAACCAGACGCGGGGGTCCGCCAGCGACAGGTTTTCCACCCGCTGGATGATCAGCATCTCATTGGGCACGATGGACTCGCGGCCCGTGGACGAGCGCACCACCGTGTAGCGCGCATTGATATCGGTGATGCGCCCCTCAAAATTGTCCACCCGCACATTGTCACCAATGCGCATGCTGCGCTCGGCCAGGATCACAAAACCGCTCACATAGTTGGACGCCAGCTTCTGCAGGCCAAAGCCAATCCCCACCCCCACAGCGCCGCCCAGCACAGACAACGCGGTCAGGTCAATGCCCACGGCCGACAGGGCCATGATGAGCCCGACGAAGATCAGCAGCGCCCGCACGGCATTGCTCACGGCCTTGCGCAGCGACAGCTCGGCCCCGGTGGCCGAGCGCAGCAGGCGCGACTCGATGGCGGCAGATATCCACAGCGCGATCAGCAGCACGGCAGCAGCCGTCAGTGCCCCTTCAATCATGGTGCGCACCGACAGCGTGGCGCCTCCCACCTTCCAGTGGATCTGGTCCAGCTCTTCGAGCACCAGGGGCAACAGCCCCGTGACCCACAGCACCATGCCCAGCCAGGCCAGCCACGAGATGGAGCGTTCAATCGGCCGCACCCAGGCGGCATCCGGGTAGGCCACCTGCAGCACCTTCACCCCGATGCGGATGACCACCAGCGACACCAGCACCGGCACGGCGACCTTGAACACGGCCAGCGGAACCCACTGCAGCAGCACGGTGCGCGCCACATAAGCCAGGCACAGCAACGCCAGCGGAAACAGTGCGCCATCGACTATCCGCGTGCCGAACAGGATGGAGCGCGGGTCACCCCGGTGCAGCCCACGCTGCAGCAGCGACACCAGCAACCAGGCCAGGCCCAGGCAGGCGGCCAGGGCGGCAAACTCCACCAGCACCGTGGGTCGAAGAAACGCCTCGGCCCAGCGGCCCACATCTTCCAGCATGGGGGTTTCTGTCGTGGCCATGGCTCTCAGCGCTTCCAGGTAGGCTGGCGCTTTTCGGCAAAGGCGCGCGCGCCTTCCTGCGCGGCGTCGTCCATCATGTTGGTGGCCATGGTCTGACCCGCCAGCTGGTAGGCCGCATCGATGCCCAGCTCCCGCTGCTGGTACACCAGCGCCTTACCCATGGCTACGGCCACGCGGGGCTTTTGCAGGATGGACTCCACCAACTTTTCGACCTCGGCATCCAGCGCATCGGCGGGCACCACACGGTTCACCAGACCCTGCGCCAGCGCGGTGGGCGCATCGATGAAATCGCCGGTGAGCAACATTTCCATAGCCCGCTTGGCGGGCACATTGCGCACGAGCGGCACGCTGGGCGTCGCGCAGAACAGGCCGTAGTGGATGCCGCTGGTGGCAAAGCTGGCGCTGTCGGCCGCCACCGCCAGGTCGCACTGCGCCACCAGCTGGCAGCCCGCCGCCGTCGCCATGCCCTGCACCCTGGCGATCACGGGTACTGGCAGCTTGTGGATGGTCAGCATCATGCGGCTGCATTGCGCAAACAGCTTCTGGTAGTACGCCAGCGCCGGGTTCGCCGCCATGTCCTTGAGGTTGTGCCCGGCACAGAAGGCCTTGCCTGCTGCGGCCAGCACCACCACACGCACGGACTCGTCGCGGCCCGCATCGTCCAGCGCCTGTTGCAGCGCAGAGAGCATCTCTGCACCCAGCGCGTTGAAGCGGGCCGGGTCGTTCAGGGTCAAGGTGACCACGCCACGGGCGTCGCGGGTGGTTGTCAGCACATCATCGAAGTTCTTTGTCGTCATAGTTTGCTCCTCTCAGCCATCTGCACGCCGACTGAAACTGGCACTGCCCAGGCGGGGGCCGCCGCGCAAGGGCCGCCCCGCCGCGCTGGCGGCGTCCCCCTTCCGCATCGCGCAGCGATGCAAGAGAAGGGGGAAGCGGCGAAGCCGCTCAGGGGGTTGGTCACAAATCCGCGAGGACCCGCAAATGTGCCTCCACACTGCGCGCCAGCGGCCCCATCACATAGCCGCCCTCCAGGCACGACACGATGCGGCCCTTGGCATAGCGGCGTGCCACGTCCTTCACGCGCTGGGTGATCCAGGCGTAATCCTGCTCGGTCAGGCCCAGCTGGCCCATGTCGTCCTCGCGGTGGCCGTCAAAACCCGCACTCACAAAAATCATCTCGGGCTTGAAGGCTTCCAGCCGGGGCATCCACATCATCTCGATGATCTCGCGGATGTCCATGCCCCGCGTGTAGGCGGGCACGGGCACGTTGACCATGTTCGGGGCGGGATCGTGGTCGCCGCTGTAGGGGTAGAACGGGTGCTGGAAGATGCTGACCATCAGCGCCCGGGGGTCATTGGCCAGGATGTCTTCGGTGCCATTGCCGTGGTGCACATCAAAGTCCACCACCGCCACGCGCTGCAGGTTGTAGCGCTGCAGCGCATATTTGGCCGCCACAGCCACGTTGTTGAAGAAGCAGAAACCCATGGCCTTGTCGCGGCAGGCATGGTGGCCGGGGGGGCGCACCGAGCAGAACGCGTTTTCCACCTCGCCCGCCATCACGGCATCGGTGGCAGCCAGGGCTGCCCCGGCGGCACGCAGCGACGCCTTCCAGGTGTGGGCGTTGATGGAGGTGTCGGTGTCGATCTGCGCGTAGTTGGGGCCGCCCGCCATCAGCTCTTCGTTGAGCCGGTCTGACAGGCCGCGCAACGCCGCAATGTGCATGCGCCCGTGGGCCAGCTCGATGTCGGCCAGCGAGGCCTCGGGGGCGTCGTAGCGCTCCAGCGCGTCGGCCACGCCGGTGATCAGCAAGCGATCCTCAATGGCGTCCAGCCGTTCGGGGCATTCGGGGTGGCCCGGGCCCATCTCGTGCTTCCAACAATCCCGATGGGTGAAATAGCCCGTCTTGCTCACAGTCTTGTCCCCGCGTGTCGCATTTTTCTCAATTTTTCGGATAACGTCATGCCATGAACGCACAGCACAAAATCAAATCACTTCTGGATCAGCTTAACACGGTGATCGTGGGCAAACAGGCCCAGGTCCAGGACTGCGTGGCCTGCCTGCTGGCAGGGGGGCACCTGCTGATCGAAGACGTGCCCGGGGTGGGCAAGACCACCCTGGCCCACGCCTTGTCACGCACCTTCGGCCTGCAGTTCTCGCGCGTGCAGTTCACGGCCGACCTGATGCCCAGCGACCTGACCGGCGTGTCGGTGTACGAACGCGGCAAGGAAGCCTTCGTGTTCCACCCCGGCCCGGTGTTTGCCCAGGTGCTGCTGGCCGACGAAATCAACCGCGCCAGCCCCAAGACGCAAAGCGCGCTGCTCGAAGCCATGGAAGAAAAGCAGGTGTCGGTGGAGGGCGAAACCCGCGCCCTGCCCCACCCGTTCTTCGTGATCGCCACGCAGAACCCGCACGACCAGCTAGGCACCTTCGCGCTGCCCGAGTCGCAGCTCGACCGCTTTTTGATGCGCATCTCCATCGGCTACCCCGACCGCGCCGCGGAACGTGTGCTGCTGGCGGGCGCGGACCGGCGCGACATGGTGGACACCATGCTGCCACTGCTGTCCGACGAGGAACTGGCCGAGCTGCAGCGCCAAGTGCAGGCCATCCACACGGCCGATCCGCTGCTCAACTATGTGCAGGACCTGATTGCGGCCACCCGCTCGGGCCGGTGGTTTCTGCAAGGGCTCTCGCCCCGCGCGGGCATTGCCCTGGTGCGCGCGGCCAAGGCGCAGGCCCTCATCAGCGGGCGCGACTATGTGGCGCCCGATGATGTGCAGGCGGTGCTGCCCCAGACCATTGCCCACCGCCTGGTGCCCGTGGGCGACGCCGGACGCGGCGCGGTGGAGCAGGTGCGCGCGATGGTCGAAGCGGTTCCATTGCCCTGACCCATGGAATCCGCCACCCCACCGCCCCTCCCACCCCTCGCGCGCTGGCGCAGCCTGGCCGCCACGCTCAACCCATTTGCGCCGCTGCGCCGCCGCTTCCAGCGCTGGTGGCAGGCGCGCCTGCCGCTGAGCGACACGCTGGCGCTCACGCAGCGCAATGTCTACATCCTGCCCACCGGTTCGGGCTGGATGCTGGCGTTGACGCTGATCGTGCTGCTCATCGCGTCCATCAACTACCAGCTCAACCTGGGCTACCTGCTCACCTTTTTGCTGGCGGGCAGTGCGGTGATCGGCATGCACATCTGCCACGCCAACCTGCGCGGCCTGACCCTGCACCTGAAAGCACCCGAGCCGCACTTCATGGGCAGCAGCACCGCGTTTGACATCCAGCTGTCCAGCGAGCGCAAGACCCCGCGCTACGGCATCGCCCTGTCGGTGCACGGCACGGGCAAGGAGGCGCAAAAGGAACCCCATCATTGGGCCTGGACCGACGTGCCAGCGCAAGGGCAGTCCAGCGTGCAAGTCGCTTTCAAGCCCGAGCGCCGGGGCCTGCACCGCGTTCCCACATTGACCGCCGAGACGCGCTTTCCGCTGGGCACCTTCCGCGTCTGGACCTACTGGCGCCCCGCTGCCCAGGTGCTGGTCTACCCCGCACCCGAAACCCCGACACCGCCCCTGCCGTCTGGCGAACCGCGCGCGGGCGGAGCGGGCAACACGCCCACACAGGGCATTGGCGAATTCGACGGTGTGCGCGCCTACCGCCGGGGCGATCCGCTCAAGCTCGTGGTCTGGAAGAAGGCCGCCAAGTCGCTGGCCACTGGCACCGACGACCTGGTGAGCCGCGACGCCCAGCAGGCCCAGCGGCACGAGCTGTGGCTGGACCTGGCCCGTGCCTCACTGCCCGACCACGAGGCCCGCATCTCGCGCCTCACCGCCTGGGTGCTGCAGGCCGACCGGCTGGGGCTGGACTATGGCCTGCGCCTGCCGGGTGTGGAGATCGCCCCGGACACGGGGGCGGCCCATCGCAGAAATTGCCTGGAGGCACTGGCATTGTGCTGATTCGTCCCTCAGAATTTAGATCAAACTGGCACCTTGCGCTTGCTAGAAAAGCGCAGAAAGCTACATTTTTGATAGCAAATCAATCACCACCTGTCGGGCGTGCCCCCTTGCCATGAACCTGCGACAGACCCTTGTTTCCCTGCCTCGCGACGCCCGCGACACGCTTTTTCTGCTGTTCGTGATCGTCTGGGTGATCGCGCCGCAGGTGTCCAACCTGCCGGTGTGGACCAGCCTGCTGGCTGGCGGCCTGCTGCTGTGGCGCGGCTGGCTGGCCTGGACGGGCCGCCCCCTGCCCGGCCGCTGGACAGTGGCCGCCCTGCTCCTGGTAGCGGTGGCAGGCACACTGTTCACGCACCGCACCATCCTCGGGCGGGATGCGGGTGTCACCCTCATCGTCATGCTGCTCGCCCTCAAGATGCTGGAGCTGCGCGCACGCCGCGATGCCATGGTGGTGTTCTTCCTGGGCTTCTTCACGATGCTCAGCAATTTCTTCTTCTCGCAATCTCTGCTGACTGCCGCCGCCATGCTGGTGGCGCTTCTGGGGCTGCTCATGGCACTGGTCAATGCCCACATGCCGGTAGGGCGCCCGCCGCTGGCGCAGACCTTTCGCATGGCGGGCACCATGGCCCTGCTGGGCGCGCCCATCATGGTGGCGCTGTTCATGCTGTTCCCACGCATGTCACCGTTGTGGGGCATGCCCGGCGAAAACCTCTCCGGGCGTAGCGGCCTGTCGGGCACGATGAAGATCGGGGACATGGCCGAGATCGCACTGGATGAGCGGGTGGCCATCCGCCTGCGCTTCGAGGGGGCGCCCACCGATGTGCCTGCGCAATCCACGCTGTACTTTCGTGGGCCCGTCATGACCGCGTTCGATGGCCGGGAATGGCAGGCCGAGCCCTTCCGCGAAGACAGCGCCTGGGCCGCACGTGCAGCCCTGCCCGCCAATCTGCAGGTCAGCGGCCCGGCGGTGCGCTATGAGGTGACGCTCGAACCCCAGCGCCAGCCCTGGCTGATGGTGCTGGAGGCCACCCCCGAGGCGCCCCAGCTGCCCAACAACATGCAGGCCTACATGACGCAGGATCTGCAGTGGATGACCGCACGTCCCATCACCGAGGTGATGCGCTACCAGGCCGTGAGCTACCCCGAGTTCCGCCACGGCCCCCAGCAGTCGGTGCGGCAACTGCGCGTGTACACCGAGCTGCCGCCCGGCTTCAATCCGCGCACCCTGGAGCTGGCGGCACAGATGCGGGCAGACCCTGCACTGGCCAACGCCCGCACGGAAGTTCTGGTCAATGCCGTCCTGCAACGCCTGCGCACAGGGGGCTACAACTACTCCCTCGATCCAGGCGTCTATGGCCAGCACACCGCCGACGAGTTCTGGTTTGACCGCAAGGAAGGTTTTTGCGAACACATCGCCTCGGCCTTCGTGGTGCTGATGCGCGCGATGGATGTGCCAGCACGCATCGTCACGGGCTACCAGGGCGGCGAGCGCAACCCCGTGGATGGCTACTGGACGGTGCGCAACGCCGATGCCCATGCCTGGTCCGAAGTCTGGATGGAGGGGCGTGGCTGGGTGCGTGTAGATCCCACAGGCGCCGTCTCGCCGAACCGCGTGGGCCAGTTCCAGCGTTTGCGCGCGCCCCAGGGTGCGTTCGCCAACGCCCTGGGCACCCTCAGCCCGGGCATGGTGCAGAACCTGCGGGCCGTGTGGGAAGCCGTCAACAACGGCTGGAACCAGTGGGTGCTCAACTACACCCAGAGCCGCCAGATGGACCTGCTCAAGGCGCTGGGGTTTGAATCCCCCAGCTGGCAGGACCTCACCACCGTGCTGGGCAGCCTGGTCATCGCGGCTGCACTGGGCGGCATGGGCTGGAGCCTTTGGGAACGTGCCCAGCACGACCCCTGGCTGCGGCTGCTGGCCCGCACGCGCCAGCGCCTGGCGCGCGCCGGCCTGACGCTGCCCGAAACCCTGCCCCCTCGCGCCATGGCCGAACGGGTGCGCGCGCACTTCGGCCCGCAGGCTGCTGGGGTGGCAGACTGGCTGCTGCGGCTGGAACGCCTGCGCTACGCCCCCCACCCCGACACCGAACTGGGAGCCCTGCGGCGCGAGTTTCGCGCACTGCCCTGGCCAAACCGATGAATCCCCCCTGAGCGGCTTCGCCGCTTCCCCCCAAGGGGACGATGCCCTTGCTGCGGGGCGGCCCTTGCTTGGCATCCCTGGCCTGGGTCGCGTCGGTTTCGGGGCGCAGGGACAAAACAAAGTAACGAACAACCCAAATGAAGAAGACAGCTCCATGGATCACAACAGCTATATTTTTGATAGCTGCTTGCGCACTACCAGTAAGCGCTAGCCCGCAAAAATCCTCCAAAACCAGCATCACAAAGCAAAAGCCAGCCGTGCTCTACGCATCGCGCCCCGAGGCGCTGCAGTTTGCCGACGACCTGGCTGCGCGCCGCGACCTGGACCGCGAATGGGTGCGCCAGGCCATCGGGCAGGCGCATTTTTTGCCGCAGGTGCCCCGGCTCATGCTGCCGCCACCCAAGGGCACGGCCAAGAACTGGCGCGTGTACCGCAGCCGCTTCATCGACCCCATCCGCATCCGCGCCGGCCAGCGGTTCTGGCAGGAGAACCAGGCCATGCTGGAGCAGGCCGAGCGCGAGTACGGCGTGCCCGCCGAGATCATCGTGGGCATCATCGGCGTGGAGACCATCTACGGCCAGCAGATGGGCACGTTCCGCGTGATGGACGCGCTGGCCACGCTGGCGTTTGATTTCCCATCAGCCCATCCTCGCGCCAAGGAGCGCACCGAATTTTTCCGCCGCGAGCTGGAGCAGTTCCTGAGCCTCACCAACCGCAGCAACACCGACCCGTTCGAGCCGCGCGGCAGCTACGCTGGTGCCATGGGCCTGGGACAGTTCATGCCGTCGAGCTGGGTGCGTTACGCCGTGGACTATGACGGCGATGGCCGCGTGGACCTGTTCAACAGCCCGGCCGACGCCATCGGCTCGGTAGCCAACTACTTCCGGGGCCACGGCTGGACGCCGGGCATGCCCACGCACTTTGGCGTGCAGTTCGACACGGCACGGCTGCAGATGGATGACCTGCTGGCGCCCGACATCCTGCCCACCTTCAGCGTGGCCAGCATGCAAGCCAAGGGCGCTGTGCTCGACGCGGCTGGCGTACAACACAACGGCCCGCTTGCGCTGGTGGAGCTGCAAAACGGCGCAGAGGCGCCGAGCTATGTGGCGGGCACCGAAAATTTCTACGCCATCACCCGCTACAACTGGTCGAGCTACTACGCGATGGCGGTGATCGAGCTGGGCCGCGAAGTGGCGGCGGCGCGCGCGCGCTGACCCGCGCAGGCGCACCGGGGCGTCTTTTCGGGGGAGGCGCTGCAGCGCTCCGCAGGCCCGGCAGGGGGACGGCCGGACGGCCGATGCGGGGTTTGGCGGCGCCTGCAAGCGCGCTTGCGCAAGTCAGTCCACAATGCCCGGCTTGGACCGCTGGCCCGGCAGCCCTGCAGCAGCGGCACACCTCTTTGCCCACCCCCACCCAACCCTTTTCTTCATGCCTGTATCACCTTCTCCAACGCCCGCTGTGGACGCCATCGTCCGGGTGCGCGGCGTGAGCAAAACCTACGCGGGCGGCTTTCAGGCGCTCAAGAACATCGACCTGGACATCCGGCGCGGCGAGATTTTTGCCCTGCTCGGGCCCAACGGCGCGGGCAAGACCACGCTCATCAGCGTGATCTGCGGCATGAGCAATGCCACGGCCGGCTCCATCACCGCAGACGGCCACGACACCGTGCGCGACTACCGCGCCGCCCGCGCGGCCATTGGCCTGGTGCCGCAAGAGCTGCACACCGATTCGTTTGAAACCGTGTGGGCCACAGTCAACTTCAGCCGGGGCCTGTTTGGCAAGGCGCCCAACCCGGCGTTCATCGAGAAGATCCTCAAGGACCTGTCGCTGTGGGACAAGAAGGACAGCAAGATCCTCGCGCTGTCGGGCGGCATGAAGCGCCGCGTGCTGATCGCCAAGGCGCTGTCGCACGAGCCCAAAATCCTGTTCCTGGACGAACCCAGTGCTGGCGTCGACGTGGAGCTGCGCCATGACATGTGGCGCCTGGTGCGCGAGTTGCGCGACGCGGGAACCACCATCATCCTCACCACGCACTACATCGAAGAAGCCGAAGACATGGCCGACCGCATCGGTGTGATCCGCAAGGGTGAGCTGATCGTGGTGGAAGACAAGGACGTGCTGATGCGCAAGCTGGGCAAGAAGCAGCTCACGCTGACCCTGCAGCAGCCGATGGACCAAGTGCCCGACGCGCTGGCACGCTGGCCGCTCGTGCTGAGCCAGGGCGGCACCGCGCTGACCTACACCTTCGACACGCAGCAGGAGGACACGGGCATTGCCGCCCTGTTGCGCGCACTGGCCGAGCACGGCATTGACTTCAAGGATCTGCACTCCAGCGAAAGCTCGCTGGAAGACATCTTCGTGAGCCTGGTACACCGAGACCGGAACCAGGCCCCCTCCGAACAGAAAGCACCCCAAGCATGACCGGCCTGAACCTGCATGGCGTGCGCGCCATCTACCGCTTCGAGATGAACAGGGCCTTTCGCACCTGGATGCAAAGCCTGATCGCACCGGTGCTCACCACCGCTCTCTACTTCATTGTTTTTGGCTCCGCCATCGGCTCGCGCATGGGCGACATCGGCGGCGTGAGCTACGGCGCCTACATCATCCCCGGGCTGCTCATGCTGTCGCTATTGAGCGAGAGCATTTCCAACTCGGCCTTCGGCATCTACATGCCCAAGTGGTCCGGCACCATCTACGAGTTGCTCAGCGCACCTGTGAACTGGGTGGAGGTGCTGCTGGGCTACGTGGGCGCAGCGGCCAGCAAGTCGCTGCTGGTGTCGGTGCTCATCCTCACCACGGCCCGGGTGTTCGTGCCCTACGAAGTGGCGCACCCGGTGTGGATGGTGGGCTTCCTCGTACTCACCGCCGTCACGTTCTGCCTGTTCGGTTTCATCATCGGCCTGTGGGCCGACAGCTTTCAAAAGCTGCAGGTCATCCCGCTGCTGGTCATCACGCCGCTGACCTTTCTGGGCGGGGCGTTCTACAGCATCAACATGCTGCCGCCGTTCTGGCAGACCGTTTCGCTGTTCAACCCGGTGGTCTATCTCATCAGCGGACTGCGCTGGGCGTTCTATGGCCAGGCCGATGTCCACATTGGCGTGAGCACGGGCATGACGCTGGTGTTCATGGCCGCGTGCCTCGTCGTGGTGTGGTGGGTGTTCAAGACGGGGCGCCGCATCCGGCGTTGAGCCCGCCGCCCCAAAAACATTCACGCTGAGCCCTTCGGCGGACTCAGCGTGAACGGTTCAGGACGTGGGCTCAATACCGCTGCATGCTGCAGCTGTGCGGCTGCTGCGCCTTGGCAGCAGGAATCTGCCGCACCACGCGAAAGCCGTAGCCAGAGCCTTCCACATCAAACTTCACGCCCGGCGCGCCTTTTTTGTCCATCACGCCCACCACCAGCGCCTGCTGGAACTGGTGGTCCGCCGCGCGCATGCTGCCGCCCTGGCCCGAGAGCCGCACATCGGCCTTCTCCATCTGGCGCGCCACGGCCACGGCGTCGGTGCTGCCCGCACGCTCGATGGACTGGGCAAGGGCCTCCACCATGAGCTGCATGCGCATGTGCACGTAGTCGTCCTGCGGTTTGGGAAAACGCTCGCGGAAAGACTGGTAGAACGCCTCGCTCTGGGCGCCTGGCACATTGGGCAGCCAGTCGGCCACCGCCACCACCTTGCCAATGCCTGCATCACCCATGGCAGCGGGCGCACCCAGCGCGTTGCCATAGAAGGTATAGAAGCTGCCCTCGTAGCCCACTTCCCGCGCGGCCTTCACCAGCAGGGACAGGTCATTGCCCCAGTTGCCTGTGACCACTGCCTGCGCGCCGCTGGTCTTGATCTTGACGGCGTAGGGTGCAAAGTCCTTCACGCGGCCCACCGGGTGCAGCTCGTCGCCCACCACCGCCACATCGGGGCGTTGTGCGGCCAGCTGCTTCTTGGCCTCGCGCAGCACGGCTTGGCCAAAGCTGTAGTCCTGGCCGATGAGGTACACACTTTTGAGGGACTTGTCTTCACGCATCACATCCATCAGCGCGGCCATGCGCATGTCGGCGTGGGCGTCAAAGCGAAAGTGCCAGAAGCTGCACTTCTCGTTGGTGAGGATGGGGTCCACCGCCGAGTAATTCAGAAAAATCACGCGCTTGTTCGGCTCGCGCTCGTTGTGTTTGTTGATCGCCTCGATCAGCACCGCCGCCGTAGCCGATGAATTGCCCTGCAGGATGACCTGCGCGCCATCGTCGATGGCCGCACGCAGGGCCGACAGCGCCTCTTCGTTCTGGCCCTTGCTGTCGTAGCGCTCCAGCGCCAGCGGGCGGGGGCCACCCGCAGCGGCTGGCAACTGCACGCCACCCCGCGCGTTCACACGTTCCATGGCCCAGTAGATGTTGCGGTAAACCGCTTCGCCCGTGTTGGCAAATGCGCCCGACAGGCTTTCGATGAGCGCCACCTTCACGGGCTTGGCCTGCGCCACGGCAGTGGCTGGCGCTGCAGCCTGGGCATGGCTGGCGGACACTGGCAGCAGCACGCAGCACAGCGTGGCTGCTGCGGCCAAAACGGATTGACGTAATGCCGCTGCGCCTGTTTTCAAGCCCACGGAGTGCAATTTATTCATGCCATTTTTCCCTTGAAATGCGGTGTGGCCGCACACACCTCTTTGGCATGCGGCGACCACGTCGAGAGCCGCGCAGTGTATAGGAGTACCCCATGATCTTCGCCCCCGTGATCCGCCGCGCCGCCTACGCCCAAGCACCCCGTTCCGCCGACCAGGCACTGCAGCGTTTTCTGATGGGCACGCTGGCTGACCCCGCTGCCGCACGTTCTGCAGCAGGCTGCACTGTCACGCAGGACGACAAAGCGACCACCTTGCAGCTGGATGTGCCCGGCCTGGCCCGCGAGCAGTTGCAGATCAGCATTGAAGGCAACGTGGTGCGCCTGCAAAGTGTGGAAGGAGCCCCCCGCAAGGTGCAGCGCGCCTGGGAGCTGGCCGCCGACATCGACGCCGCCCACAGCAGCGCCAAGCTGGAAAACGGCGTACTGACGCTGACTCTGGCCAAGGTGGAGCCTGCCAGCAAGGCCACCACGCTGACGATCCACTAACTATTGAATTAATAGCTAAAAACGCCCGTACCATAAGCGGCACGGGCGTTTTTCATTCAAATTCTCTTTCCAGACCGGATGCATTACTCATGCCGTAGCGCATCGATGGGGTCCATGCGGGCAGCGCGCCGTGCCGGGAAGTAGCCAAACACCACGCCAATGCCCGCAGAGAAAAGAAACGACAGCAAATTCACCCCGGGGTTGAACAGGTAGGGCACCCCCATCAGCCCTGACAGCGCGAGCGACGCGCCCGTGGCCAGCACGATGCCGATGAGACCGCCCAGCGCGGCCAGTACCACGGCCTCGATCAGGAACTGCAGCAGCACCTCGCGCTCCAGCGCGCCAATGGCCAGGCGCAGGCCAATCTCGCGCGTGCGCTCGGTCACGCTCACCAGCATGATATTCATGATGCCGATGCCGCCCACCAGCAGGCTCACGGCGGCCACGGCACCCAGCAGCGTGGTCAGCACCTTGGTGGTGCCCGAGAGCGTGTCGGCCAGCTGCTTGGTGTCGAGCACGTTGAAGTTGTCTTCGTCCGAGTCCGACAGCTTGCGCAGCTCGCGCAACAGTTGGGTGAGGCTGGCCTTCACGCGCTCGGGGTCGCTGCCGTCCTTCATCGACACCAGCAGGGTTTGCACCCGCGTGTTGCCGGTCACGCGGCGCTGCAGCGTGCGCAGAGGCACCAGCACGGTGTCGTCCTGGTCGTTGCCAAACGCACCCTGCCCTTTGGACGCCAGCACGCCCACCACCTCGCACGAAAACGCCTTCACGCGCAGCTGGCCGCCCACGGCATCGGCGGTGCCAAACAGCTCGCGCCGCACGGTCTCACCGATCAGGCAGACGGCGGCACCCGCGCGCAATTCAGCGTCGGTAAAGACGCGGCCAGTGCGCACCGTCCAATTGCCGGTCTCCAGCCAGGCGTTGGTGCTGCCGATCACGCTGGTCGTCCAGTTGCGCCCGCCCACCACGGCGGTGGCGGCGGCGCGCGCCTCGGGCGCCACGGCCAGGATGCCGCCGATCTGCTGCGCGATCATGTCGGCATCGGTGTCCTTGAAGGCCGGGGCGCCCGTGCCGCCGCCGGGCCCCATGCGTTGGCCGGGGCGCACCTGCAGCAGGTTGGTGCCCAGGCCCGAGATCTGGTTCTGGATGGCCAGCGTGGCGCCATTGCCCAGCGTGACCATGGTGATCACCGCGCTCACGCCGATCACGATGCCCAGGATGGTGAGGAAAGAGCGCATCAGGTTGCGCCGGATGGAGCGCAGCGCCAGCAGCAGGGTGTTGAGCAACATCAGTGGCCTCCTGAATCCGCAGTGACCACATTCGATACGTTCGATACAGCATCAGCGTCCAGGCCCTTGGGGTGCGGGTTGGGCGCGTCACTATCCACCACGCCATCCACAAACCGCACGATGCGCCGTGCGTACTGCGCCATGTCGGGCTCGTGCGTGACCATCAGCACGGTGATGCCGTGGTCGGCGTTCAGGCGCCACAGCAGTTCCATGATCTCGTAGCTGCGCTGGGTGTCGAGGTTGCCGGTGGGCTCGTCGGCCAGCAGCACATCGGGCTCGGTGACGATGGCGCGCGCAATGGCCACGCGCTGCTGCTGCCCGCCCGACAGCTCGGCGGGCGTGTGGTGCTCCCAGCCCTTGAGGCCAACGGCCTCCAGCGCACGTGCGGCCGCAGCGTGGCGCGCGGTGGCCGACTCGCCCCGGTACAGCAGGGGCAGCTCCACATTCTCTTGCGCCGAGGTGCGCGCCAGCAGGTTGAAGCCCTGGAACACAAAGCCAAAGTAGCGCCGCCGCAGCCGTGCCCGCTCGTCGCGCGAGAGCGACTCCACATGCACGCCCTTGAACAGGTATTCGCCCGTGGTGGGCCGGTCCAGGCAGCCCAGCGTGTTCATGGCCGTGGACTTGCCCGAGCCGCTGGGGCCCATGATGGCCACAAAGTCTCCTTGCGCAATGTCCAAGTCCACGCCCTTGAGCGCCTGAAAGGCCAGCGCCCCTTCGCCATAGACCTTGGTCACGCCACGCAGGCGGATGATGGGGGTGTCGCCCGCCACGCTCATGGCTTGGCCCCTGCCGCGCGCTGGTCGGTGATCACGGCCATGCCGGGCGTGAGGCCGTCGCCTGTGACCTCGGTATGGCGGCCATCGCTGATGCCCACCTGCACATCGATGGGCTTGGCGGCACCTTCCTGCAGCACCCACACCTGCCGCGTCTTGCCCGCGCCATCGCCCGCCTCGCCCCCCGCACCCGGTTTGCGTGGGCCCGAGCCAGACCGTGGCATGCGCGGCATGAGCTGCGACATGATGCCGCCACCACTGCCGCTGCCCGACGCGCCGGGCTTGGCGCCACCCGCCCCGGGCTTCGCCTCGGCCCCTGCGGCCTGAGCGGGCGTGAAGCGCAGCGCCGTGTTGGGCACCAGCAGCACATCCTTTCGTTCAGTGGAAGTGATGGTGGCCGCCGCCGTCATGCCGGGGCGCAGGCTCATGTCGCTGTTGTTCACCTCCAGCCAAGTGATGTAGGTGACCACGTTGTCCGTCTTGGTGGAGCCAAACGACACGCGCGTGACCTGGGCCGGGTAGCGGCGCGAGGGATAGGCGCTGACCGTGAAGCTCGCGTCCTGACCCACCTTGACCGAGCCCACGTCGGCCTCGTCCACGCTCACATCCAGCCGCAGCCGCGTGAGGTCTTCGGCCACGGTGAACAGCGTTACGGCCTGCAGCGAAGCGGCCACGGCGTTGCCGGGCTCCACCGTGCGGGTCAGCACCACGCCGTCGATGGGCGAGCGGATGGAGGCCTTGGACAGGTTGGTCTCGTCGGTGGACAGCGCCGCACGGGCGTCCTCCACCGTGGCGCGGGCGCTGGTTTCATCGGCGCGGGCGCGGTCCAGCGTGGCGCGGCCTGCGTCCAGCTCGGAGGCCGAGGGTACCTTGCCGCCGGACAGGCGGGCCACTTCTTCGAGCCGGCCAAAGTTGGCAATGGCCTCCTTGGTGGTGGCCACGGCCTGGGCCAGGCGGGCCTGCGCCGACGCCAGCGAGGCCCGCGAGCGCAGCACCTGCGATTCGAGCTTGGCGGTGTCCAGCTCCACCAGCAGCTGTCCCTTCTTGACCTTGTCGTTCACGTCCACCAGCACGTTGCGCACGGTGCCCGACAGCTCGCTGCCAATGGTGACCGAGCGCGTGGGCTGCAGCGTGCCATTGGCCGACACGGTGAGTGTGAGATTGCCCCGGCGCAGCTCTTCGGTGACATAGGTGGGTGCCGTGCTGGCACTCTGGCGCGACTGCCAGGCATACAAGCCGCCGCCCACCACCACGAGCGCGGCCACCCCCAGCCACACGGTAGTGCGCTGCCACCAGCGGCAGGGCCGGTCGGCACCCAGCAAGGCGCTCAGGTCGGCAGGGGCGGATTTGGCGGGTGCAGAGGAAGCTGAAGTGTCGGAATTTGGCATGGGACGTGAATTAGAAAATGGGGGCTGGCAGGCAATGGAGTGGGCGTGTGGAAGGGCTTGTCAGCTGTTCATTCGGCTACCGCCCAGCCGCCGCCCAGCGCCTTGTAGAGGCGCACATGGTCTGCCGCGACCGCAGCCGTGGTGGTGGCCACGCTCTCTTGGGTGGACAGCAGCGTGCGCTGAGTCTCCAGCACCGACTGAAAGTCGATGAGACCACTGCTGTAGCGCTGCTGCGCCAGCAGGGCGGCGTTGCGGGCGGCGTCGGCGGCGGCCGTCAGTCGCTCCAGCTTTTCCCGGTCGCCACGCAAGGCCACCAGCGCGTTCTCCACATCCTGCAGGGCCGTGAGCACGGTGGCTTCGTAGGCTACGCGGGCCTGCTCCAGCGCGGCAGACTGCACGCGCACCTGGGCGCGGGCGGCGCCGCCATCCAGCAGCGGGATGGACACGCTGCCCAGCAAGGCGCTGGTTACCGCACTGCCCCCCGACAACGCGCCCAGCGTGAGGGCACGCAGGCCCAGCGAGCCACCGAGGGAGAAGCTGGGGTAGCGCGCCGCATCGGCCTGCGACACGCGCGCCAGGGCGGCAGCAATGCGCTGCTCGGCCGCACGCACATCGGGCCGCTGGCGCAAGGTCTCGGCAGGGATCGCCAAGGCGAGCTCTGCGGTCGGCTGAGGCACGGGGGCACTGGCGGCCAGGGTAGCGTCGAGCGCGCCGGGCACCTGGCCTGTCAGCACGGCCAAGCTGTAGCGCGACTGCGCCAGGCTGGCTTCCAGGCTGGGAATCTGCGCGGCGGTCTGCTCGGCCGCTGCACGGGCCTGCTCGGTGACGAGCGAGGTAGTGAGCCCGGCCTGCAGGCGCCACTGGGTGATCTGCAGCGTCTCCTGCTGGCTGGCCAGGTTGCTGCGCGCAATGGCCAGGCGCTGCTGCAGCCCGCGCAGCTCGATGTAGTTGACGGCCACCTCGGCCGCCAGCGACACCTGAACGTTAGCCAGGCTGGCCTCGGCCGCACGGGCATCGGCCTCGCTGGCGTTCACACCGCTGCGCACGCGGCCAAACACATCGGGCTCCCAGCTCGCATCAAAACCGGCCTGGAAGGTGTTGCCCGTGCTGTTGCTGGCCCGGCTGCGCTGCGCCGAAGCCGATGCACCCACGCTGGGCAGCAGGCCGGCCGACTGCACATCCACCTGCGCACGCGCCTGCTGCAGCGCGGCCTGGGCGGTGCGCACGCTGCTGTTGGCGCGCAAGGCTTGCTCGACCAGCGAGGTAAGCACCGCATCGTCAAACCGCTGCCACCACTGGGCCAGGGATGTCGCCGTAGCCCCTTGCGCTGTGCCACTGCCCCCCGCAGACCAGGCCGGGGGAACGGCCACTGCGGGCAATGCGCGATCCGTGGGTGCCAGGCTGGCACACCCGGCGGTAGCTAGCACGCACAAAAACAAGGCCGTTTGCCTCCACGGCACAGCACGCAAAGGTTGCGCTGCGCGGGCAGTGGGTGTGCCGGGAGAGGCCAGTGGGAGAAAACGCATGGGCAATGGCTACGCAGGGGAAAACCCCATTGTGAGCAGCGATTGCGCCAACAACGTACCCACTGGGTCAATCCCGCGTAAAGAATTGATGCAAGGCAAAGCTCACGCCACTGCATGTCGATGCATACGCATGCGTAGAACGGGTGAGCGTGCTTTGCCGCGCAGACGGCCCCACACGCAAGGTGCCGGGGTGCCGCTCAGTGCGCGAGCCGCGATTCGTCCCGCAACAGCACCACCGGCGCCAATGCGCGGGCCCGGTATTCGCTGGGGCTGCACCCCACATGCGAGCGGAACGCGCGGCTGAAATGCGCGCTGTTGCTAAAGCCCCAGGACAGCGCAATGTCAGTGACCGAGCGCTGCGCATGCGCCGGGTGGCGCAGGTCGCGCAGACAGGCCTCCAGGCGGCGGCGCTGGATCATGGCGGCCAGGGTTTCCTCGTCATCGGCCACCGCGTTGTACAGGTGCCGCTTGCTGCAGTTGAGAGCCTGGGCCATGCGGTCGATGGTGAGGTCGGGGTCGCCCAGGTGGCGGTCGATGTACTGGCTGATGCGGTCACGCAGGGCCTCACGCTGCGACAGCAGGCTTTGCTGCCCGTTGCGCTCCAGCAGCGACAGCTGCACCAGGTGCGTGATCACATCGGCCACGCCATCGGCGGCGGCGTCGGACATGGTGGGCAGCTCGGCGAAGGCGGCACGCATGGTGTCCCAGGCCAGCCGCGACACGCCGCTGGTGCCCGAAAACCGCTGCACCATCAGGTCATCGAGCTTGAGCTTGCGCTCGGGCAGTTGTTCCTTGGGGATCATCAGCACCATCTGGCGAACGGCCTCGGGGTTGCTCACGGCATAGGCGCGTGTGGTGTCGTACACGCTCCACTCACCCGGCGACAACCATACCTGGCGACCGTTCTGCTCGAAGCACGCGCGCCCCTCCAGCTGCGCCACCACCTTGATGTAGGCCCGGTCGCTGCCCCGAATGAGGCTGGGGGTGCGCACCACGCGGTGGCGGCTCACGTCCAGCTGGCACAGGTTCACATAGCCCGCCTGGCCCGAGGTGATGTGGCCAGCAAAGGCATCGTCACCAAACGCGTCGGACTCCAGCCCGCCAATCAGGCGCCACACCGCATCGCCCCACAGGTGCAGGCGGTCGCGCGCAGGCACTGCGTCGGTGGATACCTCGGTCAGGGGATGGGCCATGGTGTCTCCAGTGCGGGTTGCGCAAGCCTGATGGTTATGCAGCTGAATTATCGGACGCCCCGTTACCCCGTGCCACCGAGGGAAATCCGGGTAAACCCGCTGCCGCCTGCACGCTGAGGCAAGCGTTTTGTGCACGCTGAGCGCAGCGCGCATGAGCGCGTCTGCCTACGATTCCCGGCACGGCGTGCACCACGCAGGCCCCATCCGAGGAGACACACAATGACAGCACACCAACCCTCCAAGCGCCAGTGGATCAAAGGGGCCGCCGCCACGGTCGGCACCCTGGCCGTGGCCCCGCAACTGTGGGCCCAAGGCAGCAGCGCGGCACCCGTGCGCATCGGTTATGCCATTGCCCGCACCGGCCCCTGGGCGGCCGGTGCCCAGGTGAGCCAAGAGCCCAACTACCTGCTGTGGGCCGAGCAGGTGAACGCGGCGGGCGGCCTGAGCGTGAAAGGCACCAAGCGCCCCATCGAACTCATTGGCTACGACGACCGCAGCGAAACCGAAACCTGCGTGCGCACCTACGAAAAGCTGATGGGCAGCGACAAGGTGGACCTGATCCTGCCGCCCTGGGGTTCGGGCGCCAACTTCGCCATCGCGCCGCTGGCCAACCGCTTTGGCTACCCGCTGCTGGCACCCACGGCGCTGTCGCGCAAGCTGATCGACATGAACCTGCCCTATTTCTTCTCGCTGCTGCAGCAGCCCGACAAGATGATGGGTGCGCTGGTGGACATGCTGGTGGCCAACAACGTCAAGACCATTGCCATCGTCTACATGGACGACCTGTTTGGCCTGGAGAACTTTGCCGCGCTGAACAACGCCCTCAAGAAGACCAGCATCCAGGTGCTGGAGCGCAAGAGCTACCCGCTGGGCGTGAAGGACCTGGCGCCCGTGCTGCGCGGCATCAAGGACCAGAACCCCGACGCCTTCATCGGCATCACGTACCCGCCCGACACCATCCTGGCCAGCCGCCAGGCGCGCGAGGTGGGCCTGAACCCCAAGTTCTTCTACGCTTCGGTCGGCACGGCCTTCCAGCTGTACAAGAACGTAATGCAGGCCAACACCGAAGGCGTGATCGGCATGGGCTCGTGGAGCGTGAAGACCAGCCCCGAGGCCAAGGCCTACTTCGACGCGCACGTGAAGAAGTTCAACAAGGAGCCCGATCGCTGGGCCAGCGGCCATGCCTGGGCAGGCCTGCAGATCCTGCAGCAGGCCGTGGAGAAGGCGGGCCTGGACCGCAAGGCGCTGCGCGAGCAGATCGCCAAGAACGAGTTCAAGACCATCCTGGGCGGCATCCGCTTCCAGGGCAGCGAGAACGCGTCAATCCCCGGCACGGTGAGCCAGTGGCAGGGAAACGACTTCGAAGTCGTGTGGCCCAAGGACCGCGCCACGGCGCAGTTGAACACCGCGAAACCAGCCTGGAAATAACAAAGTGTCTCTGACTTCCTGGGCCGAACTGGTCGCCAGTGGCCTCATTACCGGCGGCATCTATGCGCTGGTGGCCATGGGCCTGAACCTGCAGTACGGGCTGATGCGCATCATGAACATCTCGCATGGCGAGTTCCTGATGCTGGGCGCATTCCTCACCTGGTCCGCGCACACCCTGTGGGGCATCTCGCCACTGCTGCTGATGCCGCTGGCTTTCATCGCGCTGTTTGCGCTGGGCGTGGTGGTGCATGCGCTGTGCTTCAAGCGCCTGGCCGCCCGCGCACCCAATGTGGACGTTTTCGAGGCGCGCAGCCTGATGGTGGGCTTTGGCCTCATGTTCCTGGTGCAGAACACCGCGCTCCTGATCTGGGGCGGCGATCTGCGTGGCTATGAATACCTGGCCGACCCGGTGCAGATCGCGGGTATGCGCTTCACCGAGAACAAGCTGGTGCTGTTCGGCGTGGCGCTGGCGCTGTCGGCCGCGCTGATCGCGCTGCTCAAGCTCACGCTGCTGGGCAAGGCCGTGCGGGCGCTGATGCAGTCGCCCACGGGCGCGCAGCTGGTGGGCATCAACACGCGGCGCCTGCATCCCATGATGTTTGGCATTGGACTGGGCCTGTCGGGCGTGGCGGGTGCGCTGCTCTCGATGACGTACGAGATTTCTCCGTCGATGGGCGAGCCCTACACCGTGACGGCACTGATCGTCATCACGCTGGGCGGCTTTGGCAGCCTGGCGGGCAGTCTGGCCGGTGGCCTGCTGCTGGGCGTGGTCGAGGCGCTGGGCATGCACTTCAGCAGCCCGTCTCTCAAGATGCTGCTGAGCTATGCAGTGTTCATCGGCGTGCTGATCTGGCGCCCCAACGGACTGTTCTCCAAAAAATGACTTCCCTTCATTCCAACAAGCCTTGGCTGGCCTTGGCAGCGGGGGTGGCGGTGGTCGCCACCCTGCCCTGGCTGGTGTCCGAGTTCGCCACCTCGGTGCTGCTCAGCTGCCTGATGTACATCGCGCTGGCCACCAGCTGGTCGCTGTTCTGCGGCGCCACCCGCTACCTGTCGCTGGCCACGTCGGCCTTCTTCGGCATTGGTGCGTACACCAGCGCCACGCTGCTGGACGTGCTGCCCTGGCCGCTGGTGATTCTGAGCGGCGCACTGATCGCCACCATCGTGGCCGTGGTGATGGGGGCTGCCGTGCTGCACCTGCGCGGCACCTACTTTGCAGTGCTCACCTTCGGCATGACCGAGCTGATCCGCCACGCGGTGACCTTTGTCGAAAAACAGGTGTCGGGCACCGTGGGCCGCGTGCTCACGGTGGTGCCCAGCAACGAGACGGTGTACCTCACGGTGCTGCTGATCGCGGCGGCGGCCATTGCCACCGCGATTGCCATCCAGCGCAGCCGGTTTGGCCTCGCACTGGCAGGCATCGGCGCCGACGAGCAGCGCGCCCAGACGCTGGGCGTGGACACGCGCCTGGCCAAGATCGCGGGCTTTGGCATCACCGCCGCCTTTGCAGGCGCCGTGGGCGCGGCCATGGCCGTGCGCTGGACCTACATCGAGCCCGCAGCCGTGTTCAGCCCCTTCATCGGTTTCCAGACGGTGTTGATCGCGCTGATTGGCGGTGCCACCAGCATCGGCGGCCCCATCCTGGCGGCCATCGTGTTCAGCCTGCTGGCAGAAACCCTGCGCCTCCAGCTGCCCTACGGCTACATGATGGTGCTGGGCCTGCTGCTGATTCTGTGCGTGATGTACTTGCCCAATGGCCTGGCCACGCTGTGGCAACGGCGCAAGCCTGCTGAGGGAGCGCACCATGGCTGAAGCACTTTTGACCATTGACAGCGTGACCGTGCGCTTTGGCGGCCTGACTGCCGTGGATGGCGTGAGCGCCACGCTGCACAAGGGCGAGCTGATCGGCATCATCGGCCCCAACGGTGCGGGCAAGACCACGTTCTTCAACGCCATCTCGGGCGTGCAGCCGCCCACATCCGGCACGCTGGTGAGCGGCACCGACAACCTCACCGGCAAGGGCCCGCACCACTATGCGGCCCATGGCATTGCGCGCACCTTCCAGACGCCGCGCGTGTTCCCCGACATGACGGTGCGCGACAACGTACGCTTTGGCATGCAGTTCGCGGGCCGCCACCGCCAGGGGCCCGAAGGCCTGCGCAGCGAAGGCGAGATCCTGGCCATGCTGGGCCTGGCGCACCTGGCCGACCGCCCTGCCGCCGATGTGACGCCTTCGCAGCAGCGCCTGCTGGAGATCGGCATGGCCCTGGGCACACGCCCGCGCCTGTTGTTGCTCGACGAGGTGGCTGCGGGCCTGACAGAGGCCGAGGTGGACGCCATGGCCCAGCGCATCCGCCGCCTGCGCGATGACTGGGGCCTGACCGTGGTGTGGATCGAGCATGCGGTGACCACGCTGCTCAAGTATGTGGAGCGCGTGCTGGTGCTGCACCAGGGCCGCAAGATTGCCGACGGCACGCCCGCCGAGGTGGTGCGCGACCCGCAGGTGATCGAGGCCTATCTGGGTGACGAAATGACCCACAGCGCAGAACACGCGGAACAAGGAGCCACGGCATGACCGGAGCACACCTCACCGTGCAGAACCTGACCACGGGCTACCACGGCTTTCAGGTGCTGCAAGACCTGGCACTGGAAGCCGCGCCCGGCATCACCGTCATCGTCGGCCCCAACGGCGCAGGCAAGACCACGCTGCTCAAGGCGCTGGCAGGCCTGCTGCCGCGCCAGGGCACCGTGCAACTCGACGGCCAGGCCGTGCCCGCAATGAATGCCACGGCATGCGTGCAACGCGGTCTTGCGCTGGTGGCAGAAGGCCGCCAGCTTTTCCCGCAGATGACGGTGACCGAGAACCTGGAACTGGGCGGCTGGCTGGTGCCGTCACGCGTGCGCGCCGAGCGGTTGCATCAAGCGTTTGAAGACTTTCCCCGCCTCAAGGAGCGCGCCACGCAGCTCGCAGGCACTATGAGCGGCGGCGAGCAGCAGATGGTAGCCGTGGCCCGCGCCATGATGAGCGGCCCGCGCCTGTTGATGCTGGACGAGCCCTCGCTGGGCCTGGCGCCGCGCATGGTCGATGAGCTGCTCGCCATCGTGCAGCGCATTGCCGCACAGGGCGTCACCGTGCTCATGGTGGAGCAGAACGTGCGCAAGGCGCTGCAGATTGCACAGCGCGGCTATGTGCTGGAACGCGGGCGCATCGCGGCCTCGGGCGAAGCATCAACCCTGCTGCAGTCCGACGTGGTGCGCCAAGCCTATCTGGGCGTGACCTGAATACCTTCCCCCCTTTTTTCATCTGTTCTTTTTAGGAGCTTTCATCCATGACTGCCATTGCCATGTTGATCAACGGCAAGCGCGTGCAAGCCATCGGCGGCGCCACGTTTGAGCGTCGCAACCCGCTGGACGGATCGGTCGCCACCACGGCACCCGCTGCCAGCGTGGCCGACGCCAAGGCCGCTGCCGACGCAGCCGCCAAGGCCTTCCCGGCCTGGTCGGCCCTGGGCCCCAACGCGCGCCGCGCGCTGCTGCTCAAGGCAGCACATGCGCTGGAGGCCCGCACGGCCGACTTTGCGGTGGCCATGGCCGCAGAGACCGGCGCCTCCGGCATGTGGGCAGGATTCAACGTGCACCTGGCCGCTGGCCTGCTGCAAGAAGCCGCCGCACTCACCACACAGATTGCGGGCGAGGTGATCCCCTCCGACGTGCCCGGCAGCCTTGCCATGGGCGTGCGCCAGGCGGCGGGCGTGGTGCTGGGCATTGCACCGTGGAACGCACCCGTCATCCTGGGCGTGCGCGCCATCGCCACCCCGCTGGCCTGCGGCAACACGGTGATCCTGAAAGGGTCGGAACTGTGCCCTGCCACCCACGGCCTCATCATCGAAGCCCTGCAGGAAGCCGGTTTGCCTGCCGGGGTGGTGAACTTTGTGACCAACGCGCCCGCCGACGCTGGTGCCGTGGTCGAAGCCATCGTGGCCCACCCGGCAGTGCGCCGCATCAACTTCACCGGCTCCACCAAGGTGGGCCGCATCATTGCGCAGACCTGCGCCAAGTACCTCAAGCCCGTGGTGCTGGAGCTGGGCGGCAAGGCCCCCCTGCTGGTGCTGGACGATGCGGACATCGATGCTGCCGTCGCAGGCACCGTGTTCGGCGCATTCGCCAACTCGGGCCAGATCTGCATGTCCACCGAACGCATCATTGTGGACAACGCGGTGGCAGACGAGTTCGTGGCCAAGCTGGGCGAGCGCGCCAAGGCTCTGCCCCTGGGCGACCCGCGCAAGGGCCCGGTGGTGCTGGGCTCGGTGGTGGACATGACCACGGTGCAGCGCTGCAACGCCCTGATCGACGACGCGCTGGCCAAGGGCGCCACGCTGGTCTGCGGTGGCAAGAGCGACAGCACGCTGATGCAGGCCACGGTGCTCGACCACGTGACGGCCGAGATGGACATCTACCGCGAAGAATCGTTCGGCCCCGTCAAGCCCGTGGTGCGCGTGAACGGCGTCGAGGAAGCCATTGCCTGCGCCAACGACAACGAGTTCGGCCTGTCCTCCGCCGTTTTCAGCCGCGATGTGGCCAAGGCCTGGAACGTGGCCGCGCGCATCGAGTCGGGCATCTGCCACATCAACGGCCCCACGGTGCACGACGAAGGGCAGATGCCGTTTGGTGGCGTGAAAAGTTCGGGTTACGGCCGCTTTGGCGGCATGGCGGGCGTGCGCGAGTTCACCGAGTTGCGCTGGATCACGGTGCAGACGACACCCCGCCACTACCCCTTTTGAAAATCAAAAAAGATAGCTGCTAACGCTTGCTGGACAGGCGGTAGCGGCCTTTTTTATTCAGATAATCAAACCGTGATCGCATCCAGCGGCCAGCGCGGCTTCACGTCAAAGGCGTAGTCGGTGTTGGCCTGCTGCTGCCCTGCCTGCAGCCGCATGGCCGCCGCCATGGCAATCATGGCGCCGTTGTCGGTGCACAGGTGCAGCTCAGGGTAGTGCACGCGCACCTTGGCCGCGGCGCAGGCCGCATTGAGTTGCGCACGCAGGTGCCGGTTGGCCCCTACGCCACCGGCGACCACCACGCGCTTCAGACCGGTCTGCTTGAGCGCAGCCAGCGTCTTCTTCACCAGCACTTCGACAATCGCAGCCTCGGTGCTCGCCGCCAGGTCGGCCTTGCGTGCCTCCAGCTCATCGCCCAACTTCTTGGCCTGCGTGAGCACCGCCGTCTTGAGCCCGGCAAAAGAGAAATCGAGGTTGCCACTGTGCAACAGCGGGCGCGGCAGCTTGAAGGCTGCGGCATCGCCCTGCTCAGCCAGGCGCGAGAGCGCTGGCCCACCCGGGTAGCCCAGGCCCATGAGCTTGGCCGACTTGTCGAACGCCTCGCCAGCCGCATCGTCAATGGTCTCGCCCAGGATCTCGTAGCGGCCCACGCCGTCCACACGCATCAGCTGGGTGTGGCCGCCCGACACCAACAGGGCCACAAAAGGGAATTCAGGCGGGTCGGCGCTGAGGAAGGGCGACAGCAGGTGCCCCTCCAGGTGGTGCACACCCAGCACCGGCTTGTCCAGTGCAGCGCCCAACGCGCACGCCACGCCCGCCCCCACCAGTAGCGCACCGGCCAGGCCCGGCCCGCGGGTGTAGGCCACCACGTCCACATCGGCCAGCGACTGGCCGGACTCGGTCAGCACCTGCGTGGCCAACGGCAACACGCGGCGGATGTGGTCACGGCTGGCCAGCTCGGGCACCACGCCACCGTAGGCCTGGTGCATCTCAATCTGGCTGTGCAGCGCGTGCGACAGCAACGTGGGCACAGCATTGCCCGTGGAACGGACCAATGCCACGCCCGTTTCGTCGCACGAAGATTCAATACCGAGGATCAGCAAGCTCATGCCCCGAGTGTAAAACCCGGCCCCGTTCAGGGTCGGATGCAAAAACCCCTGCTGGCAGTCGCCAGCAGGGGTTGTGCGGATGGATGGCGCTTGCCGACGCGGCGGCTTGCTTACCAGCGGTCCGAACGCATGCGCAGTTCCCAGCTTCCGCTGCGCAGTTCATACACGCCCACGGCGCCGTAGCGCTGTTCGCCCTTGTCGTCCCAGGTCATGGTGCCGATCACGGGCGCATAGCCGTTGATGCTGTGCATGGCCTTGGTGATCGCTTTCGGATCTGCCGACTTGGCCTTCTGGATGGCGGCTGACAGCACATAGGTGCTGTCGTAGCTGTAGTGGCCGCCATAGGCCGGGGGCTTCTTGTAGGCCTCGATGTACTTTTCGAGGAAGGGCTTGCCGGTGGTGAACTCCTTGGCTTCCAGTACGGGCGATGTGGCGTAGACGCCTTCGACCATGCCCATGGCCTTGGTCATGTCGGTGGTCTTGATGGTGTCCCCGCCCAGCAGGCTGACCTTGGTGTGGTCCACCTTGCGCAGGGCTTCGAGCAGAGCCAGGGCCTGAAAGTCGTTGAGGGTGGACACGATGACCTCGACCTTGGCGGCCTTCAGCTCGCCAGCCAGTTCGTCGAAAGCCACCGTCTTGTCGTCAAACGACTTGCGCACCACCACTTCCTTCTTTTCAGCCTTGAGCTGCTCGGCAGCCCCGTCGGCCAGGCCTTTGCCGTAAGGCGTGCCATCGTCCAGCGCGGCGTAGCGGGCGGCACCCAGCTGTGTGGCGGCAAACGAGCCGATAGCGCGTGCCTGCAAGGTGTCATTGGCCACCATGCGGAAGGTGGTTGGGAAGCCGAGTTGCGTGAACTTGGGGTTGGTGGAGATGGCGATCTGGGCGATGTCCTTGGCGGCGTAAATCGGAGCCGTCTCAATGCTCACCCCCGAATTCAGGTGCCCGATCACCGCAACCACACCTGAGTCCACCAGCTGCTGCGCCACGGTCTTGCCGGTGGCGGCGTCGGCCTTGTCGTCCACCGACACCACCTCCAGCGTCACACGCTTGCCGTCCACGGTGTAGCCGCCCTTGTTCAGTTCTGCCACGGCCAGGTTGACGCCGTTGAGCAAATCCTGCCCCAGCGCGCCCAAGGGGCCGGAGAGGGGCTGGGCCACGCCGATCTTGATGGTGTCGGGCACCTTGCTGCAGCCTGTCAGCACCAGCAGCGCGGATACCGCCACGGTGGTCAGGGCCAAGCCGGCAGAGATACGCCGCCGGTCAATGTGCTTGTTCATGCAAATCCTCTTGAATGGGTCAATGTGACCAGATGTATATGCGATGCGACCGGGTAGCTGCTATCGGGTATGCCCTGCCCATCGACAAACTATTAGCAAGTTTCAGGCCTTGGAAGCTGTCACAACCTGCTGCCAGCCTGCAGCCCCGGAACGCACCGCTTCGATGCACCATTTTGTGGCGTAAAAATTGCTTATGCTCCTGGGTATGAACGAGTCTCTGCGCATCGTGGTGGTTGCCCCGGATCTGGCAGTCGCCGACCCCGCCGACGAACACGCCGTACTTCAGGCGGAACGGTCGCGGGCGCTGCGCATTGGGTTGCTGGAGAACAACTTCAACCTGGTGGCCACCCTGCCTGCCGATGTCTTCCTGAGCGAGCGCATCGCCCAGCTGCAGCCCGACCTCATCATCGTGGACGCCGAAAGCGAGGCGCGCGACGCGCTCGAACATGTGGTGATGGCCACGCGCGACGAGCGGCGCCCCATCGTGATGTTCACCAACGACGAGGACACCTCGCACGTGAAGGACGCGGTGGCGGCGGGCGTGTCGGCCTACATCGTGGCGGGCCTGGCGCCCCAGCGCATCCGCCCCATTCTGGACGTGGCCATGGCGCGCTTCCAGCACGAACAGGCGCTGCGCGCCGAGCTGGCCGACGCCAGGACCGAACTCAAGGACCGCAAGACCATCGACCGCGCCAAGGGCCTGCTCATGCAGCGCCAGGGCCTGAGCGAACAGGCCGCGTACGAGAAACTGCGCAAGACCGCCATGGACAAGGGCCTCAAGCTCGTGGACGTGGCCCAGCGCATGCTCGATGTGATGGATCTGCTGGGGTAGGCAGGTGACATCCCCCTGAGGCGCTGCGCGCCTTCCCCCTTCTCTCGAATCGCTGCGCCATTCGGGAAGGAGGGACGATGCCCTCGCTGCGGGGCGGCCCTTGCTTGGCATCCCTCGCCTAGGCCAAGCCCAGCTCAACCAGCTTCTCCCAGATGGTGCGCCGCACAAACGCAGTGCAGCCAGCGCGCATGCACCAACCCTGACCATTGCAGGCCAAAAAAGGCCGTTTGCGCCTTTCCAGCATGCCTAGGCAGCTATCAAAAGCATAGTAATTGTGGCGCCAAACTGGCGAAAACAGGCTGGCACGCTGCTTGCATTAACCCTGGCAAGACCAAAGACGGTCCCACCACTGACAGCACTGACCCAATGGCGGGCCGGTGCTGACACAAGGCCCCCCAATGGGCTTTGCCATGGACAAAGGCGTCCCTCTCCGAAGCTCGTTTGCGCATGCAACCAGGCCAGGGGAGGACGCCTTTTTTGTTTTCTAACGCACCGAGGAACCGCCCCATGACCGATCTGTTGAAAACCAGCCTCAACCGCCGCACCGTACTGCAGGCCGCCACCGTGGGCGCCGTGGGCGTGAGCCCCGCCCTGCGCGCCTTGGTGCATGCCCAGGGTTCGGACGCCCCCGAGAAGAAGGAAGTGAAGATCGGCTTCATCCCGCTGACCGACTGCGCCAGCGTGGTAATGGCCTCGGTGCTGGGCTTTGACAAGAAGTATGGCGTGACCATCATCCCCACCAAGGAAGCATCGTGGGCCGGTGTGCGCGACAAGCTGGTGAATGGCGAACTCGACTTTGCCCACGTGCTGTATGGCCTGGTGTACGGCGTGCACATGGGCACGGCCGGCCCCAAGAAGGACATGGCCGTGCTGATGAGCCTGAACAACAACGGCCAGGCGATCACGCTGTCCAAGGCACTGGCCGACAAGGGCGCGGTGGATGGCCCGTCCCTGGCCAAGTTCATGGCCGCCAACAAGCGCGAGTACACCTTCGCAGGCACCTTCCCGACCGGCACCCACGCGATGTGGATGCACTACTGGTTGGCCGCCGCCGGCATCAACCCGCTGTCGGGCGCCAAGCTGATCACCGTGCCGCCACCCCAGATGGTGGCCAACATGCGCGTGGGCAACATGGATGGATTCTGCGTGGGCGAACCCTGGAACCACCGCGCCATCATGGATGGCATCGGAGTGACCGCCAACACCACCCAGGACATCTGGAAGGACCACCCCGAGAAGGTGCTGGGCACCTCGGCCGATTTCGTCAAGAAGAACCCCAACACCACCCGCGCCGTGATGATGGCCGTGCTGGAAGCCAGCCAGTGGATTGACGCCAGCCTGTCCAACAAGATGAAGATGGCCGAAACGGTGGCCCAGAAGTCCTACATCAACACCAGCGTGGACGCCATCAACCAGCGCATCCTGGGCCGCTACCAGAACGGCATGGGCAAGACCTGGGACGATCCCAACCACATGAAATTCTTCAACGACGGCGCGGTGAACTTCCCCTACCTGTCGGACGGCATGTGGTTCCTGACGCAGCACAAGCGCTGGGGTTTGATCAAGAGCCACCCCGACTACCTGGCCGTGGCCAAAGAGATCAACCAGGTGGACCTGTACAAGTCGGTTGCCAGCGCCATGAAGATCAACGTGCCCAAGGACCCCATGCGCACCGCCAAGCTCATGGACGGCGTGGTGTGGGACGGCAAAGACCCCGCCAAGTACGCCGACAGCTTCAAGATCAAGGCGTAAACGCCCTGCCCCGCCCACCCTGCCAAGGAGAACACCATGGTCAGTGCCGTCTTTCACTCCCCGTTGGATGCAGCCCCCGTGGTTGCACAGAACGCTATGAATAATGTAGCTATCAGCGCTTCACCAGCAAGCGGCAGAAGCCAAAAACAGTCCAAAACCGAAACAACGGCGAGCCCCGCCCCTGCCAGTCGCGACTGGGCGGCCCTGTCGCGCAGTTTCTGGATGGCGGTGCTGCCGCCGCTCTGTGGCCTGGGCCTGCTCATCGGTCTGTGGGCGGTGGTATCCACCACCACGGGCGGCAGCATCCCCAGCCCGGTGGAGACCTGGAAGCAGGCGCTGGAAATCTTCAGCAACCCGTTCTACCGCAATGGCCCCAATGACCAGGGCGTGGGCTGGAATGTGCTGATGTCGCTGGAGCGCGTGGCCGTGGGCTTTGGCATGGCGGCGCTGGTGGGCATTCCGGCAGGCTTCGTGATCGGGCGCTTCAACTTCCTGTCGCGCATGTTCAACCCGCTCATCAGCCTGCTGCGGCCGGTGTCGCCGCTGGCCTGGCTGCCCATTGGCCTGCTGGTCTTCAAGGGCGCCAACCCCGCCGCCATCTGGACCATCTTCATCTGCTCCATCTGGCCCATGATCATCAACACCGCCGTGGGCGTGCAGCGCGTGCCGCAGGACTACATGAACGTGGCCCGCGTGCTGAACCTGAGCGAATGGAAGATCGCCACCAAGATCCTCTTCCCCGCCGTGCTGCCCTACATGCTGACCGGCGTGCGCCTGGCCGTGGGCACCGCATGGCTGGTGATCGTAGCTGCCGAGATGCTGACCGGCGGTGTGGGCATCGGCTTCTGGGTGTGGGACGAGTGGAACAACCTCAACGTCAAGAACATCATCATCGCGATCTTCGTGATCGGCATCGTCGGGCTGGTGCTGGAGTTTGCGCTCATCAAGCTGGCCACCGCATTTACGTTTGAAGAGGTCAAAACTTGACCCACCCCGAAGCCGCGCCTGCGGCGCGTCGCCCCCTCAAGGGATGCTTTTCACGAATCGCGCTGGAGTGTGCGCTGCGGATCGGGATGGGCTGCAAGACGTAAAGCGCAGCAATAGCCGTAGCTATTGCGAGCATTTACAACGCAGCAGACCGCCCGAGGCCGCAGATGCACACGACGCGACGATTCGTGAAGAGCGTCCCTAGGACACCACCCGTGGCCCGGCAAAGCCGGTTCCACGGTGGTCCTCGAAAAAACCAGGAGCTCCTCATGCATGCATCTCTCACCACCAAGTTCATCGAAGTCCACGGCGTCGAACAGACCTTCAAGACGGCCAAGGGCCTGTTCCCCGCGCTGCGCGACATCAACCTGACGATTGCCAAGGGCGAGTTCGTGGCGCTGATCGGCCACTCGGGCTGCGGCAAGTCCACGCTCTTGAACCTGATCGCCGGGCTGACTACGCCCACCAACGGTGCGCTGCTGTGCGCCAACAAGGAGATCAAGGGCCCCGGCCCCGAGCGCGCCGTGGTGTTCCAGAACCACTCGCTGCTGCCCTGGCTCACCTGCTTCGACAACATCTACCTGGCCGTGGAACGCGTGTTTGGCGCCAAGGAAACCAAGGCCCAGCTCAAGGCCCGCACCGACGCCGCACTGGCCCTGGTGGGCCTCACGCCCGCTGGGCAAAAACGCCCCGGTGAAATCTCTGGCGGCATGAAGCAGCGCGTGGGCATTGCCCGGGCACTCTCCATGGAGCCCCAGGTGTTGCTGATGGACGAGCCCTTTGGCGCGCTGGACGCCTTGACACGCGCCAAGCTGCAGGACGAATTGCTGGAAATCGTCGCACGCACCCACAGCACCGTGGTCATGGTGACCCACGACGTGGACGAGGCCGTGCTGCTGTCCGACAAGATCGTGATGATGACCAACGGCCCGGCCGCGACGATTGGCGAAGTGCTGACCGTCGACCTGCCCCGCCCCCGCAAACGCGTGGAGCTGGCCGAAGACCCGCAGTACGTGCACTACCGCAAGGCGGTGATCGATTTCTTGTACACCCGCCAGGGGCACGTCGAAAAAGCAGCTTGAACCGCTGGGCTCCAGGCCCGACAACACGGCAAATCAAAAGGGCTCTGACCAGATCGGTCAGAGCCCTTTTTCGTTTTGTCCCCATGGCAGGGCCGTCGCACGCGCGCAACCCCAGGCCAGCGCCCCCGCGCAAGGGACGCCCCGCCGCGCTGGGGCGTCCCCCTTCCCGAATCGCGCAGCGATTCGAGAGAAGGGGGAAGGCGCGCAGCGCCTCAGGGGGTCGCCCTTCAATGAGTTCCGGTGATGTACTGCTCCAGCTGTTCAATGATGAATTTCTGCTCGGAGATGATGTCCTTGACCAAGTCCCCGATCGAGATCATGCCCACGAGTTTGCCGTTGTTGTCCACCACGGGCAGGTGGCGCAGGCGGCCGGTACTCATGATCTGCATGCACTGCTCGCTGGTCTGCTCGGGCCGCACAAAGCGTACCGAGGTGGTCATCACATCGCGCGCCAGCGTGGCGGCTGACGTGCGGCCCAGCAGGGCGATCTTTCGCGCGTAATCGCGCTCTGTGAAGATGCCCACGATGGCATCCCCCTCGGTAACCACCAGGGCGCCGATGCCCTTGTCGGCCATGAGCTTGAGCGCATCGAACACCGACGCCGTGGGCGCAATGGTGTGGACAGTGGCGTCCGGTTTGGACTGAAGAATTTTGGCGACTACGGTCATGGAACCTCCCTCGTAACACCTGGAACAGGTACAGAGAGATTTCAGCCCATAAGCCCAACGGGCGCAAGCCGCGCAAGCCCGATTTATCCCGCTTTTGGGCCCGGTGTGGCAACAGCGATGCATATGTTTCGACCCCGTTGCATTCGGCCGAACCCGAAACAAACTGAAAAGAACCGAAACGGCGACGAGACGACGCCGCAGCGCCGGCCGGGCACGATACAGCCCATGTCCAACGCACTTCCAAAGGAATCAACGCCCACCCTTCTTGCCTCGGATCGATCGCTTGCGACCGGCTGCGGGCCTGAGATTCTTCTCATCGGCCACAGGCAGGAAACAAGCGTCCAGATTGTTTCCAAAACTGGAACAGTTAGTTTGCGACCAGCTGGTTTTTCTTCATCCACCTGCGGCGTACAGTTCATCCCATCGATGAGCCGAACCCGCAAGGCGACTCACCGAACCCGGTGCGAAGCACGTTGTTTTTGATCTTCGCTCCGGCTTTTTTGAGACGCTTTTTTTAACTTCAAGGACTTTCATCATGAACAAGACTGCACGTTTTCTCTCTATCGCCGCTGTGGCTGCTTTCGCTTCGTTGGGTGCCCAGGCTGACGAAGCTGATGGTTCGCAATTTGCCCTGAAATTCGACACGAACCGCACCCGTGCCGAAGTGGTTGCCGAAGCCGCCGCCGCAGTCCAAATGCGCAGCCAGGAGCCAGCAGGCTCCCGCGTGGTGACCTACAAGTCCACGGTAGACCGCGCTGCAGTGCGTGCCGAAGCTGCCGCACAAGCCATGCGCACTGGCCGCGTGGGCCCCGCTGAAGGCGGTTGATTCACCTTTTTGAATCCACGGCTTCGCGCTTCACGTATTCCAGACACCTCGTCCCCATTTTTTGAATTTCACAGGAGTTTCACCATGAACAAGACCGCACGTTTCCTCTCCATCGCTGCTGTTGCCGCTTTCGCTTCCTTCGGTGCCCAGGCTGACGAAGCCGATGCATCGCAATTCGCCACGAAGTTCGAAACCAGCCGCACCCGCGCTGAAGTGATGGCTGAAGCCTCCACCGTGCCCCAGACCAGCGGCGCCATCCCCGTCGGTTCGCGTGCTCTGGTCTACACCTCCACGGCTGACCGCAATGCAGTGAACGCTCAGGCTGTGGACGCGCTGCGCACCGGCAAGATCTCTTCCGGCGAAATCGGTTCGCTGTAATTTGCCGGGTCTGCGCCGTGGCGCAGACTCTGGATTGCAAATGCAAAAAAGGCCGAGGCCCCGCATGGGACCTCGGCCTTTTCTATTGCCGGGGGCTGAGCCCCGTCAACAAGCGTTGGTTTACTTGCCAGCCCGCGCCTGCGCCACAGCGCCCTGCACGTCCCTCCACAGACTCTCACCCACATTGGCGGCAATGCTCGCGTTCACGGCGCTGAGCTTTTCGCGCATGCGGTTGGCTTCGGCGGCAGGCAGCTCGTTCACTTGCATGCCTTTGCCCTTGAGGTCGGCCAGCGCCTTGTCGGCCTCGGCACGCGTGTCCTGGCGCTCGAAGTCGCGGCTCTTCTTGGCAGCGTCGAGCAGCACCTTCTGCTCGGCCTTCGACAGGCCGTCCCAGTACTTTTTGCTCACCAGCACGATCCAGGGACTGTAGACGTGGTTGGTCACGGTGAGGTACTTCTGCACCTCATAGAACTTGCTCGACAGGATGGTGTTGTAGGGGTTCTCCTGGCCATCTACCGTCTTGGTCTCCAGCGCGGTGAAGAGTTCGGAGAACGGCAATGGCACGGCATTGGCGCCCAGGGTCTTGAAGCTGTCGAGGAACACGTTGTTCTGCATCACGCGCAGCTTGATGCCGTCCATGTCTTCCAGCTTGTTGACGGGGCGCTTGCTGTTGGTGAGGTTGCGAAAGCCGTTCTCCCAGTACACCAGGCCCACCAGACCTTTTTCCTGCAGTTTGTCCATCACCTTCTGGCCCACAGGGCCATCCAGCACCACGTCGGCTTCCTTGGCGTTGTTGAACAGGAAGGGCGTGTCCCAGATCGCCATTTCTTTGGTGATACCCACCAGCGTGGCGGTGGAGCCGACCATCATTTCCTGCGCGCCGCCGATCAGCGCCTGCTGCATCTGCACGTCCGAACCCAGCGCCGCAGCACCGATGGCGCGCACCTTCATCTTGCCGCCCGAGGCTTTTTCGACCTCTTCGGCAAACAGCTTGGTGGCGCGGCCCTGGTTGGACACCTCGTTGAGGCCATAGCCAAACCGGATGATGCGCGGCTTGAAGTCCTGGGCAACTGCCTGGAACGAACAGGTGATGGCAGTCACCGACAGGGCGGCGAGCAGGGTACGTCGGAAAGTTTTCATGGTTGTCTCCATTGGCAAGGGAAAGAAAGGCACGGGAAAAAGAATCAAAGAGGCAAGGTGGGCGAACTGGCACACACCGCACCAGCGGCCGCGGCGCAAGGGCCGCCCCACCGCGCTGGCGGCGTCCCCCTCCCGCATCGCGCAGCGAGGCGAGAGAGGGGTGAAGGCGCGAAGCGACTCAGGGGGTGCTTCATCTCACCTCATCCACACCACAGGGGCTGTCACGATCTGCGGGAACGCCACCAGCAGCGCGAGGATCAGCACATAGGTGAAGAGGAACGGGTTCACGCCTTTGATCACGCTGTGCATCGAGATGCGCCCCACCCCGGCCACCACGTTGAGCACGGTGCCCACGGGCGGCGTGATGAGGCCGATGGCGCCGTTGAGCACAAACATCAAGCCGAAGTACACCGGGTCGATCCCCGCCTTGACGGCGATGGGCAGCATCACGGGCGCAAAGATCAGGATGGTGGGCGTGAGGTCCAGCGCCGTGCCGATGAGCACCAGCACGATCATCATCACGGCCATCAACAGGCGCGGGTTCTCCACCAGCGGGCCCAGCCAGCTGGTCAGCACATTGGGCAGGTCGGCCAGCGTGATCATGTAGCTGGCCACCTGGGCACCGGCGCACAAGAACATCACGATGGAAGTCGTCTTGGCCGCGCGCACCAGTACGCCATAGATGTCCGCCAGCTTCATCTCGCGGTGGATGAAAAGTGCCACCGCCAGCGCATAGAACGCGGCCACCACGGCGGCCTCGGTGGGGGTGAAAACCCCCGTCTTCATGCCGCCGATGATGATGAGCGGCATCAGCATGGCCCAGAAGGCGCGTGCCGTGGCGCGCAAGCGGTCCTTGGCGGGCAAGGGTTCGCCCTTGGGCAGATCCAAGCCGCGCAGCACCCAGCGCCAGGCAAAGATAAGGCCCGCGCCCATCATCAAGCCAGGCACGATGCCCGACACAAACAGCGCCGAGATCGAGGTGTTGGTCGTCACGCCATAGATCACGAACGGCATGGACGGCGGAATGATGGGCGCAATGATCCCGCCCGAGGCGATCAGCCCTGCCGAGGTGTTCATCGGGTAGCCCTGCTGGCGCATCATGGGCAGCAGGATGGTGGCCAGCGCGGCCGTGTCGGCCAGGGCCGACCCGCTCATGCTGGCCATCAGCACCGCAGCGCCGATGGCCACATAACCCAGCCCACCCCGGATATGCCCCACCCATGCCTGCGCCATGTCGATGATGCGACGGCTGATGCCGCCTGAGTTCATCAGCTCACCGGCCAGGATGAAGAACGGCACGGCCAGCAGCGGAAAGCTGTCCACCCCGGCCACGAGGTTCTGCGCGAGCAATTGCGTGTCGAAAAAATCCAGCACCCAGGCCATGCCAGCGCCAGTGAGCACCAGGGCCAGGCCCATGTTCATGCCGGTGCCCATCAGCACCAGCATGCCCAGCGAAAAAACGATAAAAGCCTGCGCTTCGGGTCCCATGGCCATCATCACTTACTCCACCTCGGCGCCGTGACCGAGTTCCAGCGGCTTGCGTTGAATCAACTCGATGACCGCCATCACTCCGATGGCCACCGCGCACAAAAAGGCCGGCAGTGGTAGCAACGCCGCCGGGTAGGCCATGACGACGGAGCGGCTGCCCATGCCCACCACTACCTGCTGCCAGGCGCCCCAGGCCAACATGGCGCTGGCGCTGATCACCAGCAACCGGATCACGGCCGTCAACAGGCCGAAGGCCACCGGTCGCTTTGCCAACAAGCCCGCCAGACTGGTAAAGGCCATGTGCTCACCGGCGGGGTAGGCCGCTGCGGCGCCGATAAAAACCATCCAGACAAACAGCAGGCGCGACAGCTCTTCGCTGGCCGCCACGCCGCTGCCGAAGCCGTAGCGCAGCACCACGTTGATGAAGACCGCCACGGCCATCACGCCGAGGCAACTGGCCATCAGCAGCTGGGAGATCCTGGCGAACCGGCTGAGCGACGGCTGCAGTTGCGCTTGTTGTGCAGGGGAATTCATGCAGACTCCTGGGCGGCGATCCAGGCCGAAGCCTGTTGCTGCAGCGTGGCCAGATCCAACAGCGCATCGAGCCGCAACACGCCCGCCTCGCCCACCGGTGACTCCAGCGTGGCGAACTGGCTGTCCACCAGCGCGCTGGAAAAGAAATGGGTGCCCGCGCGCGCCGCCACACGTTGGCCTGCGTTGGCGCGGTCGATCTCCAGGAACACGAACCGCAACCCCGGACAGGCGCCGCGCAGCCGGTCTCGGTAGGCCTTCTTGAGCGAAGAGCAGGTCAGCACCGCGCCGTGCGGGTGCGCCTGCAGCAATTGCCCCAGCGTGGCCAGCCAGCCCTCGCGGTCTTCGTCGGTCAGGGCAATACCCTGGCGCATTTTTTCGCGACTGGCTGGGCTGTGGTGGTCGTCCCCTTCGATCAGGGGCAGCCCTTCGGCCTGCGCCAGCGCAGCGCCGAGGCTGGACTTGCCACATCCGGCCACACCCATGACCACCAGATAAACCGTTGACGGCAAAACACTCATATTGGTAGCGCTATCCAAGCAATCAGTAAAAAAGGCATCCGCTCCCGGATGCCGCACAAACTGTGGCAAGTTCTTCAACTTCATCCAAAATGGCGGGCATCGCCTTGCTCCATCGCTTGGACAGCGCTATCCTAACCAGATCAATCTCGACCCCCCATGAGGGTTAACCCTTGAACAAACCCGAGACAAGACGCCGCTCCAGCGGCCGCATCACGCTGAACGACGTGGCCAAGGCCGCCGAGGTGAGCCCCATCACCGCGTCCCGTGCCCTGCGCGGCGAGCGCGGCGTGGCGCAAGAACTGGTGCAGCGTGTGAAAGACGCCGCCGCACAACTGGGCTACGTGCCCGACCCCGCCGCCCGCGCACTGGCCTCGCAGCGCAGTGTGCAGGTGCCGGTGCTGGTACCGCTACTGTCCAACGCACTGTTTGTAGACGTGCTGGAGGCCGTGCACCGCACCCTCTTCCCGCACGGCTACCAAGCCCTGATTGGCGTGACGCACTACGATCCGCAGGAAGAAGAGCAGCTACTGCGCACCTACCTGGCCCACCGCCCGGCGGGCCTGCTTGTCACGGGCTTTGACCGCACCGAGGCCGCCCGCCACATGATTGCCACCAGCGGCGTGCCCTGCGTGCACTTGATGGAAATGACGCCCGCACCCGGCGTGTTCTGCGTGGGCTTTTCACAGCAGGACGCGGGCCATGCGATGACAACCCACCTGCTGTCGCGCGGCCACAAGAACATCGCATTCGTTGCCGCCCAGCTGGACCCACGCACCATGCAGCGCGCCGAAGGCTACCGCCGTTGCCTGCGCGAGGCGGGGATGTACGACCCACGGCTGGAGCTGCTCAGCCCTCAGCCTTCATCCATCCGCCTGGGCGCAGAGCTGCTGGAAGAGGTGCTCCGCACCCGCCCTGGCGTGGACGCCGTGTTCTTCTGCAACGACGACCTGGCCCAGGGTGGTCTACTGGCTGCCCAGCGTCTGGGTCTGGCCGTGCCTGGCCGCGTGGCCATCGCCGGCTTTAACGATCTGGCAGGCAGCGACCAGATGCTGCCGCCGCTGACCACCGTACGCACCCCGCGCTCGGCCATCGGCGAGGCCAGTGCGCAGATGCTGCTGACGCTGATGCGGGGCGAGATGCCGGAGAAAAATTCAGTGAATCTGGGGTTTGAGCTGACAGTGCGGGCAAGTACCTGACCGCGCAACACGGCGCGCACCCGACATACCCGCGCCGCCCCGCCGTTCTCCCAGGGGTTCTCTGCGCACATCGAGCGGACAGTGTGCGCTGCGGATCAGGATGGGCTGCCAGGCGTACAACGCGGCAGTAGCCGTGGCTATTGCGAGTCTTTGCAACGCCGCAGACTGCCCGAAACCGCAGGTGCATACATAGCGCGGTATTTTTTCTGAAGATCCCCATGCCTGACGGCTGCGCCGCTGTAACCCTTGCGCGGGCAACGCCTCCCCGTCGGCCACGCACAGGGCGTGCATGGCACGCGCCACAGCCGTAAAGAGCGCAGCCCCCTGCACTCCACCTCTGAGCATGCACGCCACACGCGCTGTGGGCGGTATGACACGCCGCCAGTCATCCAAGCCATGACCTCAGTAAAGCCCCCTCACCCAACATCCGCCCTGCAGTCTCTCCGCGGCGTATAAAAACAGCCCATTTAAGACAATCTATTTACTTATAAAAGAATCAAAATCTTCAACAAACAAAGTCAACCTCGAAGCAAAACTCTCTTGACTACGACAAATAAAGGGTAAACACCTAGACAAGATTAAACGACAACTATTTGACATATGAATTCCAGATCCATACGATATGCAAATACATTGTCTCAAATACCTTCGACTGAGCGCTGTCGCAGGAAGGTATGCCTCGAATTACCCAGGAGTGAACCATGCGCAATCTGAATGGAAAGACCGTGATCGTGACCGGCGGCGGCGGCGGCATTGGTGGGGCTACCAGCCGCCGCTTCGCCGAAGAAGGCGCCCGGGTGGCCGTGTTCGACATGAACCTGGAGGCTGCGCAGAAAGTGGTGGAGGGCATTCGGGCTGCAGGGGGCGTGGCCCAGGCCTTTCAGTGCGACATCACACAGCGCCCCCAGGTGGACGCCGCCGTGGCAGCCGCCGAAGCTGCTCTGGGCCCCATCGATGTGCTGGTCAACAACGCCGGCTGGGATGTGTTCAAGCCTTTCACCAAGACCGTGCCTGCCGAGTGGGACAAGCTCATTGCCATCAACCTGACGGGTGCACTGCACATGCTGCACGCCGTGCTGCCCGGCATGGCAGAGCGCAAGACCGGCCGCATCGTCAACATCGCGTCCGATGCGGCGCGCGGTGGTTCGTCCGGCGAGGCGGTGTACTCCGCGTGCAAGGGAGGGCTGGTGGCCTTGTCCAAGACGCTGGCCCGGGAGCACGCCCGCCAGAACATCACCGTCAACGTGGTCTGCCCCGGCCCCACCGACACCGCACTGCTGGCCGGCGTGGCTGAAGGCGCCCGCGACCCCGCCAAGCTGCTGGAAGCGTTTCGCAGCGCTATCCCCCTGGGCCGCCTGGGCCAGCCCGATGACCTGGCCAGCGCCATTGCCTTCTTTGGCAGCGATGACGCGGGCTTCATCACCGGCCAGGTCATCAGCGTGTCAGGCGGCCTGACCATGCACGGTTGATCCCCGGATACCTCCTTACCTTTACCGAGAGAACACCATGAATTTCGAAGACATCCTGTACGAAGTGCGCAACGGCGTGGCCTGGATCACCATCAACCGGCCCGAAAAGATGAACGCCTTTCGCGGTCAGACCTGCGACGAAATCATCAAGGCGCTGAACAAGGCCGGCTATGACCGTGATGTGGGTGCCATCGTGCTGGCCGGCGCTGGCGATCGCGCTTTCTGCACTGGCGGCGATCAATCGGCCCACAGCGGCAACTACGACGGCCGCGGCACCATTGGGCTGCCTATGGAAGAACTGCACACCGCCATCCGCGACGTGCCCAAGCCCGTGATCGCCCGTGTGCAAGGTTTTGCGATCGGCGGCGGCAACGTGCTGGCCACCATCTGTGACCTAACCATCTGCTCCGACAAGGCGCAGTTCGGTCAAGTCGGTCCCAAGATGGGCTCAGTGGACCCCGGCTACGGCACGGCTTTCCTGGCCCGGGTCGTCGGAGAAAAGAAAGCGCGCGAGATCTGGTACCTCAACCGCCGCTACAGCGGCGCCGAGGCCGTGGCCATGGGCCTTGCCAACTTCTGCTTCCCGCACGACGAGCTGGATGCAGAAGTGCAAAAAATTGGTGAAGAGCTGTGCGAGCGCAGCCCCACCGCGCTGGCCATTGCCAAGCGCAGCTTCAACGCCGACACCGCCCACCAGGCCGGCATTGCGGGCCTGGGCATGTATGCGCTCAAGCTGTACTACGACACCGAAGAGTCGCGAGAAGGCGTGAACGCTTTGAAAGAGAAGCGCAAGCCCGAATTCCGCAAGTACGTGAAGTAAGCAACCGCCGGAGAAGAACGATGAACCCGAACCCGTACATCAACGAAGACCTGCAGGCACTGGCTGAAACGGTGCGCCGCTTTGCGCAGGAGAAGGTCGCACCTGGCTTTTTGGAGCGCGACAAGACCCGGGTGCTGGACCGCGCCCTGCTGCGTGAAATGGGCTCGCTCGGGTTCATCGTGCCGGAGTTGCCCGAGCAGTTCGGCGGACTGGGCATGGGGTGTCTGGCTGCGGGCGTGATCCACGAAGAGATTGCCCGCGCCGACCTGAGCTTCTCGTACCTGAATCTGCTGGCATCGCTCAACGCGCAGATCCTGTCCAAGTATGGCAACCCTGACGTGGTCGGCCCCTGGCTGCAGAAGCTCATTCAAGGCGAAGCGATCTGCGCCATCGCCCTGACCGAGCCGCGTGGCGGCTCCGACGCCGCCAACCTGCGCCTGAAGATCGACCGCGATGGCGACCATTACGTCATCAACGGTGAAAAGACCTCCATCTCGGCCGCCGACCAGGCCGACATCACCGTGGTGTTTGGTCGCACCGGCACACCCGAGCAGGCCGCGCATGGGGTGACCGCAGTGCTGGTGCCCATGGATACACCTGGCATCACCACCAACCGCTTTGACTGCCATGGCCAACGCGCCATTGGCCGCGGCTCGATCTTTTTCGAGAACGTGCGCGTGCCCATCAGCCACCGCCTGGGCGACGAGAACAAGGGCTTCGTGCAGGTAATGCACGGCTTTGACTTCTCGCGCTCGCTCATCGGTCTGCAATGCCTGGCCGTGGCGCGCGTGGCGCTGGAGGAAACCTGGGAATACATCACCCAGCGCCAGGCCTTCGGCCAGCCGCTGTCGGCGTTCCAGGGCGTGACGCATCCGCTGGCGCAGTACGACACCGAGGTCGAAGGCGCTCGCCTGCTGTGCCTGCAGGGCCTGTGGCTCAAGGACAAGGGCCTGCCGCACACCGCAGAAGCCGGCATGGCCAAGTGGTGGGGCCCCAAGCTGGCATACGACGTGATCCACCAATGCCTGCTGTGCTTTGGCCACGGCGGCTACGACCGCGGACTGATGGAGCAGCGCCTGCGCGACGTGCTGGGCTTCCAGATCGGCGACGGCACGGCGCAGATCATGAAAACCATCATCGCCCGCGCCCGAGCCGGCCGCAAGTTTGTGCCTGCCTGAGCGCCCCCCCCAAGTCACCACAGCTCACCGCAGGCCACGGATCACCCACAACAACACCAGGAGACAAGACCATGGAATTTGACGCTGTACTGCTCCCCCCGCGCCGCACGCAGCGGGTGGCCGAAGGCCACTGGCGTGACCGCACCATCAACGATGCGCTGGACGCCTGCGTGGCTGCCTGCCCCGACAAGCTGGCGCTGACCGCGTTGCAAGTGGAAACGGGAGCCACCACCCGCTTTACCTACCGCGAGTTGGCACGCATGGCTGATCGCATTGCCGTGGGCCTATCGCGCCTGGGCGTGGGCCGGGGCGACATCGTGGCGTGCCAGTTGCCCAATTGGTGGCAGTTCACGCTGATCTACCTGGCCTGCTCGCGCATCGGTGCCGTAATGAACCCGCTGATGCACATCTTTCGCGAGCGCGAACTCTCGTTCATGCTGCAACATGGCGAGGCCAAGGTGGTGATTGCGCCCCAAACCTTTCGGGGCTTTGATTTTGAGCAAATGATCACCGCCCTCCAGCCCACCCTGCCGCACCTCAAGCATGTGGTGGTGGTCGGTGGCAGTGGTGCCAACAGCTTTGACGCCCTGCTCAGCGGTCCCGAATGGGAACAGCAGCCCGATGCGCAAGCCATCCTGACCGCCCACCGCCCCGGCCCCGACGAAGTCACCCAGCTCATCTACACGTCGGGCACCACGGGCGAGCCCAAGGGCGTTATGCACTCGGCCAACACCGTGATGGCCAACATCATCCCGTACGCCGAGCGCTTGCACCTGGGTGCCGACGACGTGGTGTTGATGGCCTCGCCCATGGCACACCAGACGGGCTTCATGTACGGCCTGATCATGCCCATCCTCCTACAGGCCAGTGCCGTGCTGCAGGACGTGTGGGAGCCCACCAAGGCCATTGCACTGATCAATGCAGAGAAGGCCAGCTTCACCATGGCCTCCACGCCGTTCCTCACCGATCTGGCGCGTACGGTGGCCGACAGCGGCGTAGCCGTGCCCAGCCTGCGCACCTTTTTGTGCGCTGGCGCGCCCATCCCCGGTCCGCTGGTGGAACAGGCGCGCAAGGCGCTGGGCGCCAAGATCGTCTCGGCCTGGGGCATGACCGAGAACGGCGCTGTCACGCTCACCAGGCTGGAGGACGACGATGAACGCTCCTTCAACACCGATGGCTGCCCGCTGCCTGGCGTGGAGATCAAGGTGGTGGATGTGGACGGCAACGCCTTGCCGCCAGGCGAGCCCGGCAAGCTGCTGCTGCGCTCATGTTCCAACTTTGGCGGCTACCTGCACCGCGCGCATCTGAACGCCACCGACGCCGACGACTGGTTCGACACCGGCGACCTGGCCCGCATCGATGAGCGCGGCTACCTGCGCATCACCGGCCGCAGCAAGGACGTGATCATCCGCGGCGGCGAGAACATTCCGGTGGTCGAAGTGGAGTCGCTGCTCTATCGCCACCCCGCCATCGCCATGGCGGCCATCGTGGCCTACCCTGACGAGCGCCTGGGCGAGCGGGCCTGCGCTGTGGTGGTGCCCAAGCCCGGGCAGACCATCGACCTGCCAGGCCTGGTGCAGTTCCTCAAGGACCAGAAGATTGCCGTGCAGTACATCCCCGAGCGCCTGATCGTGCGAGACGTGATGCCAGCCACACCGTCCGGAAAGATCCAGAAGTTCAAGCTGCGCGAAATGCTGCGCGAACAGGTTGCCTGAAGGTTGCCACCGTTTTCCCGTCGATCACTACTACACAACAAACCAGCAGGAGACAACGACATGCTTACACACCAACCTTCCCCCATCCGCAGACGCCTCATCCAGTCTGCCGCCCTGGCACTCTGTGTCCTGGGCGCCATCGGCACGGCGCATGCGCAGGCCTGGCCCACCAAGCCAGTCAAGATCGTGGTCGGCTTTGCCCCAGGCGGCACCACCGATGTGATGGCACGCGTCATGGCCCAGTCGCTCACCGAAGCGCTGGGCCAGCCCGTCGTGGTGGACAACAAACCTGGCGCCAGCGGCAACGTGGCAGCGGCCGAAGTGATTCGCGCACCTGCAGACGGCCACACCTTCCTGATTGCGCCTACTTCGTTCGAAACGGCCAACCCTTTCCTCTTCAAGCAGAGCATTGCCCCGGCCAAGGACCTCACGCCCATCGCGGGCGTGGGCCGCAGCCAGATGTACCTGGTGGTCAAGCCCCAGTCCACCTTCAAGGACGCCAGGGAGTTTGTGGCCTATGCCCGCGCCAACCCGGGCAAACTGTCGTACTCCTCCGCAGGCCCCGGCACACCACCGCACCTGGCGGGCGAGTTGTTCAAGAAAGTCACCGGCGTGTTTGCAACGCACATCCCTTACCGGGGCGCAGCGCCTGCATTGCAGGATGTGATGGCCAACCAGGCGGACTATGTCTTTGACCCAGGCATTGCCTTCCCGCACGTGCGCGCAGGCAAGGTACGCATGCTGGCCGTGGCGGGGGCCAAGCGGTCGTCGTTCTTCCCGGACGTGCCCACGCTGGCAGAGCTGGGCTTCAAGGGTGCGGAGCTGGACATCTGGTTTGGCATGTGGGCCCCCAATGGCACGCCTGCAGACGTCACGGCACGTATGGCCCGGGAGATCGCCAAGGTGCTGGCCCTGCCCAGCACCAAGAACCGCTATGAATCGCTGGGCGCCGAGCCCGTGGGCCTGGACAACGCCGAGTTCCGCACCCTTCTGACCGAAGAGACCAAGCTGCTGTCTGGCCTGATCCAGGAAGCCAAGATCAACATTGACTGACCCGGCCACCCGCCACACCCACGATGAATGACGCTTTGGTACTGACGGAAACCCGGGGTCGGGTGGGCGTGATCACGCTCCACAGGCCCCAGCAGCTCAACGCACTCAACGACGCCCTGATGGACCAGCTGGGCGCCGCCCTGCTGGCCTTCGATGCGGAAGACCATGTCGGCGCCATCGTCCTCACCGGCAGCACCAAGGCATTTGCGGCCGGTGCAGACATTGCGGCCATGGCCGACTGGTCGTTCATGGATGTGTACCGGGGCGCCTTCATCACCCGCAACTGGGAGACCATTCGCCAAGTGCGCAAACCGGTGCTGGCGGCCGTGGCAGGCTTTGCCATGGGCGGCGGCTGTGAGCTGGCCCTGGCCTGCGACATCATCATGGCAGCCGAATCGGCCCGGTTCGCGCTGCCCGAGATCAAGCTCGCCATGCTGCCCGGTGCCGGCGGCACGCAGCGCCTGCCGCGTGCCATCGGCAAGGCCAAGGCGATGGACATGTGCCTGTCGGCCCGCCTGCTCGACGCGCAAGAGGCCGACCGCTACGGTTTGGTCTCACGCGTCGTACCCGACGCCGAACTGCTGGACCGCACGCTGGCCCTGGCCACCCAGATTGCCGGCTTCTCGCTGCCCGCGCTTATGGCCATCAAGGCATCGGTCAACCGCGCCTGGGAAAGCCCGCTGACCGAAGGCATCCTATTCGAGCGCCATGCGCTGTACGAGCGCTTTGCCAGTGCAGATGCCCATGAAGGCATGCATGCGTTTCTCGGCAAACGCGAACCGGCATTCGAACACCGCTGAGCGGAAGAAGCCGGTCGCCTCCGACCGGCGTCCGGCGTCCACCCGGCTGCAGTCTGCTCAGCCCTCGGTGTCCCCGCCAGTGTCCAGCCGCTGCATGTTGTCCAGCAGCTTGAGCAGGTAGTGCAGCGTGTGGGTGATGTCACCCACCGAGAACTCATCCAGCGCCTGTTCATAGTACGCATCGATCTTGGGCCGGGCCTTGACCAGCCACACCATGCGCCCTGACTCGGTCATCTTGATCAGACGGGAGCGGCGGTCCTTTTCATCGATCTCCATGCAGATATGGCCATCGCGCTCCAGCCGCCCGATCACACCCGCAAGGTTCTGGCGGCTGACCAACAGGTAGCGCGCCAGCTCGTTCACACCCATGCCCTGCTGCGCTTCCTCACGCGACAGGGCACCAAGTACTGCCCATTGCTGCGTGGTCAGCCCTTCGCTCTCCACCGCCCGCGAACCGGTTTTATGCAACAAGTTAGCGCATTGATACAGCCTGAAGAACAACCGATTGGCCAGCTCCATGCGGGCAATCTGGGCTTTGGAATCTGGGGAATGCATGCGTTGGGCTCTCGGGGTTTTGCAGACGATGGCAACAGGACAATCAAGACAACACATTGTCGCACCGTCATCCAGCCTCTGCATGCCATGGCCCGCTCAACAACCTCCTTGCCTGTGCACCACCCCACCCAGTCACAGCGATCGCAGCAAGGCCGCGGGCAGCTGGTGCCGCCAGCTCCAGCTCTCATCTCAGGTCGGTGCTGCCAGCGCCCGGCCGCCGGAGGTTGCCTTCATTTCCTTGCGCAACGCCACCGCATCCCGCGCCTGGCTGGGCGCCGACGCATCGATGCGGAACACCTGCACCGTCTCGGTCATCGTCTGCGCCTGCCCGTTGAGCTGCATCGCCGAGGCGGCGTTTTCCTCCACCAGCGCGGCGTTCTGCTGCGTGATGGTGTCCAGTTGCGCCACGGCGGCGTTGACCTGAGAGATGCCGCTGAGCTGCTCGTTGGACGCGCTGTGAATTTCACCGATCAGCGTGTTCACGCGGCGCACCAGCTCCAGCGATTCGGTCATGGTCTTCTGCGCTGCGTCGGTCTTTGCGTGGCCTTCGCTCACCTTGGTGGCCGAGTCGTCGATGAGCTGGCGGATTTCCTTGGCGGCCGAGAGCGTGCGGTGCGACAGGCTGCGCACCTCGGAGGCCACCACCGCAAACCCGCGCCCCTGCTCACCCGCACGCGCGGCCTCCACGGCGGCGTTGAGCGCGAGGATATTGGTCTGAAACGCAATGGAGTCGATGAGCTGGGTGATCTCGCTGATGCGGCCGGAGGCAGTCTGGATCTGCTTCATGGTGCTGGCCACGCCGTCCACGGCCTCGCTGCTGCGCTCAGCCACCTGGGTGGCCTGGGTGGCCAGCACGGTGGCCTGGCGGGCCGATTCGGCCGTCTGCTTGACGGTGCCGGTGATTTCCTCCATCGACGCCGCCGTCTGCTCCAGGTTGCTGGCCTGGGCTTCGGTGCGTTCTGACAGGTCCTGGTTGCCCTGCGCGATCTCGCGGGTGGAAAGCTGCATGTGTTCGCTCTCCTGGCGCGCATCGCGCACGATGGACAACAGGTTCACATTGAGCTGGGCCAGCGCCTTTTGCAGTTGACCCACGGTGTCGCTGCGCGACGCCGCAATCTTCTGGGTAAGGTCGCCTGCGGCCATGCGGTTGGCCCATCGCAGCATCTGCGACAACGGCGCCACGGTGGCCCGGTGCAGGTACACCGCCATGCCCAGGGCCAGCAGCACCACGCCCAGCCAGGCTGCGCCAGCCGCGACGGTCATGGTGTGCCCGCCCAGCAGCGCAGCCCCCCACGACGCGAACACCAGCAGCAGCGTGCACAGCATGATCTTGCCGAGCGGCCCGAGCTGCACTGCGCGGGCCATGCGCCCCCAGAGCGTGTTCTTGACGATCTGCCCCTCGCGCAGCACGTGCACCAGGGTTCCAGCCTGTTTTTCGGCCTGCATCTGGCGGTAGAGCTGGTCGGCGGCCTGTATCTGGTCGCGGGTGGCCTCGGTGCGCACGGACATGTAGCCCGTGGGCTGGTCGCCCTGCATGAGCGGGGTGACGTTGGCCATCACCCAGTAGAACGTGCCGTCCTTGCGCCGGTTCTTGACCGGGGCCGACCACGGGTTGCCGCTGGCAATGGTCTCCCACATGTCGCGGTAGGCCTCCTCGGGCATGTCGGGGTGTCTGACGATGTTGTGGGGCTGGCCCAGCAGCTCTTCCTTCTCGTACCCGCTGACCTCGATGAACATCGGGTTGCAGTACAGGATGCGGCCCTTGAGATCGGTGGTGGACACCAGGGTCTGGCCTTTGGGGAACGCATATTCCTGCGTGCTGATCGGGAGATTGACGCGCATGGGGACCCTCCTCAGGGAATGCCTCGTCACCTCATAACCGGGCAACACGGCAACGGATGAACCGAATACATCCTATGTTGAATTTTTATGATTTGAAACACCTAAGTGGCTCTGCTGGTTTGCAGCCACCAAATTGGTGCATCGCGCCAAAAAAGTGCATCACACCGGAGCACGCTGCACTAACTTGGACTGGCAGGCAATTTTAACTTCAAATTTGATAGCAAAAAACTCTCGATACGCAAGCGCCAGCTGCCGTTTTTACTCAAACCAAGTGCCACCAGAACTTGGCACATCCTTTGCATGTTCAGCACCACGGTCAACGCTGGCCGTGTGTCAGCCCGGTGCAACGGCGGATTGGGCGAACAAGACGTTGGCGTCTTCATGGGATGTGTGGGGCTTGCAAACAAACCAGCAAGCCCGCGCGGCCCGTGTTGGCGCCTTTTTGTTTTTCTGCCCGGTTGTGGGTGTGCTTGCAGCAGCACAGCAGCCTCTTTGCGCTAGATCGCCATGCTTCAATTTCGAGAGTTTCTCAAGTCCGGCCACGCCCCAACGCTGTGGTCGTCCTTTCTGTATTTCGGTTTCTCGTGCGCAGTCTGGGTGATCAACGGTGCCATGGCACCGTTCATCCGCGATGCCTTCCAGCTCACACCGACGCAGATGGGCATGATGCTGTCCATTCCCATCTTTGCGGGCGCCCTCATGCGGTTTCCGCTGGGCATCCTGGCGCAGTACATCGGTCGCAAGAACGCCACGCTGGTCGAGATGGCGGGGATCTTTGTGGCCATGGGCTACGGCTACCTGTTCGTGCATTCGTACAACGACCTGCTCGCCATGGGCATCCTGCTGGGCGTGGCGGGTGCCAGCTTTGGGGTGGCCCTGTCACTGGGCTCGGGCTCGTTCCCGCCGCGCTACAAAGGCCTGGCCATGGGTATCGTGGGCGCCGGCAACGTGGGCACTGCGGTGGCAGCCCTGCTCGCGCCCATGCTGGCGCAGAAGTTTGGCTGGCAGGCCGTGTATGGCTTTGCTGCCGTGAGTGTGGCGATACCCGCGCTGGTGATGGCGGTGTATGCCAAGGAGCCGCCCGACCTGGCACCCCACGCCAGCTTCCGTGAGCACATCGCCTGCCTGTTTGAAAAAGACGGCTGGGCCTTCAGCCTGATCTACGCCGTGACTTTTGGCGGCTTCATTGGCCTGACCACCTTCTTGCCCAGCTACTTCTATGACCAGTTCGGCGTAAGCAAGGTGGCGGCCGGCCAGCTCACGATGATGGCGGCATTCCTGGGCGCGGCCCTGCGCGTGTTTGGTGGCTGGCTGTCGGACCACTGGGGCGGTGTGAACACCCTGACCGGCGTGCTGGCCATCACCGCCGCCAGCATGGTGCTGTGTGGCCTGGCCGAAAAATCACTGCCCGTGACCATGCTGCTGTTCCTGGTGTGTTTTGCGGCCCTGGGGGCAGGCAACGGCGCCCTGTTCCAGCTGGTGCCGCTGCGCTGGCCATTGGCCACGGCGGTGGCAGGCTCGATGATCGGCGAGATCGGCGCGCTGGGCGGCGGCCTCATCCCCAATGGCATGGGCATCTCGCGCCAGTACACCGGCACCTACCTCTGGGGCTTTGTGGGCATTGCGGTGTGTGCGCTGGCCATGCTGGTGCTACTGCGGGTGATGCAGATCCGCTGGACGCGCACGTGGGCAGAGAAGGGTGGACGTGCGCGCAGCGCATGACCGGCGTAGCCGGTGAGCGCGCAAGCGCTCGCCCCACTTCCAGCCAAAGGGCACTCGCTCAATGGGCGTCGTGCATGCACGGTCTTTTACCAAAACAAGCCCCAGCGCTTATCTCATAAGCGCTAAAAGCTATGTTTTTAATAGCAAATCGCCGCGAAAGCTCACCGCGGCAAAAACAGCAGCCAATAAATCAACAGCACATTCACCAGCACGCTCACGGCCAGAGCGATCTTCCACAGGGCCGTGGCATCGCGCTGCATCAGCGGCTGGGGCCCGGTCGCCGACAGGGGGCGTGAGGCGCCGCGCTCCAGGGCCAGCAGCAGTTCCTCGGCAGTTTCAAAACGCTGGGCGCGGTTGCGGGCCACGGCCTTCAGGGCAATCTGGTCGAGCCAGATCGGCACGCCCGGGTTGTGGCGGCTGGGGGGCACCGGGTCGCGGTGGTAGCGGCCCAGCTGGTACTGCACCACCTCGCCATAGGGCAGGCGCCCGTGGCTGAGCAGCTGGTACAGCGTGACCCCCAGCGCAAACAGGTCGCTGCCCGCATCGGGCAGCTGGCCGGAGGGGTCGCCGCCCTTTTCATAGCCCGGCCACTGCTCGGGGTTCATGTAGCTGGGGGTTCCGGCGTGCAGGCGGCGGGTGGCCTCGGGCTCGCGGCCTGAGAGGGCCACGCCCAGGTCCAGCACACGCAGCACCCCGTCGTCGCCCAGGTGCAGGTTGTCGGGCTTGATGTCGCGGTGCACCACGCCCTGGCGGTGCAGCCAGCCCAGCACGCGCGCGGCCTGCACGGTCACCGTCACAGCCTGCCCCACGGCCAGGTGCTGGCGATGGCGCAGGCGCTGCCCCAGCGTGTCGCCGGAATGCCAGTCGTACAGCAGGTAAAACGCGCTGGCTGCGGCGCCATCGCCAAAGCCGCCGTCTCCCACCGGCCAGTCGTTGAGCCGCGCCAGATGGGCGGCGGCCTGGCCCGACTGCATGCGCCGCGCCACCCAGGCCTCGTGCGCCAGCGTGGCGCGTTCTTCGGCGTCGTGGGCGCGCGCGGGCAGCAGGGTCTTGAGGGCATACAGCCGCTGCGTGGCCCCGTCGCGCACCTGGTACAGCCGGTGGATGCCGTTGTCGGCCACGATGGCTGTCACCGTGAGGCCGTCCACGGTGTCGCCCACCTTGAGCAGGGGCAGCACGGGCAGGTCCTGGGCGCGGCGCGATTCGTCTTGCAGCGTGGCCTCCAGCGCGCCCTGCACCCGCACCACCAGCGCGGTCACGTTGTCGCTGCTGCCACGGCGCAGGGCAACCTGCACCAGCTCGTCGGTGAGCGCCTGGGCCGGTATCTCCTGGCGCAGCAGCTGGCGCAGTTCGCGCTCGGGCACGCTGCCGTGCACGCCGTCCGACAGCAGCACAAACAGGTCGCCGCTGCGCAGCTCGCCCTGGCTGTAGTCCACCACCACGTGGTCGTCCAGGCCCATGGCGCGGGTGAGCTGGTGCCTGAGATCGTGCTGCGCCATGACGTGGTCGGTGGTCAGCTGCTGCAGGCGGCCCTCGCGCACCAGGTAGGCGCGCGTGTCTCCCACATGGGCCAGCGTGTAGGACTGGCCACACAGCACCAGCGCGGTCAGCGTGGTCAACCCCACCGCAGGCTGGCGGCGCCGGTTCATGGAGGCGAGCCAGCCGTTGTGGGCGGACAGGATGCGGTCCAGCGCCACCGTGGTGTCCCAGGTGTCGGGCGTGGCGAAGTAGTCGTTCACCAGCGTGTTCACTGAAGTCTGGGCGGCCTCGCGGCCATTGCCGCCGGTGCTCACGCCGTCGGCGATGGCCGCGATGGCTCCGCGCTCACGGTCGCGCCCCTGGCCCAGCACGAGCGCGGCGAAGTCTTCGTTCACCTCCTTGCGCCCAGCCTGCGAGGTGTGGCCGAAATCCAGTTCAAAAGTCATGCACCAGCTCCTTGCAGGTTCCGTGCCCAAGGTGGTGCGCCCCGCGCCAGACAAGGGCATACCCCCGTGGCGCCTGCGCAGAGCCGGGGCAGCACTGCACCACCCCCCACACGCGGGTCTCAAAACACCCCCAGAAGCCGCCCCACCTCAGTGCAAATCGACTGGCACAAGCATTGCTTAACTCCAGCAACGACCCCACAGGGTCACGCAATCCACCCGTGCAATGGCGCAGGGGTGGATTGCCCGGACGAAGGCGTCCGCACATGCGGTTTCGACAGGAATTCGAAACGGCATCGTGTGGACGCCTTTTTTGTTTTTCGAATCGCCCAGGCGATAGAACCGACGGAGTCACGATGAAAAAGCTCAAGCTGGTGATGGTAGGAAACGGCATGGCCGGTGTGCGCACGCTGGAAGAGCTGCTCAAGATTGCCCCGGATCTTTACGACATCACGGTGTTTGGGGCCGAGCCCCACCCCAACTACAACCGCATCCTGCTCTCGCCCGTGCTGGCCGGCGAGCAGACCATCGACGAGATCATTCTGAACGATTGGTCCTGGTATGCCGACAATCACATCACGCTGCACACCGGCTTCACCGTGACCGACGTGGACCGCGTGCGCCGCGTGGTCAGCGCCACCAGCAAGGATGGCACGGTGGTCACCGCCGAATACGACCGACTGATCCTCGCCACAGGCTCCAACCCCTTCATCCTGCCCATCCCCGGCAAAGACTTGCAGGGCGTGTTGGCCTACCGCGACATTGCCGACACACAGGCCATGATCGACGCGGCCGCCACGTACAAGCATGCCGTGGTCATCGGCGGCGGCCTGCTGGGCCTGGAGGCCGCCAACGGCCTGATGAAGCGCGGCATGCAAGTGAGCGTGGTGCATGTGGGCGACTGGCTGATGGAACGGCAGCTGGACGACGTGGCCGGGAAGATGCTGCAAAAGTCGCTGCAGGAGCGCGGCATGCAGTTCTTGATGAAGGCGCAGACGCAGGAGCTGGTGGGCAACGCCGAAGGCCGCGTGGCCAGCGTGAAGTTCAAGGACGGCACCGAGGTGCCCGCCGACCTGGTGGTGATGGCCGTGGGCATCCGCCCCAACACCGCCCTGGCCGAAAAGATGCGCCTGCACGTGAACCGCGGCATCGTGGTGAGCGACACGCTGCAGACCACCACCGACGCCCGCATCTACGCCGTGGGCGAATGCGCCGCGCACCGGGGCATTGCCTATGGCCTGGTGGCCCCGCTGTTCGAGCAGGGCAAGGTGCTGGCCAACCATTTGGCCGAATTCGGCATCGGCCGCTACCAGGGCTCGCTCACGTCCACCAAGCTCAAGGTGACGGGCATCGACCTGTTCTCGGCCGGAGACTTTCAAGGAGGAGACGACACCGAGGAGATCGTGATGAGCGACCCCTTCGGTGGCGTGTACAAAAAGCTCGTCATCAAAGACGACAAGCTCGTGGGCGCCTGCCTGTATGGCGACACTGTGGACGGTAGCTGGTACTTCAAGCTGCTGCGCGACGGCCGCAGCGTGAGCGACATCCGCGACAAGCTGATGTTTGGCGAGAGCAACATCGGGGATGTAGGCCATCAGGGCCAGAGCAAGGCTTCTGCCATGGCCGACACCGATGAGGTCTGCGGCTGCAACGGTGTGACCAAGGGCGCCATCTGCAAAGCCATCAAGGACAAGGGCCTGTTCACGCTGGAAGAGGTCAAGAAGCACACCAAGGCCAGCGCCTCGTGCGGCTCGTGCACGGGTCTGGTGGAACAGATCCTGATGTTCACGGCAGGCGGTGACTACAGCGCCACACCCAAGACCAAGGCCATGTGCGGCTGCACCGACCACGGTCACCAGGCCGTGCGCGATGCGATCCGCAGCAGCAAGCTGGTCAGCATTGCCGAGGTGTTCAAGTTTATGGAGTGGAAGACGCCCAACGGCTGCGCCAGCTGCCGTCCCGCCGTCAACTACTACCTCATCAGCACCTGGCCCAAGGAAGCCAAGGACGACCCGCAGAGCCGCTTCATCAACGAACGCAGCCACGCCAACATCCAGAAAGACGGCACCTACAGCGTGATCCCGCGCATGTGGGGCGGCGAGACCACGGCCGACGAGCTGCGGCGCATTGCCGACGCGGTGGACAAATACAAGATTCCCACCGTCAAGGTCACGGGCGGCCAGCGTATTGATCTGCTGGGCGTGAAGAAGGAAGACCTGGTCAATGTGTGGAAGGACATCGGCATGCCCAGCGGCCACGCCTATGCCAAGGCCCTGCGCACCGTGAAGACGTGCGTGGGCAGCGAGTGGTGCCGCATGGGCACGCAGGACAGCACGCAGATGGGCAAGGACCTGGAGCGCGCCATGTGGCGCATGTATGCGCCGCACAAGGTGAAATTTGCGGTGAGCGGCTGCCCCCGCAATTGCGCCGAGGCCGGCATCAAGGACGTGGGCATCATCGGTGTGGACAGCGGCTGGGAAATGTACGTGGCCGGTAACGGTGGCATCAAGACCGAGGTAGCGCACTTCTTCACCAAGCTCAAAACCGCCGAGGAAGTGCTGGAGTACACCGGCGCCTTCTGCGAGCTGTACCGCCAGGAAGGCTGGTACCTGGAGCGCACCGTGCACTACGTGAACCGTGTGGGCCTGGACTATGTGAAGAAGCGCATTTTGGAAGACCACGAAGGCCGCAAGGCGCTGTGGGAGCAGCTGCAGTTTGCGCTGGACGGCGAGCCCGATCCCTGGTTCGACTTTGACAAGGCGGCCGTGGACACACGCCAGTTCGCGCCCTTGAGCGCCTGATCGCCCAAGTCCGGAGAGACCCCACCATGCACCGCAGAACCCTTTTGACCGCCGCCAGCTGCGCCGCTGCGTGCAGCGCCCTCGCCCCGCTGGGCAGCGCCCACGCCCAGGTCACCGACCTCAACGACGCCATCAACAAGGCTGGGCGCCAGCGCATGCTGAGCCAGCGTGTGGGCAAGGCCTGGCTGGCCCTGGCCCACAAGGCCGACACGCCCACGGCACGCCAGGTGATGGAGCAGTCCATCGCGCTTTTCGAGCGCCAGCTGGTGGAACTCAAGGCCTATGCGCCCTCGCCCACCATCCGCGAAACGTACACCAAGCTGGAAACCGCCTGGGCCGCCCACAAGACCACGCTGGCTGCCGCCACATCGTCCACCGACAATGCCAGCGCCATGCTGCAGGCCGATGCCAAGGTGCTGGCCCTGGCCCATCTGGGCACCACGCAGTACGAGGCAGCCTCGGGCAAGCCCGTGGGCCACCTGGTGAACATTGCAGGCCGTCAGCGCATGCTGAGCCAGCGCATGGCCAAGTTCTACCTGGCCGCCATGCTGCCCGTGGACGCGTCCACCGCCACCACCGAAATCGCCAAGGCCCGCAGTGAATTCATCGCAGCCACCGAGCTGCTGCGCAATGCCCCCCAGGCCACCAACCGCATCCGCCAGGAACTGCAGCTGGCCGACGGCCAGTGGGTGTTTTTTGACGCTGCGCTGCAGCGCATGCAGGGTGGGGGCAACGTGAACCGCCAAGTGGCCGAGGTGTACGTGGCCAGCGAAAACCTGCTCTCCAGCATGGACCGCGTGACCGGCATGTATGCGGCGCTGGCGGCCTGAGCCCACCCGAGACTTCCTCAAAAAATAACGAGCCGCCCCACGATGACCCTGGCAGGCTCCCCGACAACATCCAAAGACACCGAAGGAACCATGATGACCACAACCAACAGCCCGCAATGGAAGCTGATCTGCCGCGTGGACGACATCCCCGTGCTGGGCTCGCGCCGTGTGGCGCGCCCACAGGGCCTGGATGTGGCCGTGTTCCGCAACGATGCCGGGGGCGTGTTCGCACTGCTCGACCGCTGCCCGCACAAGGGCGGGCCACTGTCGCAAGGCATCGTGTTTGGCACGCAGGTAGCCTGCCCGCTGCACAACTGGACCATCGGCCTGTGCGACGGGCAGGCATCGGCTCCCGACGAAGGCTGCACGCCCAAGTTCGCCGTGAAGGTGGAAGATGGCGCGGTGTATCTGGATGCCCTGGAGCTGGACGAGCATGCGGTCGATTTGACGCGCCCCGTAGCAGGGCCGGCGCGGCGCGGCCTGGCGGCCTGATCACCCCGCAACGTCCATCGAACACCAAAGCTATTAAATACATAGCTATCAGCGCTTTTCCATCAAGCGCTAGAGCCCAAAAAACATCTGGAATCCACGCCATGCAAGAAACGAAATCCACCTGCCCCTACTGTGGCGTAGGCTGCGGCGTGATCATCGAATCCGAAGGCGCGCAGATCACCGGCGTGCGCGGCGACCCCACCCACCCCGCCAACTTTGGCCGCCTGTGCACCAAGGGCTCGACCCTGCACCTCACGGCCAGCAGCCCCGTCACGCTGCAGACCCGCTTGCTACAGCCCCTGCACCGCGCGCAACGCAGCGATGCTCCCCAGCCCCTGCCATGGGACGCCGCGCTGAACCTGGCCACCGAAAAATTCGCAAACACCATCCAGAACCACGGCCCCGATGCCGTGGGCTTTTACGTGAGCGGCCAATTGCTCACCGAGGACTACTACGTCTTCAACAAGCTGGCCAAGGGCCTGATCGGCACCAATAACATCGACACCAACTCGCGCCTGTGCATGAGCAGCGCGGTGGCGGGCTACAAGCAGACCCTGGGCGCTGACGCGCCACCCGCCTGCTACGACGATGTGAAACACGCGCAGTGCCTGTTCATTGTGGGCAGCAACGCGGCCTGGGCGCACCCCATCTTGTTTCGCCGCATTGAAGACGCACGCGCCGCCAACCCGGGCATGAAAGTCATCGTGGCCGACCCGCGCCGCACCGACACCGCCGGCATGGCCGACCTGTTCCTTCCCATCCAGCCCGGCAGCGACGTCATGCTGTTCAACGGCATGCTGCACCTGATGCTGTGGGAGGGATGGACGGACGCCGCGTACATCGCTGCACACACCACGGGCTTTGACGAACTCAAGGCCCTGGTGCGCGACTACACACCCGATCGTGTGGCGCAGACCTGTGGCATCAGCGTGGCCGACCTGACCACCGCCGCCAAGTGGTTTGCGCAGTCCAACGCCACGCTCAGCCTGTACTGCCAGGGCCTGAACCAGAGCAGCAGCGGCACGGCCAAGAACGCGGCGCTCATCAACCTGCACCTGGCCACCGCACAGATCGGCAAGCCCGGCGCGGGCCCGTTCAGCCTGACCGGCCAGCCCAACGCCATGGGCGGGCGCGAAGTGGGTGGCCTGGCCAATCTGCTCAGCGCCCACCGCGACCTGGCCAACCCGCAGCACCGCGCCGAAGTGGCCGCGCTCTGGGGCGTGGCCGATGTGCCCAGCAAGCCGGGCAAGACGGCCGTGGAGATGTTCCAGGCCGCCGCCGACGGCGAGATCAAGGCCCTGTGGATTGCCTGCACCAACCCCGCGCAAAGCATGCCCGACCAGGCCACCGTGCGCCGCGCACTGCAGCGCGCCGAGTTTGTGGTGGTGCAAGAAGCCTTTGCCACCGCCGCCACCTGTGCCTATGCCGACCTGCTGCTTCCCGCCACCACCTGGGGCGAGAAGACTGGCACGGTGACCAACAGCGAACGCCGCATCTCGCGCGTGCGCACTGCCGTGTCCGCACCGGGCGAGGCCCGCCACGACTGGGCCATTGCGGTGCAGTTTGCGCACCAGCTGGAGGCCCGCCTGCGCCCCGGCCAGCCCACGCTGTTCCCCTACACCACTGACGACGCCGACCAAGGCGCCGAAACTGTGTGGAATGAGCACCGCGAGAGCACCCGCGGACGCGACCTGGACATCACCGGTCTGTCGTGGGAGACGCTCGAATCTGCAGGCCCCCAACAGTGGCCATTGCCTGAGGGATCCACCACGGGCAAGGCCCGCCTGTACGAAGACGGCGTGTTCCCCACCCCCGATGGTCGCGCCCGTTTTGCCGCGCACGCCTGGCAACCCACGGCCGAGCAGCGCGAGTCGCGTTACCCCTTCAGCCTGACCACCGGCCGCCTGCGCGACCAGTGGCACGGCATGACGCGCACCGGCACCCTGGGCCGCCTCTTCGGCCACGTGGCCGAGCCCAGCGTGCAACTGCACCCACAGGACATGGAGCGGCGCGGCCTGAAGAACGGCGACCTGGTCTACGTGACGAGCAAGCGCGGCACCATCGTGGTGCCCGCGCAGGCCGACACCACCGTGGGCCTGTCGCAGGCGTTCATGGCCATGCACTGGGGCAGCGAATTTTTGAGCGGCTGCTCGTCCACCGGCGAGCGCTTGGCAGGCGTGAACGCGCTCACCACCTCGGCCTATTGCCCCACGTCCAAGCAGCCCGAGCTCAAGCACGCGGCCGTGAAGGTGCTCAAGGCCGAGCTGCCCTGGACGCTGCTGGCCATGGCCTGGCTGCCCGCCGACAGCGCCCAGGCCACGCGCGAGGCGCTGTCCGCGCTGATGGCGCAGTTTCCGTTTGCGAGCTGCGTTCCCTTCAGCAACAACACACCGCTGGGCGAACCCGGCCGTGAGCGCGTGGGTGTGCTGCTGCGCGCCGCCGCGCACGAGGCACCGCCCGACGCCACTGTGGAACGCATCGAATCTCTGATGGGCCTGACTGGCGCCGACACGCTGCGCTATGCCGACAAGAAACGCGGCCAGCGCCGCGCCGCGCGGCTGGCTCGCCATGGGGACACCACCACGCTCGAAGGCATCGTGCTCGCGGGCGACACCAGCGCCGAGGGCTGGCTCAAGACCCTGCTGCAGGAAGAACTGCCCGCGCAGACTTATGGCCGCCTGCTGCTCGTGCCCGGCGCCAAAGCCCCCGTGGCCGTACAGTCGCGCGGAAAATCGGTGTGCACCTGCTTCAACGTGACGGATGCGGCCATCACCGCCGAGCTGGCGCACTGCCACGGAACCGACGACGACCGCCTGGCGCAACTACAGGGCAAGCTGCGCTGCGGCACCAACTGCGGCTCGTGCCTGCCCGAACTCAAGCGCATGGTGCGCGCCACAGGGCCACTGGCGTCCAAGCCCCTGGCGCAGGCCACCATATAACCCAAAGTTCTCTGGGTTGCGAGAAAATAGCCTTCAAACCAACAAACCCCACCAGAACTTGTGCAACAGGGCTGCAGCCAGGCGCTTTCGGCACAGACAGTACGCCTGTACGGCAAGCCGAAACAACGACGCTGAAGCCCTGTTTCACAAGTCCCGCCACCAAAGACCATGGCCATCGCCCAGTACATCAAGGAAATCGGCCGCGGCGCGCGCGGCGCCAAGCCACTGACGCGCGAGCAGGCCACCGACCTGTTCGGCCAAGTGCTGGACGGGCATGTGAGCGACCTGGAGATCGGCGCGTTCTGCCTGGCCATGCGCATCAAAGGCGAGACGTCCGAAGAGATGTGCGGCTTTCTGGATGCCACGCACCAGCGCCTGGCCCTGCTGCCCGCCACCGACCGCCCCCTCATCGTGCTGCCCAGCTACAACGGCGCGCGCAAGCTGCCGGTGCTGACGCCGCTGCTGGCGCTGCTGCTGGCGCGCGAGGGGCTGCCCGTGCTGCTGCACGGCATGCGCACCGAGGCGCGGCGCATTTTGGCATCCGATGTGCTTCTAGCGCTTGATGTACCTGCGCTAACAGCTCCTGAAAAAATAGCAAACGGCACCGTGCGCCATATCCACACCCAACACCTGCACGCAGGCCTGGCGCGCCTGCTCTCAGTGCGCGAGGTGGTGGGCTTGCGCAACCCGGGGCACAGCGTGGTCAAGCTGATGAGCCCGTGCGCGGGGCCGTCGGTGGTGGTCACTGCGTACACACACCCTGAATATTTCGAGATGCTGCAGACCACCTTTCGCACACTGGGCGTGAGCGCGCTGCTCTCGCGCGGGCTGGAGGGCGAGGTCGCTACTGATCCGCGCCGCACACCGCGATACGACGGTTTTGTGCACGGCGTGCACGCGGTGCTGGAATCACAGCAGCCCGGGACCGCCAGCGAGGTGCCCGGCTTACCCACCGAGATCGACGTGTCCACAACGGCCACTTACACCCGCTGCGTGCTGGCGGGCGAGTTGCCGATTCCGCCTGCGATTGAGCGCCAGGTGGAACATATCTTGCGACTTGCGGAACAAACCAATTCGGAGACATCCCCATGAGCCGCCCCACGCACACCAACACCCTGCCCCCTTCCAAGCCCCACCTCGGAACGGGAGGCAGCTGCACGCTGGTGGGCGCTGGCCCCGGCGATCCGGAACTGCTCACCATCAAGGCGCTCAAGGCCATCCAGGCCGCCACCGTGCTGCTGGTGGATGACCTGGTGAGCGACGCCATCGTGGCGCACGCGTCGCCCACGGCCCGCATCGTCTACGTGGGCAAACGTGGTGGCTGCAAGAGCACGCCCCAGGCCTTCATCGAGAAGCTGATGCTGATGGCGGTGAACGAGGGTGAGAACGTAGTGCGGCTCAAGGGCGGCGACCCGTTCATCTTTGGCCGGGGTGGTGAAGAAGTGGAGCACCTGCGCGCGGCAGGCGTGCCGGTCACCGTCATCAACGGCATCACAGCGGGCCTGGCGGGCCTGACCTCGCTGGGCGCGCCGCTCACCCACCGCGAGCATGCCCACGGCGTGGTGTTCGTCACCGGCCACGCCAAGCCCGGCGATGCGGGCACCGACTGGCGCCAACTGGCCGCCACGGCCCGCGACGCCAAGCTCACGCTGGTGATCTACATGGGTGTGAGCGGCGCCGCCACCATCGAGCAGGAGCTGCTCACCGGCCTGCCCGCCAGCACGCCCGTGGCCATCATCCAGCATGCCAGCTTGCCCCAGCAGCGCCACGCCGTGACCACACTGGGCGCACTGCACACCACCATCACGCGCGACGGGCTCGCCAGCCCCTCGGTGATCGTTGTGGGGGATGTGGTGCGGGGTGTGGCGCTGGCGTCGCAGGACGCGATGCATTCCACGTCTGAAAAATCCGAAGCACCCCGGGCGCGGCGCGCTGTCTGACGACGTGGGGGTGCCTGCGGCTGTGCGCAGCACCGGCCGCCTCCACAGCGCCGCAGCAGGCGAGAGATCTATCCAAAGCTGATAGCATCGCCGCGCGCAGACTCTGGAGAGAGTCTTCGCCAAGCCCCGACCCTCACGGGCCGCGCATTGTTACCACCCGCCCAGGAATTCGTTTGAACCAACGTGTCGTGCACCCCGCAGCGGTTCTGGTGCTGTCTTTTCTGACCGTCATCGCTGCCGGCACGGTCTTGCTCATGCTGCCGCTCTCGCACGCCCAGGGGCAGAGCGCGCCATTTCTCACGGCATTGTTCACCGCCACCTCCGCAGTGTGCGTGACAGGGCTGGTGGTGGTGGACACCGGCACCTATTGGAGCGGCACGGGCCAGGCCCTCATCATGGGCCTGTTTCAGCTGGGCGGCTTCGGCATGATGACGTCGGCCACGCTGATGGGGCTGCTCATCAGTGGGCAAATGCGCATACGCACCCGGCTGCTGCTGCAGGCAGAGACCCATTCGCTGGCGCTGGGGGACGTAAAGAGCGTTGCCAAGATCGTGCTCCAAGTGACGGTTGCCGTCGAGCTGCTGATGGCGCTGGCCCTGGGCCTGCGGTTCGCACTGGGCTATGGCATGCCCTGGGGAGAGGCTGCCTGGCAAGGCATGTTCCACTCCATATCGGCCTTCAACAATGCGGGATTTTCGACCTGGGCAGACAGCGTGGTGCGGTTCTCGTCCGATGTGCTGGTGCTGGCTCCGCTGATGCTGGCGATCATCATCGGAGGCCTGGGGTTTCCGGTGCTTCACGAGCTGCTGGCCGAACGCGGACGCAAACGCCCACTGTGGTCCATGCACACCGCCCTCACGGTGTGGGGCTCGCTGGCGTTGATCGCACTGGGCACGGTGGTGATCTTTCTGGCCGAGTTCGACAATCCGGGAACGCTGGGGCCCATGGGCTGGGCGCACAAGGGGCTGGTGGCACTGTTCACCTCGGTATCGGCACGCACGGCAGGGTTCAATGCAGTCGATATCGGAGCGCTGAGCACCGAATCACTGGCGCTGCACTACATCCTCATGTTCATCGGCGGGGGCAGCGCGGGCACCGCCGGGGGCGTCAAGGTGACCACGTTTTTTGTGTTGGTACTGGTGGTGTGGAACGAAATCCGTGGGCACCGCGACGTCGAGTTTCGCGGTCGTCGCATCGCCGATTCGGTGCAACGCCAGGCCATCACCATCTTGGTGCTCAGCGCGGCCGTGGTGGGACTGGCCATTTTGCTCATCTTGCCGCTCACGCCACTACCGCTGGAAAAGGTGCTGTTCGAAGTGATTTCAGCGTTCGGCACCGTGGGGCTGTCTACGGGCATCACCGCCGACCTGGTGCCGGGGGCGCAGGCCATCATCATTGCGCTCATGTTCATTGGGCGCGTGGGCGTGGTCACCCTGGCCGTGGCCCTGGCCACCAACCAGATGCGCCGCAACTACCGTTACCCCGAGGAGAAACCCATTGTTGGATAAAGCCGTAAAGAACCTGTCGGGCAGCGTGGTGGTGATTGGCCTGGGCCGCTTTGGCACCGGGGTTGCAAAATCACTGGTGGAGCTGGGCCACGACGTGCTGGCCATCGAGAGCGATGCCGAGACGGTGCAGTCGCTGGCGAGCGTGCTACCCCATGTGGTGCAGGCCGACGCCACCGACCTGGAAACCCTGCGCCAGCTGGCCGTGCCCGACTTTGCGCATGCGGTGGTGAGCATCGGCGGCAACCTGGAAGCGAGCGTGCTCACCATCCTGAACCTGAGCCAGCTGGGGCTCAAGGACATCTGGGCCAAGGCCATTGACCCCCAGCACGGCCGCATTGCCGAGCGGGTGGGTGCGCACCATGTCGTCTACCCTGAGGCGGACATGGGCGAGCGCGTGGCGCACTTGGTTACCGGCAAGATGATCGACTTCATCGAGTTTGACGACGGCTTTGCCATTGCCAAAACCCGGGCGCCGATGGAGACACACAACAAGCCGTTGTCCCAATCCGACGTGCGCAAACGCCATGGCATTACGGTGGTGGGCATCAAACGCCGCCACCTCGACTTCATCTACGCCAAGGCAGAAACCGAAATCAAACCGGGCGACCACCTCATCGTGGCAGGCCCCACGCGCATGGTGGAGCGCTTCGCAGCGTTGTACTGAGCGCCCAGCGCCGCGCCGCACGTGCCCTTCCCTGCCGCCAACGTGCCGGAGCACCTTGCGCGGCCGGTAGCGGGTGCGGGCCAAACCTCGTCAGTGCGTCTGCATCCATCGCATCGAAAGCGGCTGCGACACGTGACACTGGCCCGGGTATTGCTTGACCGGATGTATCTGAATGCAATCAGCACAAGGAACACCATGGCAGCCTTCCCCATCTCCACCCGCAACGGCATGGCCACTTCCTCAACGCCAGCTTCGACGTCCTTTTCGCCCCCCTCTTCGACGCTGTCTTTGGCGCCCAAGGCCGGGTCTTCAGCAGGCCGAGACAGCGAGATGTCGCTGGTCAATCTGGCGGCACGCCAGCGCATGTTGTCGCAGCGCATGGTGTTGCAGACGGTGCTGGCCGCACGCGGCAGCGATCTGCACATGAAGGCGGCGCGCAGCTCATTGGCGCTGTTCACCGACAGCCAGGCCAGGCTGGTAGACACTGCCGGTCACTTGGATGCCGCCAACGGCGACATCATCCGCAAGACCTACCACGGCCCCAACGGCGTTGGCGCCACGATTGATGCGTTTGCACAGCAGGTGGGCACCACGCTGGACCTGGCAGAGCGCCACAGCCCGCGTGTGGAAGACGCGCTGGCGCGGCTGGTGGAGTCCACCGACAGCGCACTGGAGGCCTTGAATACCGCCACCACCGCGTTCGATCAAGTGGGTAAGGCCAAGTCCGAAACCCTCATGAAAGAACTGGCGGGCATCGTGGCTTCCATCCAGACCGTGGCCCGCGAGGCCAAGGTGGTCAGCTTCAATGCCCAGGTCATGGCCGCCCGCGCAGGCCAGCACGGACGGGAATTTGCGGTGGTGGCCAACGTACTGTCGGGTATCACCAACGAAATAGACGGCCTTTCGCTACAGGCAGTATCGCTGGCTGGACGCAGCCGTGGCGCAGCCTGAAAAGGGCGCAACAGGCACTTACAATTGCAGCCATTGGAAACGGTGGCCGATGGGTAGGGCGCCCACACTCAGCCCACCACCGGGCCGTAGCCCGGCTGTAGCGGGCCTGTCCTCTTTCACGCCAGACACACAACACTTTCGGGAGATGCGTAAGCCATGAAGATCACCACCCTGTGCAAGAGCCTGGCGTTGGCCGGTTGCCTGCTGGCAAGTACCAGCATGGCCTGGAGCTACGAAATCAACGCAGGCAAGGTGCTGGACGGTGCGGGCAAGGCCATCCAGCTGCGCGGCGTCAACTGGTTTGGCTTTGAGACCAACAACCATGTGGTGCATGGCCTGTGGGCGCGCAACTGGACTGAAATGATCACGCAAATGCAGGCCCAGGGCTTCAACGCCGTGCGCCTGCCGTTCTGCCCCGCCACCCTGCACGGCTCGGCGCCGCCCAGCAGCATCGATTACGGCCGCAATGCCGACCTGCAGGGCCTCTCGGCCATCCAGGTGATGGACAAGGTGGTCACGGAACTGAGCAACCGTGGCATGTATGTGCTGCTGGACCATCACACCCCCGATTGCCAGACCATCAGTGAACTCTGGTACACCCAAAGCTACAGCGAACAGCAATGGATCAGTGATCTGACCTTTGTCGCCCAGCGCTACGCAGGCGTACCCGGCGTCATCGGCATCGATATCAAGAACGAACCCCACGGTGCCGCCACCTGGGGCACGGGCAACAACGCCACCGACTGGAACCGCGCCGCCGAGCGCGCAGCCGCTGCCGTATTGCCGCTGGCTCCCCATTGGCTGATTGCCGTGGAAGGCATCGGCGAGAACCCCAGCTGCTCGGGCAGCAACGCGCACTTCTGGGGTGGAAACCTCGAACCTCTGGCCTGCACGCCCCTGAACATCCCCGCCAACCGCCTGCTGCTGGCGCCGCACACATACGGGCCGGATGTCTACGTGCAGCCTTACTTCAATGCTTCGAACTTCCCGAGCAACATGCCGGCCATCTGGGACCAGCATTTTGGCCAGTTCGTGCAGGCCGGTTATGCCGTCATGCTGGGCGAGTTCGGTGGCAAATTTGGCCGGGGCGATGCGCGGGATGTGCAGTGGCAGAACGCGCTGGTGGACTACATGGTCGGCAAGGGCATGCGCAGCGGCTTCTACTGGTCGTGGAACCCCAACAGTGGCGACACCGGCGGCATTCTGGACGATGACTGGACCACCGTGCGCACCGACAAGGTCCAGTTGCTGAAGCGGCTGTGGGGCGACGGTACAACGCCCACAACCCCTACAACACCCACCACCCCCACGACGCCGACGACGCCCACCCCACCAACGCCCACTGGCGGTTTCTCGGTGCAGGAGATGATGGACAGCGTCTGGAACGCAGGCTATTGCCAGCGGGTCCGCGTCACCAACCAGGGCACCGCCGCTGGCAACTGGGCGATCACCATCCCCGTGAGCGGCACCATCAACAATCTTTGGAATGCCACATGGACGCAGGCTGGCAGCAACCTGAACGCGTCCGGCGTGGACTGGAACAAGACCCTCGCCCCCGGGGCAGCGGCCGAATTCGGTTTCTGCGCCGCGCGCTGAGCAACTTTTTCCCCAATTGAACAAGGGCTCCTGCCATGCAGGGGCCCTTTTTTGTTCCGGGTTCCCGGCCTACCCGCCAGCAGTCTCGCGCACCTGCCTGAAACGCTCCGCCAGCTCCTTGCGCAAGGATTTGCGCAGCAGTGCCGCATCCCAGCGGCGGCGTTCGTCGGGCGTGGAAGGCGACAGCGGCGGCACCTGCACCGGCTTGCGCGCCTCGTCCACTGCCACCATCGTGAAGAAGCAGCTGTTCACATGCCGCACCACCTGCGAGCGGATGTCTTCGGCCACCACCTTGATACCAACCTCCATCGACGAGGAACCGGTGTAGTTCACGCTGGCCAGGAAGGTCACCAGCTCTCCCACATGGATGGGCTGCAGAAACATCACCTGGTCCACACTCAAGGTCACCACATAGCAGGCCGAATAGCGGCTTGCGCACGAATAGGCCACCTGGTCCAGCAGCTTGAGAATGGCCCCGCCGTGCACATTGCCCGAAAAATTGGCCATGTCGGGGGACATCAGCACCGTCATGCTGAGTTGGTGTGAAGGGATGTTCATGCCGCGATTTTAGGGCTCCCCCGTGTCGCAGGCGCAACGCTGCAGGCCGCTACACTCGCGCCACACAAGCCAGATCACGGCCCATCAAAAAAGCCAAGCAGGCCGGGAGGCCAGAGGGGAAACCATGCTCGAAATCGACAAGCTCAATGAATTCACCGAAAGCCATGGCGCGCTGCGCACCGGGCGCGGGCTGGTGTCGGGCGTGATTGCACTCACGCTGGCCATCCTGTGTTTTCTGGGCGTGCTGGCCTTCCACTTCCCCGAGTACCTGACGACACCACAGCTGCGCAAGAGCTACGACGTGACGGTGATTCGCACCATCATGCTGACCGCCATGGCCATCGCGGGGGGCATCTCCCTCGTCAACATCCTCTTCAACCGTTCGCGCTGGCTGGCCACGTTTGCCTTTGCCATGGTGGCGCTGGCGGCGTTACTGGGCGGCCACAAGGTGGAGGTGGACCCGAACTTCCCTGACAACACACCGTACATCGGCCTGGACTGGTTCATCCTCGACCTGCTGGGCAGCTCACTGATCTTCATCTTCATCGAGAAACTCTTTGCACTGCGCAAGGACCAGCCCATCTTCCGCGCCGAGTGGCAAACCGACTTCCACCACTTCATCGTGAACCACATGGTGGTGGGCTTTGTGCTCCTGGCCACCAACCTCATCGTGCACAAATTTTTTGGCTGGGCGGCCAACGACGGTATTCGCGGCTGGGTACAGGACCTGAACTTCTGGGTGGCGCTGTTCCTCATCGTGCTCGTGGCCGACCTGGTGCAGTACTGGACGCACCGCGCCTACCACGAGGTGCCGCTGCTGTGGCGCCTGCATGCGGTGCACCACAGCGTGAAAAGCATGGACTGGATGGCCGGCTCGCGCCAGCACATCCTGGAGCTGCTCATCACCCGCACACTGGTGCTGGCGCCCATCTACGTTCTGGGTTTCAGCAAGGAAGTGATCGACGCCTACATCGTCATCGTGGGCTTCCAGGCCGTTTTCAACCACGCCAACGTGAGCGTGCGCCTGGGCCCGCTGCGCTACGTGCTCGTCACGCCCAACTTCCACCACTGGCACCACAGCCAGGACCAGGAGGCGCTGGACAAGAACTACGCTGCGCACTTTGCGTTTCTGGACTACCTGTTTGGCACCGCCGTCAAAAGCACCAAGCTCTGGCCCGAACACTACGGCGTGCTGGGCGACTACGTGCCCAACGGGTTTGTGAAGCAGTTCAAGTTTCCGTTCACTTGGAAGGGCTGAGAGGCTGAGGCGCCTCCCCCCTCCCCCACCGAGGAGGGCTACAGCTTGCCGAGTTCGGCTTCGAGCGCTTTGAGCTGGTTGCGCAGCTCCTCGGTTCGGGCCTCACACGCGGCTTTGTCCTTGCCCGCTGCAGCCGCGCGTTCCTGCGCGAACTGGGAGCCTTGTGCCAGGGTGCTGCGCCGCAGGGGGCCTGCATGGGCCACTGCAGCATCCGGTGCCGTTGCCGCGCATTCCTGCTGGTTGCGTTCGAGGGCCGCGCGCGCCTGCGGCACGCCCTGGTTCTGCAGATAGTGTTTGCGCTGCCAGGTGGGGCCGAAGGCGCCCTCCTTCGCGGTGGAGGGGCCAGGTGGAACAGGGGTGGCGCCCTGCATGGCTGGCTTCACCTCGATCTTCTCGCCCTGGCCCAGGCAAGGGCCATCCTGGAACGACACCTTGCCATCGGCATCCGTGCATTTGTTGACGGCCCAGGCCGGGGCCAGAAAGCCCAGCACCAAGGCGCAGGCGGCACAGCGTATCGGTTTCATGGAATAGTCCTCGGCGGGTGGATGTCACATGCTACCGCGCCGCGCACAACCGGCTCAGAGCCTCCTTGGTGGCATCGAGGCCTTGACCGACACCAACAAGGCGTGCCCCAGGGCTGGGGGCAGCCGCTCCAGTCTCAAAAAGGGATAGGGATAGACGCCTGTCCCTAACTTGACGCACCCCCGGTAAAAACCCGGTGGGTGCGCGGCTACCGCACTCCTACCATCGCCGCACCTTGAGGCCACGGTGGCCACGACCAGGAGGAGCTGTTTGATGAAGACCCACGTTGCCTTGCCCGTTAGCCAGCGGCTTTCCCAGGCGCGCCGCCGCAGCCTCGTGCTGGCACTGGCAGGCGGTGCGGCCTTGGCCAGCATGTCTGCCAGGGCGCAACCCGCTCCGGGCAAGGGCGACATTCTCATTGGCCGGTCTACCGCGCTGTCGGGTGGCATGGCCCCCTTTCTTGCACCCATCCATGAAGGACAGGACGCTGCAGTGGAAGACGCCAATGCCAAGGGCGGCATTGGCGGACGCAAGATTCGCCTGGTGACGCTCGACGACGGGTTCGATCCGCGCCGCACGCTGGAGAACGCCAGGCAGCTGAGCGAAAAGGAGGGCGTGCTGGCCTTGTTGGGCGTGTCGGGCACCTCTCAGGTGATGGCGCTGCTGCCCTACCTGGTGCAAGCCAAGCTGCCACTGATCTCGGTGTACACGGGTAGCCCTGCCATCCGGGCGCAGCAGCATCCCTACCTCTTCACCACACGCGCCAGCTATGCCGACGAGCTGGTCAAGATCGTGCGCAACCTGGTGGCAGTGCAGACCTCTCGCATTGCCGTGGCTTACGAGAACAACGACTTTGGCAAGCTGCTGCTGCCGCTGGTCGAAAAAACCATTGCCGCCGAAGGCGCGACGCTGGCCGGCTCGCATGCCATCGCGCCAACCGGGGCAGACGCCAACGACGCGGCCAAGGCCCTGGCCGCCCAGAAACCACAAGCCGTGCTGCTGGTGGCGGCGGGGCCGCCTGTGGTGGCCTACGTGCGGGCCAACCGCGCGCACCTGGGAGTGCCGGTCTACACCTTGTCGCTGGGCGCAGGCTCCGCAGTGCTCAAGGCGCTGGGTGACGACGCGCGCGGTCTGGCCGTGGCACGCACCGGCCCCTCGCCCACCAAGCCCACCATTGCGCTCACGCGGGACTTCCAGGCCTCCATGAAGCGCCACGACAAGCCTGTGGACTACGACCGCTACACCGGCTACATGGATGCGCGCGTGCTGATTGAAGGCCTGCGCGCAGCAGGGCCTGGCGTCACCCGGGCCAGCCTGGTCCAGGCCATGGAAGGCCTGGGCAACCTTGACCTGGGCGGCTACAGCTACCAGTTCAGCCCACAGAACCACCACGGCTCGAACTACGTGGACATCGCGGTGGTGGGCTCTGGCGGGGTGTACCGACAGTGATGGCGTGAGGGCCCCATGAACGCTGCGGCGACAATGGCGGCCCTGTCACCGCTGCCTGTTCATCACTGTGTCCCACACTTCCCCTGTTTTTGACGTCGTCATCATCGGCGCCGGTGCTGCCGGCCTGTTCTGCGCGGGCCAGGCGGGCCAGCGGGGCCTGAAGGTGCTGCTGATCGACCATGCCGAAAAGGTGGCCGAAAAGATACGCATCTCGGGCGGCGGACGCTGCAACTTCACCAACCGCGACCTGGACCCCGCCGCGCCCCACAAACACTTTGTGGGGCAAAACCCGCAGTTTTGCCGCTCGGCGCTGTCGCGCTACACGCCCGCCGACTTCATTGCGCTGGTGCAAAAGCACGGCATTGCCTTCCACGAAAAACACAAGGGACAGCTGTTTGCCGACCGCTCGGCCGAGGACATCATCGCCATGCTGCTGGCCGAGTGCGCGGCGGGCCAGGTGACGCACTGGCAACCTTGTGCGGTCAAAAATATAAAGTTTTTGGCCCCTGGCGCTTATCCATCAAGCGCTACCAGCTATCAAATTGATACTGACCGTGGCCCGGTGCACGCGCGCTCGCTGGTCATTGCCACAGGCGGGTTGTCCATTCCCAAGATCGGCGCCACCGACTTTGGCTACCGGCTGGCGCAGCAGTTCAACATCCCGCTTGTCGAGCGCCGCCCGGGCCTGGTGCCGCTGACTTTTGATGGCACGGGTTGGGCGCCGTATGCGCAACTCGCGGGCTTGGCGCTTCCGGTGCAAATCAGCACCGGGGCCAAGAAAACCCGTATGGCCTTCGACGAAGACCTGCTGTTCACCCACCGGGGCCTTTCGGGCCCGGCCGTGCTGCAGATCTCCAGCTACTGGCAGGAAGGCGCGCCGCTGGCCATCAACCTCGCGCCCACGGTGGATCTGCCCGCCGCGCTGGCGCAGGGCAAGGCCCGCTCGCGCAAGCTGATCGCCAACGAACTGGCCACCCTGGTCCCCAGCCGCCTGGCCGATGCCTGGGCGCAGCGCGAGGCCGACTGGCAGCGCCCCATCAACGAGGCCAGCGACAAGGCCCTGGCGCGGCTGGCCGAGCAGCTGGCGCGCTGGGAGCTGACGCCCACCGGCACCGAGGGCTACAAGAAGGCCGAGGTCACGCTCGGCGGCGTGGACACCAAGGCGCTGTCGCAGCAGACCATGGAGTGCAAGACGCAGCCCGGCCTGTACTTCATTGGCGAAGTGGTGGACGTGACGGGCTGGCTGGGGGGCTACAACTTCCAGTGGGCCTGGGCCTGCGCTGCGGCGTGCGCGCAGGCGTTGCCGCCAGCGGACCACTGAAGCACTCCGTTCGCAACCGGGAGGGGCATCGCACCTAAACTCCACGCAACAACACATCGCTTTACCGGTGATACGGCGGGAGCCACGGCATGGATGGATTCGAACGCGCAGAAAAGTACCAAGCGGCCGCAACGGCCGTGGGCGCACTAATTGCCCTCGTCCCTGCAGCAAGCATTGGCGGAAACATCTTCATCGCGATCCTCGCAGCGCTGGGCGTGGGCTCGCTGGCCGGGGGCGCGGTGATGGTGTGGTGGCTGCGCACTGATGAGGGCGATGCCTACCTGCGAGCCGACTCACGCATCTCGGGCCGCTCGACCTCACGCACCTCGCTGTGGCTGGGCAATATGGCCCCGGGCGCCATCCTGGTCGGACTGGCCGTCGCGCTGCACATCCGAATTGCCTGATGGGTAAGGACGGGCGCTGAGGGCCGGGTCACCCCCACAGCGGTGCAGGCTGCGTACTGCCAAAACCCAGCCCCCGTACCGACGCGCTCTGGAGCACGCCGTGCTCCAGAGCCCAGGCGTGTAGCGCCTCGGGCGGCAGCGGGCGGCTGAAGTGGTAACCCTGCAGCTCCTCGCAGTCCAGCGCACTCAGCACCTGCGCCGTGGCCAGGTCTTCCACCCCCTCGGCCACAATCTTGAGGCCCAGCGTGTGGCCCAGCGCGATGATGGCGCGCGTGATCGCCATGTCGGCGGGGTTGCTCAGCATGTCGTGCACGAAGGACTTGTCCACCTTGAGCCGGTCGATGTCAAAGCGCTTAAGGTAGGCCAGGCTGGAATACCCGGTGCCAAAGTCGTCGATGGACAACTGCACGCCCAGCGATTTGAGCGCAGCCAGTTGCTGCTCGGCCGCGTGGGCGTTGTCCATGAGCTGTGACTCGGTGATCTCCAGCTCCAGCCGGTGGGCCGGCATGCCGGTGCGCGCCAGCAGTGCCTCGATGTCGCTGACCAGCAGCGGGTCAGCCAGCTGCGCGGCCGAGAGGTTGACCGAGATGGAGACATGCGCCAGCGGATGGACCAGCCCGCGCGCGGAGGGGCCCGACAGCGGCACCTGCCATCGCACCCATTGCTCGCAAGCCTGCTGCAGCACCCAGCCGCCGATCGCGCGGATCATGCCGGTCTCCTCGGCAATGGGGATGAATTCGCTGGGCGGGATGTGGCCCAGGGTGGCGTTGTTCCACCGCAGCAGTGCCTCCACGCCCAGCAGGCCGCCGCCCTTGGCGGACAGGCGCGGCTGGTAGTGCAGACTCAGCTCCTGGCGCTCCAGCGCGCGGCGCAGTTGCTGCTCCATCGTCTGGCGGGCCAGCGCGCGCTGGTCGGTCTCGGCCGAATAGAACAGCGCCATGTCGCGGCCCGTGGTCTTGGCCTCGTACATGGCGGCGTCGGCACGGCGCATGAGCTCGTCGATGTCGCTGCCGTCCTCGGGGTAGACGGCGATGCCCACACTGCACGACACGTTCAGCTCGTGCCCTTCCACCGGGTGGCTCTGGCGGATGAGCGGAATCAGGCGCCGCTCCACCAGCTGCTGCACATCCTCGCGCCCGGCCACGTCGCGCATCACCACCACGAACTCGTCGCCGCCCAGGCGGCTGACCGTGTCGCGGCTGCGCACGGCCTGCGTGAGGCGCCCGGCCACCGAGCGCAGCAGGCCGTCGCCGATGTGGTGACCCAGCGTGTCGTTGATGGCCTTGAAGCGGTCCAGGTCGATGAACAGCACAGCCACCTTCTCGCCCGTGATCGGCGCCTGCGCCAGCGCCATCTGCAGACGCTGCACGCACAGCGAACGGTTGGGCAACTCGGTGAGCACGTCGTGGTGCGCCAGGAACTGAATGCGCTCTTCGCTGCGCTTGCGGTCGGTGATGTCGATGGCGATGCCGATGTGGTTAGCCAACGTACCACCCTTGGTCTCGCGCACGGCCGACACCATGAGCCAGGCCGGATAGGTCTCGCCCGAGCGGCGGCGAAACCGCACCTCGCCCTGCCACGACTCCTTGTCGAGCATGGTGCGGTGGATCTGCGCCGACAGCGGCTCGGCACCCGACTCTTCCAGCAGAAAGCCCAGGTCCTCGCCGATGACCTCGTAAAAGTCGTAGTGCGTGCTGCGGCAGAACGCCTTGTTCACGCTGATGATCTGCTGATCGGCGTTCATGATGATGATGCCCTCGGACGAGGCCTCGAACACCTTGGCCCACAGCTCCAGCCGCTGCTCCATCACCTTGAGCACGTTGATCGGCGTGAACGCGGTGAGCACCGAATCGCGCCCCTGGAACTGCAGGCGCCGCGCCGACAGCACGGCCCAGGAAGGCTCGGCGGTGCCCTTCCAGCGCACCTCGAACTCATCGACCGAGCCCTGGTCCGCCAGGCGCTGGAAGAAGCGCGCCCGCACGCCGGGCTCCAGCCCCACGGCCCACGGGTCGGTCTTGCGGTCACCCAGCCAGTGGGCAGCCGGGGCGTTGGAGTGCAGCACCTCGTGCTCGGGCACCGAGGTGACCACCATGGGGATGGGGAAGGCCTCGACCAGCTCGCGCTGGGCCTCGGCCGCGCGCGCGCTGGCGGCCAGCTCCTGCTGTAGCACGCGGTCGCGGTCAAGCTGGGACAGCATTTCATTGAAAGCCGTGACGAGACGCCCGATCTCGTCACGGCTGGCCCAGTGCGCGCGCAGTGTGTGGTCGCCGCTTTTGCGCACCTCGTCGGCCACCCGCGCCAGTTGCTGCAGCGGCTTGGCGATCTGCCGCGCCACCAGCGTCACGAGGGAGAGGATGCAGCCCAGCAGCACCAGCGCGGTGCCCAAATGCAGCCACATGCGAGCGAAGAGCCCATCCACACGGCGGTTGAGCAGCCGCTCCAGGTCCACGATACCCACCGTCCAGGCATCGCGCAGCGCGCCCAGCACCTGCATCTGCTGCGTGCCCACCTGCGCCATGGTCAGGCGCGACTCCCCCGCCGCCACACCCTGCAGCAACGCCTGGAAGCCCTCCAGGGATTGGTGGAGCGCCTCGCGCGGCCCCTGCAAGGCCGCCCGCATTTCGGGCGAGCCTGCGATGAATGCCTGGTTGTAGTCCGCCTCAATGCCCTGCATCACAGCATCCAGCCGCCCCACCAGCGTGAGCAGCTCAAAGGACCACTGCGGACCGCGCCCGGTCTGCGCCGCGTTCAAGAACACCACCGTGTCGTGCACCGCCTGCAGCAGCTCTGGAAACCGCAGCACCACCAGCGACATGCCGTAGTAGCTGTCGAGATCCGGGTCCAGAATCAGGTTGGACTGGTTGCCTACCGTGGTCAGCAGCTCGCGGCCCTCGCGCAGCAGCTGGCTGCGCATCCCGGTCAGCACCTGCGCATCCGTTGCAGACGGCGGCCTGGCGGCCAGTTGCCCGAGCACCATGCTGAAGCGTTCGCCCACTTCCTGTGTGCGCAACTGCTCGTCATACGCCTTGCGCACACCCGTCAGCCGTGCAATCACATCGCCCGCCAGCGGCGGCTGCTGGGATGCATCCAGAAACTGCCCCATGAGCCCGTCGCGCAGCACCGCCGCATACGTGGTGCCCACGATCTCCTTGCGTGTGAAATCGATGGCCACGTACTTTTCGTGGATCAGAATGCTGGACACATAGATCACCGCCGACAGGTCCAGCAGGTAGATGAGCATGAGCTTGCGCCCCACACTGAGGCGGCCCAGCCAGCCCGAAACGCGGTGCATGAATGCCATGGTGTCTGTGGCGGCAGGCCCACCCGGGCGGATGACCTGGGCAACCCACCGACGGTGGTAAGTGATTGTTACAACGTGAAGCAATTTCCACGCCATTGCGCGGCCTGAGGATGGACGGAGGCAATGCCTCCGGTGAGAACGACCTCAGTCGTTGTTCGGGCGCGGCCCACAGCAGTGCCACATGGCCCATGCCCAGGCAGGCCACCAGTGGCGGCGTCCCGTAGCGCGGGACGGGACGCAGGGAGCTGCACAGGGGTACTTCCCATCCGCGCCACAAAGGCTATAATCTCCGGCTTTGCTGGCAATGCCCCGTCGGCCAAATACTAGTTACAGACGGGGAAACCGCTTTGTACGGACTTGAGGCCCGATCTCCCCAAGCCCCTCTGCAGGCACCATTTGGAAAACCATTAGCTAATGACTACGATCCGCGTAAAAGAAAACGAACCCTTTGACGTTGCACTGCGCCGCTTCAAGCGCACCATTGAAAAGCTCGGCCTGCTGACCGACCTGCGCGCCCGTGAGTTCTACGAAAAGCCCACCGCAGAGCGCAAGCGCAAGAAGGCAGCTGCCGTGAAGCGCCACTACAAGCGCGTTCGCAGCATGCAACTGCCCAAGAAGATGTACTGATCCATCTTCGGCCCCGAGCCTTTTGCTTGGGTCCCAGAACCCGCGCTAGGGACGCCAAGCGCGGGTTTTTGTTTTTCGGGTTTGCCAAAAGGCTTTCTGGCGTCGTTGCAACGCCTTGCCGTAGCGAGACTACTGTCTGCGGCGTTGACGCCTAGCCAGAAAGCCTTTTGGCAAACCCTTGTCCCTGTTTGAAACCCAAAAAAGGAAGCCGCCATGAGCCTCAAGGACCAGATCACCGAAGACATGAAGACCGCCATGCGCGCCAAGGACAGTGAGCGCCTGGGCACCATCCGCCTGCTGCAGGCTGCGATGAAGCAAAAGGAAGTGGATGAGCGCATCGAGCTGGACGACGTGGCCGTGGTCGCCATCGTGGACAAGCTCATCAAGCAGCGCAAGGATTCCATCACCGCTTTTGAAGGCGCTGGCCGCCAGGACCTGGCCGACAAGGAAAAGGCCGAGATGGCCGTGCTGCAGGCCTACCTGCCCGAGCGCATGTCGGCCGAAGAAACGCTGGCTGCCGTGAAGGCCATCGTGGCTGAGGTGGGCGCATCGGGCCCTGGCGACATGGGCAAGGTCATGGGCGTGGTCAAGACCCGCTTGGCGGGCAAGGCCGATATGGGCCAGGTGTCGGCTGCTGTGAAGGCTGCGCTGGCAGGCTGATCGCCCCCTCACCACCACCCAGTCAGTATTTTTTTGATAGCTGCTACCGCTTGTCAGACAGGCGGTAGCAGCTATTTTTGCTTCAAACCGGGGTGCTTCCCCCCGCGTCGGCATCCCGCGCCATCCACCCGGAGCGGAAATGCTCCTGCAGAAACTCCACACACACGCGCACCTTGGCCGACCGCTCCAGCCGCGTCGGGAACACGGCCCACACATTGGCCTCCTGCTGCCACTGCGGCAGCACCTGCACCAGGCGCCCTGCCTGCAGGTGCGTACCCACATCCCACAGCGAGCGCAGCACGATGCCGCGGCCATGGACCGCCCACTGCACGGCCATCTCGCCGTTGTTGGCCGACAGCGGGCCGCGCACCTTGACCGACTCTTCCTGCGCGCCGCTGCGCAGGCGCCACACGCCAAACGGGTGGTCGCGCTCCTTGATCACCAGGCAGTCATGCGCAGCCAAGTCCGCCACCGTGCGCGGAGCGCCCTTGTGCTGCAGGTAGGCGGGCGCTGCGCAGAGCACGCGATGGTTGTCGGCAAGGCGGCGCGCGATGAGGTGTGGCGCAATCTCATCGCCCACGCGCACATCCAGGTCAAAACCCTCGCCCGCCACATCCACCAGCCGGTCAAATACCTCCAGCCGCACCTGCAGCCCCGGATGCTGCTCCACCAGACGCGACAGCGCAGGCGCCACGATCTGCCGCCCAAAGCCGAAGCTGCTGCTCACGCGGAGCAGCCCGCGCGGCTCGCTGCGTGTGATGGCCACCTCCTGCATGAGTTGATCCATGTCGTCCAGGATGCGCTGCGCCCAGTGGAAAACGCGCTCGCCTTCCTCCGTCACCGCCACCCGGCGGGTGGTGCGATGCAGCAGCTTGACCTGCAGGTCCTGCTCCAGCAGGCGGATGCGCTTGCTCACGTAGGCGGGCGACGTGCCGAGCTCGGCAGCAGCCGCGCCAAAGTTGGACTTGCGCACCACCGCCGTGAAAACGCGCAAATCGTCGGCAGCTGGGTTTTTATGCACGATGTGTGAATGATGGAGCCACAGTTGGCGGATTGTAGTTTTTGATGGCGCTCGGAATAATGCAGTGCACACACCGACCGCACCCACCTACGGCTTCCCTCTACCCTGCCCCCCTGCCCGCACCATGAACGCACCCACCACCAAGACCTACCGCATCGCCGTCCTGCCCGGAGACGGCATCGGCAAAGAAGTCATGCCCGAGGGCCTGCGCGCCATCCAGGCCGCCGCCGCCCGCTTTGGCTTTGAACTGCAGTTGCACGAATTCGAATGGGCCAGCTGCGACTACTACGCCGCCCACGGAAAAATGATGCCCGACGACTGGAAGGCGCAACTGTCGGGCATGGACGCCATCTTCTTCGGTGCCGTGGGCTGGCCCGCCACCGTGCCCGACCATGTGTCGCTGTGGGGATCGCTGCTCAAATTCCGCCGCGAGTTCGACCAGTACATCAACCTGCGCCCCGTGCGCCTGTTTGAAGGCGTGCCTTGCCCCCTGGCCGGCCGCAAGCCCGGTGACATCGACTACTACGTGGTGCGCGAGAACACCGAGGGTGAATACACGTCGCTCGGCGGCATCATGTATGAAGGCACCGACCGTGAAATCGTCATCCAGGAATCGGTCTACTCCCGGCACGGTGCCAACCGCCTCTTGAAGTTCGCCTTCGAGCTGGCCCAAAGCCGCCCTAAGAAGCACGTCACCCTGGCCACCAAAAGCAACGGCATTGCCATCAGCATGCCCTGGTGGGATCAGCGTGCCGACGACGTGGCCAAGGGCTACCCCGAGGTCACACTGGACAAGCAGCACATCGACATCCTCACCGCCCGCTTTGTGCTGCAGCCCGGCCGCTTTGACGTGGTGGCGGCCACCAACCTGTTTGGCGACATCCTCAGTGACCTGGGCCCGGCTACCACCGGCACCATCGGCCTGGCGCCGTCGGCCAACCTGAACCCTGAGCGCAACTTTCCCAGCCTGTTCGAGCCCGTGCACGGCTCGGCACCCGACATCTATGGCAAGAACATTGCCAACCCGATCGCAATGATCTGGTCGGGCGCGCTGATGCTGGACTTCCTCACCCAGGGCCAGGGCGCGGGCAGGTTGGCACACGACGCCATCGTGCGCGCCATTGAACACACCCTGCGAAGCGGGCCGCGTACGCCCGATCTGGGTGGCAGTGCCAATACCACGCAAGTGGGTCAAGCCATCGCGGAGCATGTGGCCACAGTCTGATCGGTGCGCGGCATCACAAAAGCATCACTGCGGGCAATGAACGACTCGTCGTCAGCAGTGAACTGACCAAGCACTGCTGCAACACCGGTATCGCCGAATCGAAAACCGCCCCACTCCATCACCTGTGCAAGGCCCCACATGAAGCCCATCACCACCATCTTCTGCACCGCCGCCATGGCCTGGCTGGCCTCCAGTAACACCTATGCATGCAGCTGCAAGCTCGCCTCTGCGGAAGCAAATGCACCACAGGCCACGGTCGTGTTCAAAGGCGTTGTGACAGAAGAAATCGTCGACCCTGCGAACAAAAACGAGTACCGAGCCCTTTTCAGGCCCACCACCATCTACAAAGGCGATCAGGCCACGGCCATCACGGTGCACACTCGGGGCGACCAGGGGAGTTGCGGCGTGCGGTTCGCCAAGGGGTCCGAGCACATGGTGTTCGCCTTCCAATCAGGCCAACGGCTGCGCACCAGCCTGTGCAATACCTGGCCCATCTCCAAGAGCTATGCCAGCCATACCGCCGAAGTCGAAAGCCATTTCAACAGGCGCAAGTAACCGCCCTCCGGCCCAACGCACGCAGCCCCCCCCCCCGCCATGCCCATTAAGTCCCCCGCCCCATTGCCCGCCGAAAAAATCAGCAGGGCAGAGATCATGGAGAACTGGGCACTGTTTCTGGCAGTACTCGGGACCATTCCCTGGGCGATCTATCTCATCAATGATGTCCTTCCGCAATGGGACATCCGCGTCATGAAACTCGGAATCCTGGTTTTCGGCATCATCATTCCACCCCTGATGATCTGGAGATTGGCGGGTATCCTGGTCCATAAAATTTATCCCCCGAAAAATACGCCCGTCAATTTCCACAAAAAACATTCAGCAGCGAGCGAAAGCACGGTAAGCCATGATATTGGCTTCATCGCAGGCACCCCGGTTCACACCCGCAATGGCTTGGTGCCCATTGAGAAAATTCGCGTAGGTGATTGGGTCTGGAGCAAGGCAGAAATGGGGACTGAACTGCTGTGCAAACAGGTTACAAAAGTATGGGAATTTCCAGAACAACCCGTGCTGGCCATACAAGTGATCTTGAATGAAGATCGCATCAAGCGGCTTTCAGTGCCAGATGAACAACTCGCCACACGAATGATCATCATGGGAGCCAGGCAACCTCTGCAAACCGTGATGGGCGGCTGGATGGAAGCAGAAAGAATCGGCCGCAGCGAATGTTTAGTGATGAAAAATGAGGGCTATGCGTATGTTTCGGCTTCGGCCGCCGCAGTTTTAAAGACACACAATCCTCTTCGTGGGCTGCACTCTACAGATGATGCACCGGACTGCGGCTGGGGCCAGTTGATTGATTTCAGTCGCTATCCGCATGTGGACTTCAGCCAAGCCACTGTGGAGTTTGATTCATTTGAGGAAAGCTATCTTCCACCAGAAATGTGGCACCCCACATACAGCATCGAGGTGGGAGACAACGACATTTTCTACGTTGGTGATCTACACAGCCATCAATCACCCCAAGCGCAAACAGAAGGCCTCATTGCACGCTGCGCCAAACGTATTGGATCAGACACCAATTAAATCAGGATTTTAAATGAAATCCAGCACGTAAGATAAATTCAGAACCCTACAAAGAATGGAATAGACGCAATGATTACCATCGGAAGCCGGAATGAAATTGAGTCACCTTGGGTACCGTTTGCTCTATTTATTATTTTTTTGATTTTTTCCATTATTGCCACAAGAATTTTTCTTCGAGAGTTAAATGGGTGAGCGATCAGGCTGATGAAATAATGCGCCATATTCACCCAACCCTCCGACCGACTCAGGGCCGACGCAGCAAGCGCTGCTGGTGGACAAGGCTTGCTGGAGTCGATTGCGAAGGCCATTCGCCTGCGGGTAAACAGCCACCACCCGGCGGCACCCGGAACTGGGCCGTGATGTGCGCCTGCGCGCACTCCGAAGCTGCGACGGCACATCGAAGAAGTGATCAAAAGCGGCCCGCGCACACCGGACCTGGGCTGCACGGCCAGCACCACGCGGGTGGGTGAGGCCATTGCGGCGCGGGTGGCTGGGCACGGAGCCACAGCCCTCGCCAAAACGCTCCTATTTCAATAGCTTTAAAAGGCATACCCACCGCTCGGAAACAGCCTTTTTTGCTTGAAAAAACGGGTTATGTGGCAATGTCCTCGTGCAGACAGAGGTAGTTGCCCTCGGTGTCCTTGAACCACGCGGCCTTCTCGGCGCCCAGCACACACACGTGATTGACGGTCTTGAGGCCCGGGAAGTCGTAGTCCTCGAAGACCACCTTCGCGCGTTTCAGCGCCTCGATGGTGGCCGCTATGTCGGCCACCTGGAAACTGATGGCCGTGTGGTCGGCCTTGGTGCCTTCCGGCTTGGGGAACAGCGCCAGCGTGCTGCCCCCCACGGCATAGACAAACTTGCCATCGGGCCGGAAGCCGCCGGGTTTCAGGCCCAGGCAGCCCTCATAGAAAGCACGGGCGCGGTCCATGTCCATCACAGGCAGCATGGTGGTTACAGAAGCATCGGACAACATACCAGGTCCTTTCGCTCAATCCGGCCCCGGGCCTTGCAGCCCCCTGGCGCACACCAGGCCCCGGTCCGGGCCGCCTGACCGGTGGTGCAGTGTAGGCCGATCCCCGCCGCCTCACCAGTGCAAGCATTACAGGCAGTACAGGCAGTGAGGAGGCCCACCCTCGTCACCCCCCATGGGGCGGCACCCGGAAGTTCTCGCTGATGCGCTTTTCCGCCCGCGCCAGGGCGGCACCCAGCGCCCGCAGCCACCGCCCACCCAGGCGCCGCACCCGCCGGGGCCAGCGGCCCCGATGGGCCGAGTGCTCTGGCACGGCCCCCGGCGGCTGGCAGGCGCGGGATTGGCGGGTCGTGCTTTCGGGGTCCAAACGGGTGGGATGCAACATGGCCCGCATGCTCGGGCTTGGCGTACCATCTGTAAAGTTGAATTCAATGAAGCCTCAATTCACAAAATCTGATGCGTAATTTCAACCTGGACCACCTGCAGACGCTGATCGCCATCGCCGACCTCGGCAACTTTGCGGCGGCCGCGCAGGCGCTGCACCTGGCGCCGCCCACCATCAGCCTGCACATCAAGGAACTGGAATCGCGCCTGCAGGCCGACCTGGTGGTGCGGGGTCGGCGGCAGGCCGAGCTGACGCCCGCAGGCGAGGTGCTGGTGCAGGAGGGGCGCCAGCTGCTGCTTGCCTGCGACGATCTGATGGAGCGCGTGCGCCGCCGCGCCTCGGGGCGCGAGGGCATCGTGCGTGTGGGCGTGTCGGCGGGCGTGAGCACGCGCCTGCTGCCGCGCATGCTGGAGGCGCTGGCGGTGCGCTGCCCCGGGGTGGAGATCCGGCTGGAGGCCGTCGGATCGGCCGAGTCCATGCAGCGGCTCAAGGCAGGCACGCTGGACATTGGCATCATCGCCAGCCCCCAACCACCGTTGGCCGAGGTACGCCAGACCCCTTGGCGCAACGACCCCATGGTGGCGCTGCTGCCTGCGGCCTGGGAGGCGCCCGCGTTCGCAACCCCTGACTGGCTGGTCAGCCGCCGCTGGGCATCGTTTGCACCCGCCACACAGATGCACGGGCTGATTGCCAACTGGTTTGGCCAGGCGGGCCACCACCCGCGCCCCTTTCTGGCGCTGAGCTACCCCGGCGCGCTCAAGAGCCTGGCGGTGGCCAGCCAGTGCGCCGCGCTGCTGCCGATGGAGGAGGTGGAGGACCTGCAGGGCACGCCCGATGTGCAAATCCGCCCTTTGCAGCCGCCGCTCATGCGCCCCATGGCTGTGGCGCACCGCCACCAGCCACCGCCCTCGCCCGCCGTGGAGGGCGTGCTGCAACTGCTGGTCGAATTTGCGGACTTTGGGGAGTAACAGCTGGGCTTGCCGCCCGCCATCACACGGGTGGTAAGACTGGAGCGCCTGGGGCACGCCGCACCGCAGACCGCCGCAAATAGGGCTGCACAAACAGGTACAGCCCCGTCAACAGCAGCAGCGCCAGCGGCGGCAGGGGTGCATAGGTCACCCAATCCGACGGGTTGCCTGCACCCTGCGCACGGACCACAAAATTGCCAATGACGGCTAGGGCGTGTCACCCTTCAATTCCCCCACGCGAAAGCCAGCCAGGCCGTGCAGTGCTAGGCGCCCTGAGTGCCGTGTAGCTTGGCTACACAAGCGAAGGGCAACGACGCAATGCGCGGCCTGGCTGGCTTTCCCTCCGGGCTGGCCCCGCAATGCGGCGTCTGCTTTGTCGCGTGGCTTGCCCATAGATGACTATGGGCTGCGCCCCCCTTCGCGCATCCATCCGCATTGCGCGGCCAGCGCGTGGGGGAATTGAAGAGTGGCACGCCCTGGCGTGAACGCCATCGACACCCAGCGGTGAAACCGCCGAATGCCCACACCGGCGCTCATTGCGCACCTCCGGCCACGAGCTGGATCAGCTTCCAGCCATTGCCCGCAGGGTCCCGAAAACCCGCATCCACATTGCCGTACCGGTCCACGGGCTCCTGCGTGAACTCCACACCCTGGTCGCGCAGCCGGGCATACGCAGCGCGGCAGTCCGCCACATGCAACACCAGCGACGGCATGGCGCCCTTGGCCACCATGGCGCGCAACGTCTGCGCCGTGGCGGCATCGTGGATGGGCGGGCCGGGTGTGAACAGCCCCAGCTGAAAGTCTGGCTGATCGGGGTGCTGCACCGTCAGCCAACGGTACGGCCCGTTGCGCACGTCGGTGTGCATACGAAACCCCAGCTTGCCCACATAGAACGCGAGCGCTTCGTCCTGGTCGTCCACATACACCCCCACCACACCAATGCCTTGGTTCTTCGTCATCAGATCTCCTTGGTTGCTGATGGCCGATTTGTACCTTCCGCCAGGCGGCGGCGCTTCTCCAAAACTGCTGTGGTGAGGTCGGGACGTTGCGCGGCCTTCAAGACACAGGCGGGCACCCGGTCCAGTGGCGTGGCATTGGCCTGGGCCTCCCTGCGCACCGCACTGGGGCTCATCCCCGTGATGTCGCGAAAGATGCGCCCGAAGGTGCCCAGGCTCTCCCAGCCGGTGGCAAAAGCAATCTCAGTGATGGGCAGGTTCGTATCGCGCAGCAGCGTGGTGGCCTGCTCGATGCGGCGGGTCAGCAGGTAGCGGTGGGGCGGAATGCCGAACGCCTGCCGGAACGAGCGGGCGAAATGCGCTTGCGACACGTCGCTGACCTCGGCTAGCCGCTGCACGGGCCAGGCCTCGTGCGATGCGGCGTCCATGCGGTCCTTGGCGCGCAGCAGGCGGCGCAGCAAGGCCGGGTCTTGCGGCGCAATAGCCGCACCCGATGTCTGCTTCGATGGCGCAGAGGGCGCGCTGGAGGGCAATGGGTGCGGGCGCTCAAAGGGCATGCGCGAAGCATATCGCCTTGGGTTTTGGCGACCCGCCCGATTTTCCCGGGCAGGGACTTCTGCTGGCACGCACACTCGGAGTCGCTTTTCAGGCTAGCCGCACATCGCCAAAGACTTCGAGCGCCTGTCCGTTCAGCGCCCGCAGCGTATCGGCAGGGTCCACCGCCTCGCCCAAGGCCAGCGCGCCGCTGCGCTGGTACGCCGGGGCCATCAGGCGCTGCGCGGCCTCCAGCACCAGGGGCGCCGTCACGGCATAGATGTCCTGGCCGCGCACACCAGCCGTCCGCACCATGCCGTTTTGCACCAGCCGCACCACCAGTTCAAAACGCTGGGCCGACCGGCCGCTGCCATCCACGGCCGTGGGCGGCGGGGTGCTGGCATCGCGGATGTCGGCCAGGGCGGAGCGGTTGATGAGCGAGCGGATGGTGTCGGCCTGCAGGTGGTGCGCCAGGGTGATGGTTTCGCTGAACGGCAGCTCGACCATGGCATAGGTCGCCAGGGGCGCGGCAAAGGTCCAGTCGGGCACGTCGGCGGCGGGCACCAGGGGCACCAGGCGCCCGCCCTGCACCACCTGGCGCTGCGCCTTGTTGCGCTCGCCCGTCAGGCGCGTGCCTTCGGTGGGCCACCAGCGGTCCAGCCCCATGGCGACGGTGATCTCGTCGATGGGGGCGGGCGCGGCGAGCGCGCTGGCCAGCAGGTCGGCCAGGCCGCCATAAAAACCAGCGGCTGGCACCACCACGCGCCCGGCAGCCACGGCGGGCGCCTGCAGATCGGCAAAGGTGGCCTGGGCGCTGGGCTGCTCGGCGGTCACATCGATGTAGTGGGCGCCCGCCCGCAGCGCGGCCTGCGCCACCTGGGTGGCCGTGTCCATGAAGGGCCCCGCGCAGTGGATGACCACGCCACAACCGGCAAAGGCCTGCACCAGCGCCGCCGGGTCGTCCAGCGCCGCCACGCGGCACTCCACCCCCGAGGGAAACAGCGCAGCCAGCCGGGCGGCATTGCGCCCCACGGCCACCACGCGCAGGCCACGGCGCAAGGCCTCCTGCACCACAAACTGGCCGGTATGGCCGCTGGCACCGTACACCGCGATGGAAGGAACAGAGGATGTCATGGAGAACCTTTCGGGAAAGAAGTGGAGGGAAAATTGACGATACAGACCTGTCTGTTGTTTGAAGATTACAGACAGGTCTGTATCATGTCAAGCATGGCTGCACATTCTTTTCCCCATCCCCTCCCGGCAACCGCGCCCGGCGCCCGCCCCAAGCCTGCGTCACGGCGCGCTGCGACGGCCTCCAGCGAGCCCGCGCAGGACGTGCGCGAGCGCATCCTCGACACGGCGTCGAGCCTGTTCTACCAACGCGGCGTGCGCGCCGTGGGGGTGGACCTGGTGGTGGCCGAAGCGGCCGTGGCCAAGACCAGCCTGTACCGCTACTTCCCCACCAAGGACGACCTCATCGTGGCGTTTCTGGAGCGTGAAGACGTGGACTTCTGGGGCCTGTGGGATGCGGTGGCAGCGCAGCATGCCGACGACCCGGCCGCCGAGCTGCAGGCCCACATGCAGTGGATCGGCGAGCGGCTGGGCCGGTCCAACTACCGGGGCTGCCCGCAGATCAACGTGGCGGCCGAATTTGCCGAGCAGGACCACCCTGCCCGCCGCGTGGCGCAGCAGCACATGGTGACGCTGCGCGGCCGCCTGCACGGCATTGCAGAGCGGCTGGGCGTGCCCCGGCCCGAGGCCCTGGCGGCCCAGCTGGCTGTGCTCATCAATGGGGCTTTTGTGAGTTCAGGCCTGCTCAGCGGCGAGGAGGCGACACCCGTGCTGCAAGCAGCGGTGCAGGCCTTGCTGGCGGGTGCGCGGGCAGGCGACACGTAGCGCAACAGCTGCTCAAAAAACAAAAAGGCCCTCGCTCATCGCGAGGGCCTTTTTTGCATCAGCGCGGCCCTTTGCGGCGGCTGCACGGCGAACCAGGCATTAGCTCCCAGCCACCTTCATCCGGTTGACCAGGATCGAGCCCACGGTCTTGGCACCGTAGTTGTAGGCATCCGCCCCCACGGCCTCAATGCCCTTGAGCATGTCTTTGAGGTTGCCCGCGATGGTGATTTCGTGCACCGGGTAGGCGATCTTGCCGTTCTCCACCCAGAAACCACTCGCACCGCGCGAATAGTCGCCGGTCACGTAGTTCACGCCCTGGCCCATCAGCTCCACCACAAAGAGGCCCGTGCCCAGCTTTTGCAGCATGGCGTCGAGGTTGTCGCTGGCTTGCGTGAGGCGCGAGGTCATCACCAGGTTGTGCGAGCCGCCCGCATTGCCCGTGGTCTTCATGCCCAGTTTGCGGGCCGAGTAGCTGGACAGGAAGTAGCCCTCGACGCGCCCTCCTTTGACCACCTTGCGCGGCGCCACGAGCACGCCTTCTTCGTCGAACGGCGAGCTGCCCTTGCCGCGCAGGATGAAGGGGTCTTCCAGGATGTCGATGTGCTTGGGGAAGACCATCTTGCCCAGCGAGTCGAGCAAGAAGCTGCTCTTGCGGTACAGCGAGCCGCCGCTGACGGCCTGCACAAAGCCGCCCAGCAGGCCGGCGGCCAGGGTGGATTCGAACAACACCGGGCATTGCGTGGTGGGGATCTTGCGGCTGCCCAGGCGGCTCAACGCGCGCTGCGCGGCGTAGCGGCCCACGGCCTCGGGCGATGCCAGTTCGGTGGCGTCGCGCATGGAGCTGTACCAGGCATCGCGCTGCATCTCGGCGTTGCGGCCGGGCAGCGAGGCGATGGGTGCGACGGAGAAGCTGTGGCGCGAACTGGCATAGCCGCCGCGAAAGCCGCGTGTGTGGGCGCTGAAGAAATGGCTTTGCTGGGCTGAAACGCCCGCGCCTTCGCTGTTGGTGATGCGGCGGTGCGTCTTGAGCGCGGCGGCCTCGCAGGCCTTGGCGATTTCAGCGGCCTCTTCGCTGGTGATGGCCCAGGGGTGGAACAGGTCCAGATCGCGGTGCGTGTCGGCCGGGGCGATGTCATCGGCGTCCGGCAGGCCTGCCATGGGATCTTCGGCCGTGAAACGGGCGATGTCGTAGGCTGCCTGCACGGTCTGCTCGATGGCCTTGTTCGAGAAATCGGAAGTGCTGGCATTGCCACGGCGTTTGCCAAGGTACACCGTCACGCCCAGGGATTTATCGCGGTTGCGCTCCACGTTCTCCAGCTCGCCCTTGCGCACGCTGACCGACAGGCCGCAGCCCTCGGACGCCTCGGCGCCTGCGTCGGTGGCGCCGAGCTTTTTGGCATGGGCCAGGGCGCGGTCCACCAGGTCTTCAAAGAACGCGCGGCTGTAGCTGAAGCCGTTGTCAGGGGTGCGGGAGGTGGCAGGCGCGGGCGCTGCGGCAGCCGCGCTTTGGGCGCGCGCGGCGCGGGTGGAGGGTTTATTCATAGCGGCAGCTATGATACTTGCCGCTGTGGCGCGCTCTGCGCCGCTTCTCTTTTTGCCCCCACCCATGTCACGCAAACCCAAAAAAGGCTACTTTGTGCGAGGCCAGTTTGTTGCCGAAGGCAGCGAACTGGATATTCAGCTCAAGGCCGAACTCAAAGGCACGCCCGATGCCAGCCGCACCGATCTCAAGCGCGAAAGCGACGAACTGCAGGAGCTGGGCAAAGAGCTTTTGAGCTTGCGCGCCGACCTGTTCGAGGCGGTGGGTCTGCCCGACAAGCTGGTGGACGCGCTGGCCGAGGCCAAGCGCATCACCAACTTTGAGGGCAAACGCCGCCAGATGCAGTACGTGGGCAAGATCATGCGCAAGCTCGAACCCGAGCTGGTGTTAGCAGCCCGCCAGGCGCTGGAAGAGCAGCACAAGGGCTCGGCCACCGAAAAGATGCAGTTGCACCTGGCCGAACACTGGCGCGACCGCCTGATTGCCGACGATGACGCGCTGGCCCCCTGGATGGCCGAGCACCCCACCACCGACACGCAGCAGTTGCGCGCCCTGATCCGCCAGGCCCGCAAGGACGCACAGCCTGCCGGCAAGGAGGCCAATGTCCAGGTCTCGCAAGGCCTGGCCCCGCGCAAGGGCCGCGCCTACCGCGAGCTGTTCCAGCTGGTTCGCGAGCACCTGGGCGACACGGGTGCGGACGAGGCCAGCGATACCGATGAGGACCACGGCGATGAGTGAGCCTTCTGCCCTGCACGACCCGGTGAAGATCGGCATCGTCTCCATCAGCGACCGCGCCAGCAGCGGTGTCTATGAAGACAAGGGCCTGCCCGCGCTGCAGGACTGGCTCACACGCGCGCTGCACAACCCCATCACCTTCGAATCCCGCCTGATCCCCGACGAGCAGGACGGCATCAGCGCGGCGCTGATCGAACTGGTCAACGCAGGCTGTTGCCTGGTGCTGACCACCGGCGGCACGGGCCCTGCCTTGCGCGACGTGACGCCCGAGGCCACGTTGGCCGTGGCGCACAAGGAAATGCCGGGCTTTGGCGAGCAGATGCGCCAGATCAGCCTGAAGTTCGTGCCCACCGCCATCCTCTCGCGCCAGGTGGCCGTGGTGCGCGACCAGAGCCTCATCATCAACCTGCCCGGCCAGCCCAAGGCCATTGCCGAGACGCTGGAGGGCCTGAAGGAGGCCGACGGCAAGCAGATCGTACCCGGCATCTTTGCCGCCGTGCCGTACTGCGTGGACCTGATTGGCGGCCCGTATCTGGAAACGCGCGACGAAGTCTGCAAGGCGTTCCGGCCCAAGAACGCGGTGCGAGCGCCCCGCCCGGCCTGATTTCTCAAGATTCAAAGAAAAATAGCTGCTAGCGCTTATCTCACAAGCGCTAGCAGCTATATTTTTTATAGCAATCTGATTTTTGAATACAGCGCCGGCAAGCCGCTACTTGCCCACCAACTCGTTGAGCTTGCCCGCCTCGAACTGCTCCTTGAGCGCGGCATCACACGGCACGCAGTCCTTGTTCTGCGAATTGGAGGACAGCTTCTCGATGGCCTGCCACAGCAGCGCAATCTGGTGCTCCTGCGACGAAGCGCTGTCGATCAACCCGCGCATGGCCTGCGAGAGCGGATCGTCCTCCTGCGTGATGCCATAGGCCGTGAACTTGCGCGCCTGCTGCGGCTCGGTTACGTCCGCACTCTGGCCCTCTTTGGACGGGATGATGCGGGCCGGAATGCCCACCGCCGTGGCGCCCGCAGGCACCGGCTTGATGACCACGGCATTGCTGCCGATCTTCGCGCCGTCACCCACTTCAAAGCCGCCGAGCACCTTGGCGCCCGCACTCACCACCACGTCCTTGCCCAACGTGGGATGGCGCTTGGCACCTTTGTACAGCGAGGTACCGCCCAGCGTGACGCCCTGGTAGATGGTGCAGCCGTCGCCGATTTCGGCCGTCTCGCCCACGACCACGCCCATCGCATGGTCGAAGAACACGCGCTCTCCAATCTTCGCGCCGGGGTGAATCTCGATGCCCGTGAACCAGCGCGCAAAATGCGAAATAAAGCGACCGAGCCATTTCAGGCCGTGGTGCCAGCACCAGTGCGCGGGGCGATGCAGCCAGATCGCGTGCAGGCCCGGATAACAGGTGATCACCTCCCACGTGCTGCGCGCGGCAGGATCGCGGTCGAGGATGCACTGGATATCGGAGCGCAGGCGGGCGAACATCGGTTCTTTTCGTTATGTGTTTATGGCCGCACAGTCTAGCGTTTCGCCTCAGCGGCCTCGATCATGGCTTTGGCGACACCTCTCAAGATGTGGATTTCTTCAGGGCTGAGCTGCGCGCGATTGAAAAGCTGGTTAAGGCGGGGCATGAGCTTCTTGGGTGCGGCGGGGTCTAGAAAGCCGATGGTGGTGAGCGCCTGCTCCCAGTGGCCCAGCATGCCCGCCACCTGCGCTGCGTCGGCCAGGGCGCGCGGCGGTGTGGCATCCAGCACCGGGAACCCGCCCAGCGCCATGCGCCATTCGTAGGCAATCACCTGGATGGCGGCGCCGAGGTTGAGCGAGCCAAAGCCGGGGTTGGTGGGAATCGACAGTGCCACATGGCAGCGGTAGACGTCCTCGTTGGTCATGCCAAAACGCTCGGAGCCAAACAGGAAGGCGACACCGGCCTGGCCGGCTGCCGCAGCCGATGGATCTTCTGGATTTGAGGTATTTTTGGCCTCTAGCGCTTTTCCATCAAGCGCTAGCAGCTCTTGTTTTAATAGCAATTCGAAATGGGCACGCGGCGCAGCCGTGGGCGGCCCGAAGTCGCGCGGGGTCATCGCCGTGGCGCACAGGTGGCTCATGCCGTCCAGCGCCTCATCGAGCGTTGCCACGATGCGGGCGTTCTCCAGCACGTCGAGCGCGCCACTGGCGCGCTGGATGGTCTCCTCGCGCCGCAGCACGTTGGCCCAGCGCGGGGCCACCAGCACCAGATCGTCGAAACCCATGGTTTTCATGGCGCGGGCGGCAGCGCCCACATTGCCGGCGTGGCTGGTGTTGATCAGGACAAAACGGGTCTTCATGGGCAGGTGCAGGACAAGGGAAAAGGCAAGCGGTTAGGCGAAAAAGAGGCTCTGCGGGTAAAATCCTGCCCTCATTGTCGCCGCCCGCATCGCCGGGTCGGATCGCACCGCTCCTGATTCGCAGGCTGCCTCGCTTCATTGTTGACGCACGGCGCCCTGCTCACCACCACAATTTATGTCGTCCAACCTGCACCCCATGCTTAACGTGGCCATCAAGGCCGCACGCGCCGCCGGCGCCATCATCAACCGCGCGGCCCTTGACGTGGAATCGGTGCGGATCTCGCAAAAGCAGATCAACGACTTTGTGACCGAAGTGGACCACGCGTCCGAAAAAATCATCATCGAGACGCTGCTGACGGCCTACCCCGGCCACGGCATCCTGGCCGAAGAGTCGGGCAGCGAATACGGCGCCAAGGATTCGGAATTTGTCTGGATCATCGACCCGCTGGACGGCACCACCAACTTCATCCACGGCTTTCCCGTGTACTGCATCAGCATCGCGCTGGCGGTGCGCGGCAAGGTCGAGCAGGCCGTCATCTATGACCCCTCGCGCAACGACCTGTTCACCGCCACCAAGGGCCGTGGCGCCTACCTGAACGAGCGCCGCATCCGCGTCTCCAAGCGCACCCAGCTCAAGGACTGCCTGATCTCCACCGGCTTCCCCTTCCGCCCGGGCGACAACTTCAAGAGCTACCTGAACATGATGGCCGACGTGATGCAGCGCACCGCCGGCCTGCGCCGCCCCGGCGCCGCCGCGCTGGACCTGGCCTATGTGGCTGCGGGCTTCACCGATGGTTTCTTTGAAACCGGCCTGTCGATCTGGGACGTGGCTGCGGGCTCGCTGCTGGTGACCGAGGCCGGTGGCCTGGTGGGCAACTTCACGGGCGAAGCGGACTTTCTGGAGCAGCGCGAGTGCCTGGCCGGCAGCCCCCGCATCTACGGCCAGCTGGTGCCTATTCTGGGCAAGTACAGCAAGTTTGCGAGCGCTGGCGACAAGGCGGCTGTGCGCCAGGCGGCTGCGACAGACGCACCCGTCAGCACTGAAGCCGAGGCTGCAGCCGATGCGGAGTCCGACACCACGGGTGCCGCCCCACAGGCCGACGCCCCCAAAAGCGAAGACGCGCCGTTCTAAACCCATCCACCGCGCACGGCAGTTAGGCCAGCACACGATGACCAATGGTGAGATCTCCTAGCTGAACCGTGCAGCGGGCGAGACGCACACCAGTGCAGCCGTGCAAGGGCCGCCCCGCCGCACTGGCTGCGTCCCCCTTCTCCCGAATTGCGCAGCAATTCGGGAGAAGGGGGACGCGACGAAGTCGCTCAGGGGGTTGTCCTTTATCCAGGGTCGGGGTATTTCTGGGCAATGCTGCGGAAGTCTTCCGCAATGTCCACAAACGCATCCACCATATCGGGGTCAAAGTGCGAGCCCTTGCCGCGAATGATGGTGTTGCAGGCCTGGTCGTGTGAAAACGCGGGCTTGTAGACGCGCTTGCTGATGAGTGCGTCGTACACATCGGCCACGGCCATGAGGCGCGCCGACACCGGGATGGCATCGCCCGCCAGGCCCTGCGGGTAGCCTGAGCCATCCCACTTCTCCTGGTGGCTGTAGGCGATCTCCTTGGACACGCTCAAGAACGCCACGCGCATGCCCAGGCGCCGCTCGGCTTCGTCGATGGCGTTGCGGCCCAGGGTGGTGTGGGTTTTCATGATCTCGAACTCTTCCACCGTGAGCTTGCCGGGTTTCAGCAAGATGCTGTCGGGGATGCCGATCTTGCCGATGTCGTGCAACGGGGCGGACTTGTAGAGCAGCTCGATCATGCGGTCGTTGAGCACGGGCTCGAAACGCGGGTGGTGGCGCAGCCGCTCGGCCAGCGTCTTCACGTACAGCTGGGTGCGGCGAATGTGGTTGCCGGTTTCGTTGTCGCGCGTCTCTGCCAGCGATGTCATGGCCATGATGGTCACGTCCTGGATGGCCTGCACCTCCAGCGTGCGCATGGCCACTTCGCGCTCCAAGTAGGAGCTTTTGTCGCGCAGGAAATCCGCCGTGGCCTTGAGCGCCAGATGGGTGTTGACCCGCGCCAGCAGGATGGGCGGACTGATGGGCTTGGTGATGTAGTCCACGGCCCCCAGGGCCAGGCCCGCGCGCTCGTCGTCGGTGTCGGAACGCGCCGTGAGAAAGATCACCGGGATGTCGCGCGTGGCCGCCGCAGCCTTCAGGCGCCGACACACCTCATAACCATCCATCTCGGGCATCATGATGTCGAGCAGGATCAGGTCGGGAGGGGTGTCGGACTGCGCGATCTTCAGGGCCTTCTCGCCATGGTTGGCCACCTTCACCAGGAAATGCTCGCGCAGCAGGCTGCCCATGAGGGTGAGATTGTCCGGCGTGTCGTCCACCACCAGCACCGTGGCGATCGGCTTGTCAACAAGAGCGGCCTGTGGGGAGGCAAAGGGCGCGTTGTCCATGGAAGTTCCTGGGTGTTGTGCCGCTCAAGGGGTGTGAACGGCAGGGTGTTCGGGGCCTGACACGGCGGCCATTGCCGCCAGTGCTTGCTCAAAATCAAAATTCTGGGTGTGCATCTCGACCACCGTGAAGCTGCTCCCCAGCGCGGATTGGAGCACCTGGACATTGTGTTGGAAATACTCGGGGGCTGCAGGGTCGTCCTGCTCCAGCAGCATGCGCAGCTTTTGCAGGACCGCCGTGGCGCCCATGCCCTGCAGCGCGGCCCCAGCAGGGGTTTTCAGGCCTTCCGGCCGCCCCGTTTGCTGCCCCTGCATCCACGCCTGCAATCCCGTCAGCAGGGGCTGCAACGCAGCGCCCAGGGTGGCCGTCAGTCCCGCGGACATTTCGGCATGCGCCCCACTGCGCAAGGCCTGCTCCAGCGCTTGTGCATGGGCCGACACCTCGTGCGCGCCAATGTTGGCCGCGACCGAGCGCAGGGTGTGGGCCAGCCGCTCGGCCAGCACCACATCTGCGCTGGCGACGGCCTGCTCCAGATGCGCAATCACCGACGACTGGCCTTGCACAAATCGCCGCAGCATCTCGGCGTACAAGCCCGGCTTGCCCAAGGCGCGCTGCAGACCCAGGCGGGTGTCCAGCCCGGCAACTGCGGGAAAAGCCGCTGCCACCGCAGCGTCATCAGCCCCCTCTGGCGCCATCCCATCAGCCCCCCAACCCGAACTGGCACCAGCGCCTGCTGCGCGGGGCACCCCCTCCACAGGCGGTTTGCCCAGCCCCGGCCGGGGTCGAATCCAGCGGCTCAGGGCGGCCCACAACGCCGCAGGCTCGATGGGTTTGGCCACATGGTCGTTCATGCCGGCCGCAAAACAGCGCTGGCGATCGGACTCCATCGCGTTGGCCGTCATGGCCACGATGGGCAGGTGGGCATGGCGCGGATTGCTGCGCAATTGCCGCGTGGCCGTTTCGCCGTCCATGACAGGCATCTGCATGTCCATCAGCACCACGTCATAAGCCTTGCGCTCGATGCGGTCGAGGGCGATCTGGCCGTTCTCGGCAACATCCACGGCAAAACCGGCTTCGAGCAAGAGTTCGACCGCCACCATCTGGTTGAGCTCGTTGTCCTCCACCAGCAGCACCGACGCTCCCCGGATCTCCAGCGGCAGCTCGTCAGCAGCGGGCGCGGGGGTGACCGCGCGGCGCGGGCTGTAGGTGGAGTGTTCCAGCGGCTGCATCAGCGTGTCGAACAGCAGCGAGGCGTTGACGGGTTTGATCAGCACCGTGTCGATGCCCTGAACGCGGGCGGCACGCATCACATCCTCGCGGCCGTAGGCCGTGACCATGAGCATCTTGGGCACCTGCGCCATGCCCAGGCCCCGGATGTGGCCGGCCAGCTCCACGCCGTCCATGCCCGGCATGTGCCAGTCCAGCAGTAGCAGACCAAAGGGCTGGTGCCGTGCCATGGACTCGCGCAGCCGGTCGAGCGCCTCCAGGCCGGAGTGGGCCTGCTCCACCTCAAAACCCATGGCCAGCAGCATGTCGGACAGCACGGTGGCCGCTGTCTGGTTGTCGTCCACCACCAGCACACGGCGTCCCCGGAGGTCCGGGGGCGGCAGCAGCACGCGCGCGGGTGCACCGCGTTCGAGCGGCACAGTGACCCAGAACGTGGAGCCCTGGCCATAGGTGCTCTGCACCCCCACCTCGCCGCCCATCAGCTCCGCCAGGCTCTTGCAGATAGCCAGGCCCAGGCCCGTGCCGCCATAGCGGCGCGTGGTGGAGGTGTCCGCCTGCTGGAAGCTCTGGAAAAGCCGCCCCATCTGCTCGGGCGTAAGTCCGATACCGGTGTCACGCACTTCAAACCGCAGCATCACCCGGTTGCCCTCTGCCTCCAGCAGCCGCACGGCAATGCTGATCTCGCCCGTTTCAGTGAACTTGATGGCGTTGTTGGCAAAGTTGATGAGGATCTGGCCCAGGCGCAGCGAGTCACCCACCAGGTTGGGGGGCACGTCGGCCGCCACATCGCAAACCAGCTCCAGCCCCTTGGCACCGGCCTTGTAGCCCACCACGTCGGACACACTCTCCAGCATGCGGTCGAGCACAAAGGGCTGCTTCTCCACCATGAGCTTGCCCGCCTCGATCTTGGAAAAATCCAGGATGTCGTTGATCACGCCCAGCAGGTGCTGGCCGGCCTGCTGGATCTTGCTCACGTAGTCGTGCTGGCGTGCTGTCAGGCCCGACTTGAGCGCCAGGTGCGACATGCCGATGATCGCGTTCATCGGCGTGCGGATCTCGTGGCTCATGTTGGCCAGGAAGTTGGACTTGAGTGCGGTGGACTCCTCGGCCAGCTCCTTGGCGCGGCGCAGGTCCTGCTCGGCACGCTGACGGTCGGTGATGTCGACAAAGGTCCCGATGGCCCCGCCCGGCGAGCCGTCGGGCCGCGAGAAGCCGTGCAGCCAGAACAGCGTGTGGTGCACCTTTCCGTCGGCATACGGCAGGTCCACCTCCTTGTGCACCGACTGGACCCCGTGCAAGGCCTCCTGCGCGTCCGCATCGAAGCGTTCGCGCTCGGTCTCGGGCAGGAACGCCAGGTCCCGCACGGTCTTGCCGATCAGTGCCTCGCGCTGCACCCCAAAGGCCTGCTCGTAGGCGCGGTTAAAGCCGATGTACCGGCCGTCCGCGCCCTTGTAGAACAGCGGCACGGGGATGGCGTCAATCAGTGCCTGCTGGAAATCCAGCTGCTCGGCCACCTGCTGTTCCAGCAGCTTTTGTTCGTGGATATCCACGTTGACGCCCACCACCCGCACCGCCCGCCCGTTGCCATCGCGAAATATGCGTGCCGCCGACAGGAACCATCGCACCTCACCGTCCGGCCGCACGATGCGCCAGGAATCGCGAAGGTGGGTCTCGCCGCCCGCCAGGGCACTCGAAAAGGCGGCCACCGCGCGGGCTCGATCATCGGGGTGCAGAACCGCCTGCCAGTCACGCTGGGAGCGCACCTCCGTGCCCGGCGCCAGGCCGAGCAACGCCAGCAGCTTCTCGCTCCACAGCACCTGGGAGGTGAGCAGGTCAATGTCGAACACACCGATCTTGCCGGCCTCCTGCGCCAGCTCCAGCCGGTCTTTGGCCTGCTGCATGGCGATCTCGGCCCGGCGCTGCTCGCTGACGTCCTCGATCACCCAGAGGGATGCGTTCTTGAACCCCTCCATTTGCACGCTGCGTCCTGCCATGCGTGCCTCAAAGCTGTGGCCATCCAGGCGAAACAGCGTCGACACCTGCCGCACGGCGCCCCCGGCGTTCAGCACGGGACCGACCTGGCCGTAGAACTGCCTTGCGCGATCCTCCCCACCCAGCAACACCCCGACGTCCAGCCCCAGCAGCTCGGACGCCGTGCTGCCCATCAGCTCCACAAACGCCGGGTTGAACTGCCGGAACTTCCCGTCCCCCACCAGCGCAATGGGGGGCGCGTTGTCAAAGATGGCAGTCTGCTGCTCCAGCAGCTCGTTGAGCAGACGCTCACGCCGCTCCAGCTCCTTCTGTGCCTGGATACGCCCCGAGGCGTCTTCATGCAGGCCGACGATGGCAATGCGCTTGCCACGCTCGTCAAACACGGGCGAGAGCGTGGCCTCGTCGTGGTAGAGGCTTCCGTCCTTGCGGCGGTTGACAAACTGCCCTTGCCACGAGCGGCCCGAAAGCAGCGTGGACCACATCTCCTGGTAGGTCTGCGCCGGGGTCTGGCCACTGGACACCACTGACGGCTTCTTGCCACGGACCTCTTGCAATGTGTAGCCGGAGTTGCGCTCGTACTGCGGATTGACCCAGTCGATGCGCCCGTCTCCATCGGTGATGACCACCGAGACCGGGCTGCTCCCCAGCGCAGCGCCCAATACCCTGAAGCGCTCCAGCGCAGCGCTCACCCGCGCCCGGCTGCGCAGCAGCTCCAGCAGCAGCAGCCCCAGCAGGCTCAGCAGCACGAAGGCAGCCCCTCCCACCTTCAGGCGCTCAGCCCCCGTCATCAGGGTGCTCACGTCATCCAGCATCGCCAGCTGCCACTGGCCGCCGGGGTCGCTCCAATCGACCTGGCGGCGCTCCACTGCGTAGTTCACCCCGTCGATGACAACCTCGCCCGCATCCGGCGCGAAGGGCAGGGAAGAAGCCAGGCCCTTGTCGAAGTGGTTGCCAAACTGGCGCGAAGCGCGGATCGAATCAATGCGCGCCTGCGTGAGCGGCGGCGCCACCGCAAACAGCCACTCGGGCCGCGTCGATGCGAACACCACGCCTTGCGGAGACAACAGCACCGTGGGCAACTGGGTGCTCTTGAGCACCTCGTCAAACAACTCGAACCCCACCTTGAACATCACCACACCGATGATGGAGCTGGAAGGCGTGTCGTTTTCATACAGCGGCGCGGCGTAGTAGAGGCCACGCTCCTGCGAGTTGCTGCCAATGGCGGCATACACGCTGATGGCGCCCTTGATGGCCTGCTGAAAATACGGACGAAACGCCAGGTTGATGCCGGTGGATCGGCCCCCCGGCGTCTCGTGGGCCACCACCGTGCCATCGGCCGCCATGACATACACGCCGTTGACCAGAAACCGCCCCCGGGCCACCCCCAGCCGCGCCAGGGCTTCAGGGTCGTCCGGTGCCAGCTGCCCCAGGGCCATCGCCTTGAGCAGCGGCTCGCTCAGGCCCAGCAACGACACCGCGCCCAGCATGCCGCCACCCGTGATCCGGGCCTGCAGCGTGTCCACGGTCTGCTGCAGCAGCTTGGCGCGCTCGTCAGCTCGTTGGGCACCTTGCCAGTGCATGGCCCCCAGCACCACCAGCCAGGCCCCCACCAGTGCCGCAGCCACCACCAGCACCAGACCGCGCACGCCAGGGGCATTGCGGTCCAGCACCTTGTCCAGAAATCCGCCCAAGCCCTCACCCACCCGCGTCACGCGGAACCTCCGTCCAAGCCCTGGCCAACCAGCGAGCGGCTCTTACCGAGCGGGATACAGCAAGGCATCAATGTCCCCCACCGGCCCGGGCCGCCCAAACAGATACCCCTGAAACCCCTCACACCCATGCAGCCTCAGGAAACTCAGCTGCCCCGTCGTCTCCACCCCCTCGGCCACCACCTCCAGGTCCAGGCTCTTGGCCAGCGCCAGGATGGTCCGCACAATCGCCGCGTCGTTGGGGTCCGTCAGCACGTCCCGCACAAAGCTCTGGTCGATCTTGACCTGGTCCAGGGGCAATCTCTTGAGGTAGCTCAAGGAGGAGTAGCCGGTGCCAAAGTCATCCAGCGCAAAGCCCACGCCTTCGCTCTTGAGCTGCACCATGCGTGCGATGGTGTCTTCGATGTCTCCCAGCAGCAGGCTTTCGGTGAGTTCGAGCTTGAGTTTGCGGGGGTCTGCGTGGTGGTTCTTGAGGGTCTGCAGCACTTCGGCCACGAAGCCCGGTTGCCTGAACTGCCGGGCGCTGACGTTGACCGAGATGGACAGGTGGGCGGTGGCCTCGTGCTGGCCCCAGCGCTGCAGTTGTTCGCAGGCGGTTTGCAGCACGTATTGGCCTAAAGGGAGGATCAGGCCGGTCTGTTCGGCCAGGGGGATGAAGTCGCCGGGGCTGATCATGCCGCGCTGGGGGTGGCGCCAGCGCACCAGGGCTTCTGCGCCCATGAGCTGGGACTGGTGGTCCACGACGGGCTGGTAGTGCACGAGGAGTTCGCCCCGGGCCAGGCCCTGGCGCAGGTCGGCTTCCAGGTTGGAGCGGGCGTTGACGGCCGCTTGCATGTCGGGGTCGAAGAAGCGCTGGGTGTTGCGCCCTGCCGCTTTGGCCTGGTACATGGCCAGGTCGGCGCGTTTGAGGAGTTCGTCCACCGTGAGGCGTTCGTCGCCAAAGAGGGTGATGCCGATGCTGGGGGTGCTGTAGTGCTGGGCGCCGTCGAGTTCGAAGGGCTGGTTCAAGCTGGCCAGGAGTTTCTCGGCCACGGTTTCTGCCTGGGTGGCGGCGTCTTGCAGGTCGGGGGCCAGGGCTTCGAGCATGACGACGAATTCGTCGCCGCCAAAGCGGGCCACGGTGTCGGCTTCGCGCACGCTGCCCACCAGGCGGGTGGCGACCTGGGACAGGAGCTGGTCGCCCATGTCGTGGCCCAGGGTGTCGTTGAGGTCTTTGAAGTTATCGAGGTCGATGAACAGCAGGGCGCCGAGGTTCTTGGTGCGCTGGCAGGCGGCGATGGAGCGTTGCAGGCGGTCCAGCAGCAGGCGGCGGTTGGGCAGGCCTGTGAGGGCGTCGAAGAAGGCCAGACGCTCGATTTCTTGTTCTGCGCGCTTGCGGTCTGTGATGTCCATGGTGAAGCCATGGGACACCACCGAGCCATCGGGCTCGCGGTGCGGAATGGCATTAGTCATGTGCCAGCGCACGCTGCCGTCGGGCATGCGCACACGGTACTCACACTGCCAGGGCACCAGCCTGCGCACCGACGTGATCGCCGAGCGCTGCACCTGCGGCAGGTCTTCGGGCAACACACGGTGCATGAGCACGCCGTGGTCGGCGGTCACCTGGCTCGGCTCCACCCCCATGAAGTCACGCACCGCATCGCTGATGTACTGCACGCTGGTGCCGCCATCAGCATGCAGTCGGTACTCGTAGATAAAGCCCGGGATGCGGCTGGCAATGCGCTGGATGAACAGCAGCTGCTCGCGCAGCTGTTCGGCCGCGCGGTGTTCGTCCGTCACGTCCTGCACCACGCCCATCACCACCTGCACCCCGTCGCGTGGCAACGTGCGCTGCACGCGCGACCGCATCCACCGCACTTCGCCATCGGGCCGGCGCCAGCGGTATTCCACATCCAGGCCGGCACCTGGCATGCGGGCCTTGTCGAACACATGGCGGTCCTCGGGCAGGATGCCGCTCACGGCGCGCTCGGGGTCCACCCATTCCTGCTGTTCGAAGCCAGCGATGTCGCACAGGCCGGGCGACCACAGCAGCACCGTTTCGCCCGGGTCTTCGATGCGGCGCCAATGGCCCGTGCGGGCCAGGCTCTCCATGGTGTTGAAGACCTCGGTCTGTTCGCGCAGTTCGCGGCGCACTTCTTCCAGGGCGCGTTCGGACGCTGCCAGCGCGGCACGCAGGGTTTCGGCCTCGGTGGCATCGCGCACGGTGACCACGATGCAGTCGCTGGTCACACGGCGCGCTGACAGATCCCAGGCCAGCAGCAGCCGACCCGGCTCGCGCACCACCTGGCGGCATTCGAGCGGCGCACCCACGCGGGCCACGCCTTGCAGTTGGTCCATGAGGGGGGTGCCCGCCAGCAGGTCAAACACCTCGCAGGCATCCGCTCCGGGGTTGCGCACCGCCCCCAGGCCGGGCATGCGCCGTGCGGCAGCGTTGGCGGCCAGCAGCAGCAGACGGCCGTGCTGCAGCCGGAACTCCATCAAGGCCACCGGAACGGCATCGACCAGCGCCTGCAGACGCGCCTGCGCCATCGGCTCTATGTGGCCCTCGCCAACGGGGGCAAGGAGATCGGTCAACAGTTCGGACGAGATCACGGTCGCTCTGAAACCTTTGAAGCCTGCGGTGGGTAGGAATCCCGCCTGCGCAAGACGGGGCCGAGGGTCACAGCCAATGTGCCAGCATACAGGCAAGAGTATGTCAAAACGTAACGAACAATAAAAACCTGTGGCATTTGCCCAAGGGAAAACCCGGAGCCCTTCGTGCAGCACGGCGATGACCGTATCCGCCTGGGCCAACGGGCTCCGCCCCCTGCCGCATGCAGTGCAGGCCCGTGGAGCGAACTGCTACAGTCCACGCCTCATTTCTCGGCCTCCAGCATGTCCGACACGCTCGAACACCACACCCCCATGATGCAGCAGTACCTCGCCCTCAAGGCCGGGTACCCTGAAACGCTCCTGTTCTACCGCATGGGCGACTTCTACGAGGTCTTCTGGCAAGACGCCGAGAAGGCCGCGCGGCTGCTCGACATCACGCTCACGCAGCGCGGCCAGTCGGGCGGCCAGCCGGTGGTAATGGCGGGTGTGCCCTTCCACGCACTGGAGAACTACCTGGCGCGCCTGATCAAGATGGGCGAATCGGTAGCCATTGCCGAGCAGGTGGGCGAGGTGGGCGCCAGCAAGGGCCCCGTGGAGCGCAAGGTGGTGCGCGTGGTCACGCCCGGCACGCTGACCGACACGGAGCTGCTGTCCGACAAATCCGAATCGCTGCTGATGGCCGTGCACCAGGCGCCGCGTGCGCGCTGTGGACTGGCCTGGCTGAGCGTGACGCAGGGCCGCGTCTTCCTGGCCGAATGTGCGCAGGACGAACTGGGCGCTTGGCTGGCGCGCGTGGCGCCCAGCGAGCTGATCTACAGCGCGGGCGTGACAGAGCGCTTCGAGCAACAACTGCAGGTGCTGCGCCAGGGCGGCGCCTTCACCTGCCCCATGAGCCCCCGCCCCGACTGGCAATTCGACAGCGCCTTGGGCGAACGCAAGCTGCTCGAAAACCTGGGCGCCGCCAGCCTGCAGGCCTGGGGCGCGCAAGACCTGGGCGAATCGCACGCCGCCGCCGCCGGGCTGCTGACCTATGCCGAACACACACAGGGCCGCATGCTCACCCACGTGCACAGCGTGCAGGTGCAGCGCAACGACGACCTCATCGACCTGCCCGCCACCACGCGGCGCAACCTGGAACTGGTGAAGACTTTGCGTGGCGACGATACTCCCACGCTGTTTTCGCTGCTCGACACCTGCATGACCGGCATGGGCAGCCGCCTGCTCAAGACGTGGCTGCTGGAGCCACGCCGCGACCGCACCGAGGCACGCCAACGCCTGTCGGCCACCACTGCGCTGCGCGGTGCAGGCGGCGCTGGGGGTGGCACTGGCCCGTGGGCCTTGCTGCGCGGCGAACTCAAAGGGGTGAGCGATGTGGAGCGCATCACGGCCCGCATCGCCCTGCGCCAGGTGCGCCCGCGCGAACTGGTGGGCCTGGGCAAAACGCTACAAAAAGCAGAGCTACTCGCGCTGAATGGACAAGCGCTAGAGCCCTATTTGATTCAAATCTTCGGCCACCTGCAGCCGCCCGAGGGCTGCACCGGCCTGCTGCAGGCCGCCATCGCCGAAGAGCCCGCCGCCCTGGTGCGCGACGGCGGTGTGATCGCCAACGGCTTCGACACCGAGCTGGACGAGTTGCGCGCCATCCAGACCAACTGCGATGCCTTTCTGCTGGATCTGGAAACCCGCGAGAAGGCGCGCACCGGCATCCCCAACCTGCGCGTGCAATTCAACAAGGTGCACGGCTTCTATATTGAAGTGACCGGCAGCCACCTCGACCGCGTACCCGACGACTACCGCCGCCGCCAGACGCTGAAAAACGCCGAGCGTTTCATCACGCCCGAGCTGAAAACCTTCGAGGACAAGGCCCTGTCGGCGAACGAGCGTGCGCTGGCCCGCGAGAAGTGGCTGTACGAGCAAATCCTCGACCAGCTCCAACCCCACGTGCCCGCCCTCACCCGCCTGGCCCAGGCGCTGGCCACGCTGGATGTGCTGTGCACACTGGCCGAACGCTCGCTCACGCTGAACTGGTGCGCGCCGCAGTTTGTGCCCGAGCCCTGCATCGAGATCGAAGGCGGCCGCCACCCCGTGGTCGAAGCCCGCCTGGCTGAGACATCCAGCGGCAGCTTCATCGCGAACCATACGCGCCTGAACGCCAACACGCGCATGCAGGTCATCACCGGCCCCAACATGGGCGGTAAATCGACCTACATGCGCCAGGTCGCGCTGATCGTGCTGCTGGCCAGCATGGGCAGCCATGTGCCCGCCGCCAGTTGCCGCCTGGGGCCCATCGACGCCATCCACACCCGCATCGGCGCGGCGGACGACCTGGCCAATGCGCAATCGACCTTCATGCTGGAGATGACCGAGGCCGCGCAGATATTGCACGCGGCCACACCTCACAGCCTGGTGCTGATGGACGAGATCGGCCGGGGCACCAGCACGTTCGACGGCCTGGCGCTGGCAAGCGGCATTGCCACGCACCTGCACGACAAGACCCGCGCCTTCACGCTGTTTGCCACGCACTATTTCGAGCTGACGGAGCTGCCCGCCAAGGCGCGCCACGCGATCAACATGCATGTGAGCGCCACCGAGAGCGGCACCGACATCGTCTTCCTGCACGAGATCCAACCCGGCCCGGCCAGCCGCAGTTACGGCATTCAGGTGGCCAAGCTGGCGGGCATGCCCTCGCCCGTGCTGCACCATGCAAGGCATGCGCTGGCGGCGCTGGAAGAGCGGGCGGGCGAAGATGAATTGCAGGTGGACCTGTTCGCTGCGCCCGAGGTGCCTGAGAGTGCGGGCGCCAGCCCGCTGGAAGCTGCGCTGGCAGGCATCAACCCAGACGCGTTGAGCCCGCGCGAGGCGCTGGATGCGCTGTACCAGCTCAAGAAGATGGCGGGCTGACGCAGTCACGCACCCCAGCGGGTAGCACTCCCCACCAAGGCGAGCCCCGCCACCTGCCCGGCTTAAAGATCCTGCGCCACCGGCGCCAGCTGCCCCAGCATGAAGGTGATGAACGGCGGCACACAGGGCAGGTGCCCGGCCACCGGTTGTGCGCGGCATTCAGTCAGGCTGACCAGATCGCCCGCGCCGCGACTTTGCATCGCGCGCACGGTGCTGACCGAGCTGGCGTAGGGCACGGTGCGGTCATCGCGGCCGTGGTACAGGCGCACTGGCACATTGGGTTTCCAGTCGTAGACGTTGCTGGCGCTGGCCAGGGCCAACACGTCGTCGGCCAGGAAGTGGTCGATGAAACGTGTGTCGTAGGCCACATCGGCATCGCCCGGGATCAGCGCGCGCAGCAGCAGGCGGCGCACCTCACGCTGCACGCTACCCCCCAGGTAACGCAAGAAGCCCGGGTTGATGAGCGCGCCGATCACCGGCTGTTCTTGCCGCACGAGGTCCACCAGGCCATCCATGGTGGTCTGCACGTTGTAAGGCCCCGCGCCCGGCACCACCATGCGCAGCTGCTGCAGGTGGGGCGATGCGCTTGCTTGCAGCGCGCGGTGTGTGGCCATGGTGACGTAGCCGCCTTCGGAGTAGCCGGTCAGAAAGAGCTGCCCGTTGTCCGCCACGTTGGCCTGGCTGCGCCAGGTGCGGGTGGCGGTCAGAAAATCCACCGTGGCGGCTGCGGACGGCGCCGCCAGCAGGTAGGGGTGGGGCGTGCCCTTGGAAGCGCCAAAGCCCACGTAGTCGGGCGCCAGCACGATATAGCCCAGCGATGCGAGCACCACCGCCACCTCGGACGCAACCGCGTTGTTGCTGGGCGCCTCGGCATCGCGAAAGAGGGTGCCATGCTGGTAACTGAGCACCGGGCTTTTGGCGCCCGCTGGCTTTTGCGGAACGCTGACCAGCCCCGAGGCGCGCACCTCTTTGCCGTCGGCATCGGTGGTGAGGTACTCGATCCGGTAAGAAGTGACGCTGTAGCGCGGCACCACGTCCTGGGCCAGCGACTCCTTGGCGGCCAGCGCTGCAGCGATATCAGCGGCCGGCACGGTGCCAAGCAAGGCGGCGGATTCGAGCTGGCCGGAACGCGCCGGTGCGGGAGGTGGCTCCGGAGTGTTGCCGCCATCGCCGGGGTCTTGCGCGCTGCCCCCACCACAGGCCGCCAGCAATGCCACCAAGGCCAGCGCGCAGGCGCGGCGGGTTACAGACAAAATCAGTGGGTTCAACACGGCAAGGCCCCTCCAGGTGAAGCGGCGGATGATAGGAGCGACGGGCACACACTGCCTGGCCCGTAAGCAATAGCCCTTTACCCCCGGGGCGGCAGTTGCCTTGGCTGCCGCCGGAACTTCGGGTGAACGCAAAAGGGCGGGATCTGCCAATTCTTGAGTAAAAATGGCCTCCAGCGCTTATCCACCAAGCGTTGGTTGCTATCAATACAGGATATCGGCTACGGCACACGCGATGACTGGCCCGCACTCTGCCCAAGGGTGCCTTCCCACGCCGGACTAAACTCGCGGGTTCCCCTCTTACAACGACCCCACTTCTTCCATGACGTATTGCGTCGCCATCAAACTCAACGCCGGACTGGTTTTCCTGTCCGATTCGCGCACCAATGCCGGCCTGGACCAGATCAGCTCTTTCCGCAAGATGATGGTCTACGAGAAGGCGGGCGACCGCTTCATGGTGCTGCTGTCGGCAGGCAACCTGTCCATTTCACAGTCGGTGCGCGAAATCCTGCAGACCGAGCAGCTCAAGGACGGTGACTCGGGCGAGACGATCTCGATCTGGAACGCCAAGAGCATGTTCGACGCCGCCCGCGTGCTCGGTGCTGCGGTGCGCCATGTGCACGAACGCGACGGCGCAGCGCTCAAGCGCTCGGGCGTGGACTTCAATGTGTCCATGGTGTTCGGCGGCCAGATCAAGGGTGAGGGCATGCGCCTGTTCCAGGTGTATTCGGCTGGCAACTTCATCGAGGCCACGTCCGAGACACCGTACTTCCAGGTCGGCGAATCCAAATACGGCAAGCCCGTGCTCGACCGGGTGCTCACCCCCGAAACCCCGCTGGACGAAGCCGCCAAGTGCGCGCTGGTGTCCATGGACAGCACGCTCAAGTCCAACCTGTCGGTGGGCCTGCCGCTGGACCTGGTGGTGTACGAGGCCGACAGCTTCTCGACCTCAAAGGTGGTCTGCATCGACGAGAACAACCCCTACTTCCGCATGCTGCACGACAGCTGGGGCCAGAAGCTGCGCCAGGTGTTCGACAGCATCGAAGACCCGGCCTGGGGGGGTGGCGCCACGACCGTGCCCATCATGGTGAACCCGGCCCGCAGCAAGCCGCTCAAGAAGATCACCAACCACACCGACAAGCTCATCTGATTTCTCTGACGGCGGGGTTCGCCCTGCCCCGCCGGTATCCCCATGCTCCCCATCGTTTTCTCGCACGCCAACAGCTTCCCGGCCAGCACGTACCGCGTGCTCTTCCAGCACCTCAAGGCCCGGGGGATTGAAGTCAGCGCGGTGGAACGCTACGGCCACGACCCCAAGTACCCGGTGACCAACAACTGGCCCCATCTGGTGCAGCAGCTGGCGGACTTCGCCGCGCCGCAGGTGGAGCGCCTGGGCCAGCCTGTATTTCTGGTGGGGCATTCGCTGGGCGGCTTTCTGAGCGTGATGGCCGCCGCCCGCCACCCCCACCTGGTGCGCGGTGTGCTGTTGATCGATTCGCCCCTGCTGGGCGGATGGAAGGCCAACGCGGTCGATGTGGCCAAGCGCACGCAGGTCGTGGGCTCCATCTCGCCGGGCAAGGTTAGTCGGCAGCGGCGCTTCAGCTGGGCCAGCAACGAAGAGGCGCTGGAACACTTTCGCAAGAAAAAGGCCTTTGCGCACTGGGACCCCGAAGTGCTGGGCGACTACATCACCCACGGCCTGGTGGACCACGACGGCAAGCGCGTGCTGGGCTTTGACCGCGCGGTGGAAACCGCCATCTACAACACGCTGCCACACAACCTGGGACGGCTGCTCAGCACCCACCCCCTGCAGTGCCCGGCCGCCTTCATCGGCGGGCGCGATTCGGACGAGATGCGGCAGGTGGGCATGGCGATGACGCTGCGCATCACCCAGGGCCGCACCATGATGCTGGACGGCAGCCACCTGTTTCCGATGGAGCAACCCATGGCCACGGCGGCGGCCATTGAGGCGGCGCTGCTCAACCTGGCGGCGCTGAACCCGGTCAAGCACTGACGACCCACCCGCAGTGTTGGGGGGCTGCGGGGTTTGGGGCGGCATAGCACCCAATACCTCCTGCAATGCCCCGAATAGCGCCAAAAAGCCCCGCCAAGACGGCCTTCGATCAGGGCAAACAAGGTTCGCCCGGAGTGGAGCAATCCCCTACACTGGGGGAGTTGTTACAGTGTGATACACCCCCATGCCCACCCTGCCTCACTTTGCCTCGCGATTGCCTGTGCTCAGCTATGTGCTGCTGGCCGTCTATCTGGTCATCCTCGCAGTCCGCACCCACAACGACACCACCATTGCCCTGGTGATTGCCTCGGTCGTGATGTTTGCCTGCTGCTGGGCCAGTGCCACCCATTTGCTGGGCGCGCGGCCAGCGCTGCAGTTTGTGCTGATTGCCGTGAGTTTTGGCTGGTTTGCCGAGCAGATGGGCTCCTCGCGCGGCTGGTTCTTTGGCCAGTACACCTACACCGACGTGCTGGGTCCCCGTCTGGGGGACGTGCCCCTGGTCATCCCGCTGATGTGGTTTTCGCTGACCTATGCGGGGTATGTGATCTGCAACCTCATCGTCTGGCAAAGCGCGGTGGACGGCGCGCGGGGCCTGGGCAATGCCGCCATGCTGTCATTTCTGGCAGCGATGATCGTCACGGCGTTTGATCTGGGCGCCGACCCTTACATGGTGTACACCCTCAAGGCCTGGATCATGACCAAGACCGATGGCGCATGGTTTGGGGAGACGGTGCAGGGGTTTTTTGGCTGGGTGTTCGTGTCCTTCGTCATCATCTTCGGTTTCCGCATGTCGGTTCGCAAACAGGCCCTGCAGCCATCCAGCCCGTTCTTGCGCCACCATGCCCTGGTTCCGCTGGCACTGTATGGGAGCAATATGGTGTTTCAGATGATCCTGGGCAATCCGGTGGAAATCCGCTCCATTGCGCCGTTTGCGATGGGCATCCCCTTGTTGTGCGCGCTGGCCGGGTACCAGCGCTGGGCAGCCCCCGCAAAGGCCAGCGTATGAACCAGAACACGTCACACTCCAACACCATCTCGGACGCCGAACTGGCGGGTATGCAGCACCACGCCGACCCCCTGGCCGACCAGACCATCGCCGACATCCTGGGCGACTGGCCCGCAGGGGACGTCGCGGTGGATGCGCCGCAATGGGCGCGCATCGACACCGTGAACCGCCTGTTCGGCCAATGGACGGACAACAAGAGCCTGGTGGGCTGGACCGCCCAAGGTGACGGGGTGGATGCAGCCATGGCCCGGGCACTGAACCACTACGTGCAGACCGCGCAAGTGCTGCCGTCCTGGGCCGATGCGAAAAAGATCGAGCGTGCCGAGAAGCTGTTCATGGAACATGGGGCGCTGTCGTGCATCCTGCTGTTTTGCGCCAGCCTGCCCGAGTGTTATGTGATCCCCGACCTCTCCAGCGTGCTGCACACCTCGGGTCAGCTGGAGCAGAACGCCGAGTACCGCATCCGGTCCACGGCCGCGATGATCTTCCCCGTGATGCTGCACGGTGGCCTCAGCCAGCGCGGCGCGGGCGTGGCGCAGGTGCTCAAGGTGCGGCTGATTCACGCCACCATCCGCAACCTGATCCTGCACGGCAGCCCACAAAGTGCCGTCAAACAGCTGCTGGCCGGGGGCAGCGGGCAGGTGGCACCACAAGCCCTGCCCAGCGGGGGCGGGCGTCAGGCCATGTTCCAGACGCTGTACGCCCGCGGCTGGAACCTGAAAGGCGATGGACTGCCCTGCAACCAGGAAGAGCTGGCCTACACCTTGCTAACGTTTGGCTATGTGTTTTTGCGCAGCTTGCGCCGCTTGGGGCTGAGGTTGCGCACGGCCGACGAAGAGGCCTACCTGCACGCCTGGAACGTGGTGGGCCACATCCTGGGCATCGACCGGGCCTTGATGGTGGACACCATGGACCAGGGCCAGGCCCTGATGGCGCGCATGCAGGCCCGGGGCCGCGCCGAACCCGTCACACCGGACCCCCGCCCTGCCCTGGGCCGGGCCTTGATGCAGACCATGGAGAACTCGCTGCCCTGGAACATTGTGAAACCCTTTCCCGAACTCATGACCCGCTACCTGTGCGGGCGCGACACGGCCAGCGACCTGGGCCTGACCCAGCCTGTTCCGTGGCCATCGGCGCTGCTGTTCTGGGGGGTGTTGCTGATCGCCCGTGCCATCGACACCGTGCTGCGCCTGGTGCTGCCCCGGTTCTCGATCGTGAGGACACTCACGCGCATCCTGGGCTACCACTTCATGAGCCGCGTGCTGATGAGCCAGACCCGCCCCCTCCAACTGCCCACCGAGTTGCTCAACCAGGTGGACGAGGTGGTGCACAGCTGGAGCGATGACCCCCACGCGCCGGGCTGGATCAACCGGATCGAAGACCGGCTGACGACGCGCGGCAGCTGGAGCGCGGGCCTGGCCGCCCAGGCCCCTGCCGCACACCCCGCCCAGGCGCAGCAACCCACATAGCCGTTGTTCCCACGCCAATGTCCCCGCTGGTCTGCGCCCTCCTGACGATCACCCGGCTTGGTCGTGCGCGCTGCGGCGTGGCGTCCAGCCTGCTTTGGCTGTTCGTCATCATGGCTCTGCCTGCGGGCGTGCAGGCGAACGCGCCTCTGGTGCTGACGCAGGATCGGCCGCAGATGAATGCCTGGGAAGCCATCACGCTCAAGGCCGATCCCACGTACCAGCTTTCGGTGCAGGACATGCTGGAACGCCTGAATGAGTTCGAGGCGCCTGCCCGGCGCGGTGGCTCGCTGGGTGTGCACAAGGCAGCCATGTGGCTGCACATTCCCATCGTCGCGCCCAAGACACCGCGCGCCCCCTGGATGGTGGATATCGGCTACAGCTCGCTGCAGGCCGAGATTTACCTGACCAGTGGCGGCCGAGTGCTCCAGCAGATTCGCACCAGCCAGCGTGATCAGATGCAGCTATCCAGCCGCACGCCAGCGATGGCATTCGACCTGCAGGCCGGACAGGCTTACGACCTGCTGATACGGGTGCAAGCCACCGGACCACTGATCCTGCCCATCACGGTCGGCGAAATGCCCTACCAGATGCACCAGGCCCTGCGCGAGCAGATGTTGCAGGGTCTGCTCAACGGGCTGGCGTTGTGCCTGCTGGCGTACAGCCTGATCCAGTGGTTCACGCAGCGCGAGCACTTGTTCGGCTTTTATGCACTGGTGGTGCTGGGCAGCGCGGGTTTTTCGCTGCAGTTCTTCGGCATTGGCGACCAGTTTTTATGGCCGGGCAATCTGTGGATGAGCCGGTATGCAGGACTGGCCGCTGGGTTGATTGCCCTGGCGGGCTCGTTCCTGTTCCTGAGTGCCGCACTGGCAGACAACCCGCAAAGCCGGTACGCACGCGCCATGCGCGCAGGTGCAGCGATCACAGCAGTGGTCTGCGTTGCCGTCACGCTGGGCTGGCTGAGCATCGCCATCGCCATCGCCTTCATGAGTCTGGTAGGCCCCCTGCCTTCTCTCATCAGCGTGCCTGCTGCCATCACGCGGGTGCGGCAAAAAGACCCCATCGGCACCACCCTGCTGGCGGCCTGGATTGCCTACGGTGTGGCTGCCGCACTCATGGTGTGCCTGGTGCAGGGCTGGGTGCCCGCGAACTTCTGGACGCTGCACTCATTCCAGTTCGGCGCCACGCTGGACATGCTGCTGTTCTTGCGCGTCATGGGGCTGCGTGCCAAAGCCATGCGGATGAAAGCACAGGAGGCGCTGCGCGAGCGCGACATCATGCATTCGCTGGCGCACAGCGACCCACTGACAGGTCTGAGCAACCGGCGTGGGCTGCAGCATGCGCTGCAACTTGCGCTGTCTTCCAGCTCACCAAGCCATCTGGTCGCGGTGTATCTGATCGATCTGGACGGGTTCAAGCCCATCAATGACTCACATGGCCACGATGTGGGCGACGACCTGCTGGTGGCTGTGGGCAAGCGGCTGCAAGCCAGTGTCCGCCAGCAGACCGACCTGGTAGCAAGGCTGGGCGGGGATGAATTCATCGTCATGGCCTGCCATCTCGAAAGTCCGCACCATGCCGAAGAGCTGGGCCGATCCCTGCTGCACGCTTTCGATGCGCCGTTCTCCCTGGGCGACCTGAACCTGAAGGTGGGACTGACCATCGGCTATGCCCTGGCCCCCCTGGACAGCGACGACTCCCATGGGTTGATCCGTCTTGCCGATGCAGCCATGTATGCCGGCAAGCAAGGGGGCAAAAGCTCCATCCTGCGCAACAGTGGCGAACTGGCGCTTGCGCCATGAAACAGGCCTCCTGCACCGTGGTGCCTTGCCTATACTGAACCAGCCCGACCATGCCCCGCCGTCACCCCATGCCGAACCGGCCCCGGCCCCACCACCTCCCTTGGCTGGCTTTGCTCTGGGCGTTGATGGTATGCCCCTGGACGTGGGCAGGTAGCTCACCCTTGCTGCTGAACGACGAGCGGGGAGCCATCGATGCATGGCCAGCCGTCACGCTACTGAGCGATCCCAGCCTTCAGCTTTCAGTGGAAGATGTACTGGCGCAGTCCGACAAGTTCACCCCGCCCCCTAGCGTGGGCGCCACGTTGGGGGTGAGGCCCGATGCAGTCTGGCTGCGCATCCCGTTCGAAGTGGCCTCGACGTCTGACGCCCAGTGGATCCTGGATGTCAACCACTCCGACCTGAACCACATCGGCGTCTACCTCACGACCAGCGGCTATGTGGTCCAGCAAGCAACCCTGGGCAGCCTGCACCCTTACGCGCACCGTCCATTGCAAAGCCGATCCCACGCGCTCACGCTGAATCTGAGGCCCGGGTGGCAGTACGAACTGTTGGTGCGCATCCAGACCCGGGGGGCGATGATCCTGCCAATCTCGTTCTACAAGCCTGCAGCCATGCTCAGCAAGGCTGTCAACGAGCAAATGCTGCAGGGCGTATTGACCGGGCTGGCCCTGTGCCTGCTTGTGTACAGCGTGGGCCAGTGGCTGAGCCTGCGCGAGCCACTGTTCATCTACTACGCATTGCTCACATCCGGCAGCCTGCTGTTTTCGATGCACCTGTTCGGCGTGGGTCGGCAGTTCCTCTGGAGCGACAGCCTCTGGCATGAAGTCCACATGGGAGGGCTCTCTGCCTTGCTCGCCACCTGTGGTTCGTTCCTCTTCATCGGACAGGCCCTGTCGGAGCCCGACTCCAACAAACGCTTTCTGCGCTTCATGCGCTGTGGAGCGGCACTGTGTGTGCTCCTTGCACTGGCATACGGACTGGATGCCATCTCCACCCGCGCCATTGCAGCCATTGTGAGCATCCTGGGCCTTGTACCCGCCCTGATGGGCATCCCCGGTGCGGCACGCCGTGCGATCCGGGGTGATGGGGTCGGCACCAGCCTGCTGCTGGCCTGGTTGGTCTACTTCATTGCGACCGCGATCGTCATCGGCGTCATCAACGGCTGGGTGCCGGTGAATTTCTGGACTTTGCATTCCTTCCAGTTTGGTGCAACGCTGGATATGCTGCTCTTCATGCGCGTGCTGGGCCTGCGCACCAAGGCATTGCGGCTGGAGGCGCTGGATGCCAACCGCGAGCGTGACGCGATGCACTCGCTGGCCCATACCGACCCCTTGACCGGCTTGCCCAATCGGCGTGGCCTGAGCATTGCCCTGGCCTCCGCCCTGCCCCACAGCGGCCCCAACAGCCTGCTGGCTGTGTACGTGATGGACCTCGATGGTTTCAAGCCCGTCAACGACCGGCACGGCCACGATGTGGGCGATGAACTGCTGATCGCCGTGACCCGTCGGCTGCAAGGCCATGTGCGCCAGAGTGACGTGGTAGCGCGCCTGGGCGGCGATGAATTTGTGGTGATGGCAGGCCACCTTGGCAGCAGCCAGCAAGCCCAGGAGCTGGGGCTCAAACTGCTGGAAGCTTTTCGCACCCCTTTCTCGCTGGGCGATCTACAGGTGGAAGTGGGATTGACCATCGGCTACGCGATTGCACCGGACGACAGCAACGATGCACTGGGCCTGCTGAAGCTGGCGGATGCGGCAATGTACAGCGGCAAGCAAGGGGGGAAATTCTGCCTTCGCCGCAACACCGGGGACCTGGCGCTGTCGTCGGCCTGAGCGCTACCAGTGCACACCGCACCCTGCGGCTGAGCCCCAAGGGCCATTCCGAACTGGTCAAACGGCCTGGCTTCCGTTAAACACGGGGCTTCGCGTTACCACCCAAGGATTGTTCACCATGGCCCATCGCAAAAGTCCCGCCCGCATTGCCAAAGACGCCCGCATTGCGCATTTTCAGTCGTTGGCTACACGCCAGGCCGCACCAAACGCACCGGGCGCAACCCTGACCTGGGACGCCGTGGCTGCGCTGGAGGCCAAGCTGGTGGGCCGCATCGTGCTGCCATCCAGCCCCGACTACAACGCTGCACGGCAAGAGTCCAACCCCGCGTTTCAGGCTTATCCCGAGATCATCGTCTACTGCGCCTGCGAACACGATGTGCTCGAATGCCTTGCCGTGGCCCGCACCTACAACCTGTGGGTGGCCGTGCGCTGCGGCGGGCACAGCACGGCAGGCTACTCCGTCAACAGCGGCATGGTGGTGGACCTGAGCGACCTGAAAGGCGTGGTGCTGGACCCACCCCGCGAGCGCGTGCATGTGCTGCCGGGCACCGATTTCGACCATTTCAACGGCGCGATGAACCACACCGGCTGGCATGTGCCCACGGGAGCGTGCGGCAGCGTGTGCGTGGGGGGCTTCGTGCAGGGTGGCGGCTACGGCTATACGTCGCGGGCCTTCGGCATCCAGAGCGATCTGGTGGAATCGTTCCGGGTGGCGCTTGCCAACGGCAGCATCGTCACGGCCAGCGCGCAGGAGAACCCGGGGCTCTACTGGGCCATGCGCGGTGGCACGGGCGGCAACTTTGGTGTGTTGCTGCAGGTCACCTACCGCATGCACCGGCTGGACCAAGTGTGGGCCTGGGCCATCAGCTGGGACGCCGCGCATGCCGCCGAAGTCCTGACAACGATGCAAGCCCACTATATGAAAACCGGCGCACCCGATGCCCTGGGCTACATGATGAACCTGGGCTACCAGAACAGTACGCCGGTCTACATGGTGCAAGGCATGTTCTGCGGCACGCGCGATGAGGGCATGAAGGCCATTTCACGCCTCATGGCGATACCGAGCGCACAGCTGCTGGTGGACAAGACGGGCACCTACCCCGACATGAACATCTGGCTGGAAGACCACCCCTACACCTTGCCAGACAACCTGCCCGACGGCGTGGCGGAAACCAAGGCCTGCGGCTACATCAGCACGCCGCTGTCAACAGCCGACTGGCAACGCATCATCGACTACTTCAAGACCTCGCCCAACCCCTGGTCGCTGGCTTATCTGGAACCCTATGGCGGCGCCATCAACCGCTATCCGGTGGCCGACAGCGCTTTCATCCACCGCCATGTGGATGCCGACCTCGTGGTGGACGTATTCTGGACCAATGACACCGAGCGGGCCCAGATGGAGGCCTGGCTCGATGGGTTCATGAACCTGGTCAAACCCTCCCTGAACGGCCACGTGTACCAGAACTATCCCGACGCAAACCTGCAGGACTTTGCCCAGGCCTATTGGGGCCCTGCATACCCGCAGCTTCAGCAGATCAAGGCGCAGTACGACCCCGGGAACTTCTTCCACTTTCAGCAGAGCGTCCGGCTGCCACAGAAATAGGAATGCAGGTCCTGATAGAAGCCCTCTGGGACAAGAGCCTCAGGGATGTCCTGCCTCACCCTCGCGAGTCAGTGGTAGTGCGGATCGGGATGGGCCGCAAGGCGTCTTTTTGCAGCCAATAGCCCAGCTACTGGCAAGAAAAGCAACGCAGCGGACCGCCCGAGACCGCGCTATCACCGACCGCAGGGAGTTATGCAGGCCATCCCCTGCGCTCAGGAAGAGGCCGTTTCAGCGTAATGGAGCCGGCCTTTGCCCGCGCGTTTGGCCGAGTACATCGCCTGGTCGGCGCGGTTCATCAGGGCGTCGATATCCCCCTCCAGCGGGGGATACACGGCCACGCCAATGCTGGCGCCGATGAAAAGGTCACGCCCTTCCACAACCATGGGCTGGTGCAATGCCTCGATGATGCGGTGGCCGATGGTGTCGGTCACGTCGCGGGTGACATCGCGGTCGAGCATGACCAGGAATTCGTCGCCACCCAGGCGTGCCATGGTGTCGCCCGCACGCACCGTGCTGGCAATGCGTTGGGCCACAATGCGCAGCACTTCATCACCGGCGCGATGGCCTTCGGCGTCATTCACACCCTTGAACCCATCGAGGTCGATGAACAGCAAGGCCACAGACCCGGCATTGCATCGCGCCTGCGTCAGGGACTGTTCCAGACGGCTCTGAAAAGCCGCCCGATTGAGCAGGCCCGTGAGTGAATCGTGGTTGGCCAAATAGTGCTGCTGGCGGGCGATCTGGATCTTGGCCGAGACATCCTGGACCAGCGCCATGATCGATGTGACCTGCCCCTGGGCGTCGGTCAGTGCGGAGTTGAACCACTCGCAATGCACTTCGCTACCGTCCTCCCGCACAAAGCAGGTCTCCGCGCGGTTCTGGGACTCCTGCCCCGACTGCAGGCGCTGTAGCGCACTCTGAAGCCCATCGTCCTGAAGTGAGGGATCCACAAGTTCCGTCAGCAACCGCCCCTCCAGCCCCGCCACCTGCAGCCAGCCCATGAGCTGCACAGCGCGCTGCGAACAGTGCAGGAGCCTGAGGTTATGGTCCATCTCCAGGACCGCAAGCGGGCTGTTTTCCATGTGCGAGGAAAGCCGCTGGTTGGCAGCGCGCAGCGCATTCATGGTGACCTGCAGTTCATGAACGTCGAGCGCAGTGGTGATGAAGCCGTCCACCAGCCCCTGCCGGTTGTGCCAGGGGGTCAGGCAGATGGTGCGCCATTCATCAATGCCATACGGTGTGCGCAGAAGGCGCTGGTACTGCACCCGCTCGCCCTGCAGCACACGCTCGACGAAGGGCATGAATCGGGCGCAGTCGCTCTCACCATACACCTCGACAAGGGTTTTCCCCACCAACTGCTGGGGCACGGCGCCGAACCAGCGGGCGTATTCCTCGTTGACATAGATCATGGCCAGACTGCGGTCGATCACGGCCATGGTGGCACCCGCGCTGCGGGTGATCAGATCCAGCAATTCAGCCTTGGACCAGGAATCCTGATGGACGGCTGTGGGGGGCTGCGACAACTCAGGCTCGTCTTGCATCATGCGGCGATAGCCCCGGCGGGGAGATGGTCATCGACAGAGGGGGCGATCCAACGCTGCACCTCCTTCACGGTGGCCGCTTTGCATCGCCCTGCTACAGGTAACAGTGTGTCAGCACCAGCTTATCACTTTCGGCCCATGGTGCCCCCGCAGGCCCCACGGGCCTTTCGCAAAAGGCCAGCTCCCGCACGGTGTTGCACGCTAGTCCACTGAAACCGAGTAATCGGCTGTGCGCCGAGGTGGCAGCGGGTGCAGCGCAAGGCGCGGGCCTTGCCAAGGCTGGCCGCCTTGGCAAGGCCCGCAACGCAGCGATGCGCCTGCTGCCACCCCGGCCCGAAGGGTGAGGGTCTGGCAGGGCCGATTTCTCGGTTTCAGTGGACTAGCGGCAGCAACGATATGCCAGGCCGACGGACACGGAATACCCTGTGGGCTCGACGGTGAGCGGGCTGCGGCGGGCGTCGCCCTTGAGCTGCGATACACGCGCCGCACCCAGAATCACCCAGTGGCGATTGATGGCCGACATGACTTCCACCCCGGCATCCACGCTGTACAGGCCTGCGCCCGGATCAAAGGCAGGCAAGGCCCCGGAACCACCCGCAGGCACGCCAAAATGACCGCGCAGATAGGTGCGATCCCCAAAGCTCGCGCCTGCGCCGAAAGTGACTTTGGTCTGCTCGGTCACGGGCCAGGTATAGCCCACGCTGGTGGACAACTGCGCGCCGCCGTCGCGCCCCAGAATGTCCTGCGAAAGCCCGGCGCCCACAGACCACCGTGGCGTCAGCGCATACCCAGCGCTCACCCGCGCGCGCAGCGTGGACCGGACCGAGGGCAGCCCCACCAGGATCGGTGCGTCCGAGCCGTCACGGCCTTTGTCGATGCGCAGCGAGGCGCTCAGGTTGAATTGATCTCCCTGCGCCAGCGTGGCACTGGCACCCGATTCGCGCGGACCCAGCCCATGTCCCATGAAGGCGCTGCCACGCGAGGTACTGAGCCTGAAGCGTCCATATTCGATGGCCCATGCGGGCCGCAAGCTGTTCTTGCGCCCATCACCGCCCGCGTAGTCCGGGCTGGAGCCCACGATGGCGCCCAGCGCGTAGTTGAACAACGGTTTGGGCGGCTCTTCGGCTGCAGGCGCAGGCGCATCCGCTGCGTGCGCCGCCGGCCAGGAGCACAGGCAGGCCAGCAACGAAGCACAAGAAACCAGGGGTGCAATGGGGGCAAAACGGCTCATGGGTGGATTATCAGTCCGCCCACTGCACCCATCCAGTCCATGCTGTCACCAGAACAACGATGCCAAACACGATGCGGTAGTACGCAAACGGTACAAAGCTATGGGTACTGATGTAGCGCAACAACCAGCGCACACACAGCCAGGCGCTCAGGAAAGAAAAGACCAGCCCGGTGATGAACATGGGCAGATCGGCCACCGACAGCAGCGCGCGTTCCTTGTACAGGCTGTACACCCCCGCGCCAATGAGCGTGGGAATGGCCAGAAAGAACGAAAAATCGGTGGCTGCCTTGCGCGACAGGCCCAGCAGCATGCCCCCGATGATGGTGGAGCCACTGCGGCTGGTGCCCGGCACCATGGCGAGACACTGCACCAGGCCCACCTTGAGGGCGTCCAGCGGCGTCATGTCATCCACCGACTGGATGCGGGTGGCCGCAGGAGATCGGCGCTCTGCCCACAAAATGATGAAGCCCCCAATGATGAAGGTGCTGGCCACCACCACAGGGGTAAACAGATGGGCCTTGATGGCTTTGCCAAACAACAGGCCCAGCACCACAGCGGGCAAAAACCCGATGAGCACATTGAGTACAAACCGCTGCGCCTGCCGCTGCGTGGGCAAGGCCACCAGCGTGGCGCGGATCTTCTGCCAATACACCAGGATCACCGCAAAGATGGCACCGGTCTGGATGGCAATGTCAAACACCTTGGCCTTGGCATCATCAAATCCCAGCAGAGAGCCCGCCAGGATCAGGTGCCCCGTGGAAGAAATGGGCAGGAACTCCGTCAGGCCTTCGACCACGCCCATGATGGCGGCCTTGACCAGCAATACAACGTCCACGCACACTCCTTGAGATAAATTTGAATCAAATTAGGCTCTACCGCTTATCTATCAAGCGCTAGCAGCTATCAAAACAGGAGTATATGCCGAGCAGCCCCGCGCAGCCTTCAGGCGGGGGGCTGCCACGGCGCCTGCCACCCGCCCCCCAGCGCCTGCACCAGCGCCACCACGGCCAGCTGGCGGTTGACCTGCAGCTGCAGCAGGGCGCGCTGGGCAGACAGCGCTGATACTTGCGCGGTCACCACCTCGGTGTAGCCCACCTGCCCTTCGCGATAGCGGTTGAGCAGCTGCTGCGCCGTGCGTTCGGCGGCCGATACGGCCTCGCGCCGCAGGGGCTCCTGTTCTCGCAGGGTGCGCAGCACGGTGAGCTGGTCTTCCACGCTCTGGAAGGCCGTCAGCACGGTCTGGCGGTAGACGGCCACACGGGCATCGCGTGCAGCCTGCGCCTCCTCCACGCGGGCGGCGGTGGCACCTGCATCAAACACAGTCTGTGCAATGGACAGCCCCAGCGACCACACAGTGCCCGACGCCTTGAACAGATCCGCCACGCTGCTGCCACCGCTGCCGAGGGTGGCGCCCAGGCTCAGGCTGGGAAAGTATGCCGCGCGCTGGATGCCGATCTGCGCGTTGGCAGCGGCCACGGCCCGCTCTGCCGACGCGATGTCGGGGCGGCGCTGCAGCAGGGTTGAGGGGACGCCTGGTGGCACCTCGGGCACTTGGGCCACCCACGGTGCACTGGGCACGACAAAGTCGGAGGGCGCCTGCCCCGTCAGCACCGCCAGCGCGTGCTCGAACCGCGCCCGGTTCTGGCGCGCGGTGGCCAGGTCGGCCCGCGCGTTTGCCAGTTGGGTCTGCGCCTGCAGCACATCGGTCTGGGCCACCACTCCGGCGGAATAACGATTCCTGGCGATCTGCAGGCTGCGCTCGTAGCCCTCCACCGTGGCCTGCAGCAGCCCGATTTCCGCATCAGCCTCGCGCAGCTGGAAATAGGCGGAGGCCAGGCTGCCCACGGCGGACAGGCGGGCCGACGCAAGGTCGGCCTCGCTGGCTTGCGCACTGGCCTGGGCATTGTTGACGCCGCTTTCGAGTCGCCCCCAGAGGTCCGGGGCCCAGTCCACCCCCAACGAGGCTTGGGTCGTGGTGCCGGACCGGCTGGCGCCCTCGCCACCCGAACGCGTGGCACCGCCCGACAGGCTGACGGAAGGCAGCAGCCCCGCGCGCTGCTGCCGCACCACGGCCTGCGCCTGGGCATAGGCAGCCACTGCGGCGGCAATGTTCTGGTTGGATAGCTGCACCTGCTCCGCCAGCCGGTTCAGCTCGGCGTCTCCGAACAGCTCCCACCAGGGTCCACGGTCCAGCGCGTCGGCAGGCGCGGCTGGCGCCCAGGTGGCGCCCGCCTCCTTGAACGTGGCCGGCACTGGCATCTCGGGGCGCCGGTACGGCGGAGTGACGGAGCAGGCAGACAGCAGCGTCAGCGCGAGCCCGAGGCTGGCCCAGCGTGCGGCGCGTACACCCGGTGCGAGGGGGATGATGGGACGGGTCATGGTGCGCAATCAGACAGCGGCACCGGGGGCTCCGGCGCGGCTCAGTTGTTGTTCGTTGGGTGCGGGCTTGCGCAGCTTGTCGAGCAGCACATAGACCACCGGCGTCGTCAGCAAGGTGAGCAACTGGCTCGCAATGAGCCCGCCGATGATCGCCACGCCCAGCGGCTGGCGCAGCTCCGAGCCCTGCCCGAAGCCGATGGCCAGCGGCAGTGCGCCCAGTGCAGCAGCCATCGTGGTCATCAGGATGGGGCGAAACCGCAGCAGGCAGGCTTCGCGCACGGCCTCCAGGGCCGTGAGCCCGCGCGCGCGCTCGGCGTCCAGCGCAAAGTCGATGATCATGATCGCGTTCTTCTTGACGATGCCGATTAGCAGGAACACGCCGATGAGCGCAATGATGGTGAACTGCATGTTGAACAGCAGCAGCGCCAGCACGGCGCCCACCCCCGCCGACGGCAGCGTGGTCAGCACCGTGATCGGGTGGATCAGGCTTTCATACAGAACCCCCAGCACGATGTAGATCACCACGATGGCGGTGAGGATCAGGAACAGTTGCTGCCCCTGCGACTGCTGGGCGCTGAGCGCCGTGCCCTGGAAGCTGCCGCGCACGTTGGTGGGCATGGCAATGTCGGCCTCGGCCTGCTCGATGACCTGGCGCGCCTGCGCCAGCGAGGTCCCGGGGTCGATGTTGAACGAGATGGTGGTGGCCAGCTCGCCATCCTGGTGGCTGATTGACGTGGGTGAGGCCCGCTCCACCACGCGCGCCACGGCGCTCAGCGGCACCATGGTCGATGCCGCAGTGCTGATGACATTGCCCGTGGACGCACCGCGCTGGCCCGGGTTGGCGGCCGTCCCCGTGGCACCGGTCGGGTTGCTGGCCACGTAGATATCTTTCAGGGCCGGCGGGCCCCGGGTGTACTCCGGCGCCCACTCCATGATGACGGCGTACTGGTTGAGTTCGCCATAGATCGTGGCCACCGAACGCTGGCCGAAGGCGTTGTACAGCGCGTTGTCGATGGCCGAGGCGCTCACGCCCAGGCGCGAAGCGCTGTCGCGGTCCACCTCCACATAGGTCTCCACGCCGTTTTCCGCCTGGTCGGTGTCCACGTCCTTGAGCAGGCTTTCGTCCTTGAGCCGGTCGGCCAGCTTGCCCGCCCATTGCTTGAGGTCCGCCATGTTGTCGCTCTTGAGCGTGTACTGGTAGGTGGAGTTGCTGGAGCGCCCGCCCATGCGCAGGTCCTGCACGGGGTTCAGAAACACCCTGAGGCCGGTGATCTGGTTGAGCTGCGGCCGCAGCCGCGCAATGACGGCCGGTGTGCTGTCCGTGCGCTGCTTCAACGGTTTGAGGTTCACAAACATGAACCCCCCCCCGGCCCGGCTGCCACCCGAGAAGCCGACGACGGTGTCCACCGCTGGGTCCTTGCGGATGATCTCCACGGCCTGGCGCAGCTTGCGCGCCAGGGCTTCGGACGAAATGCTCTGGTCGGCCCTGAGGCCCGCGTTGAGCTGGCCGTTGTCCTGCTCGGGGAAGTACCCTTTGGGGATCTTCGCGAACAAGTACACGTTGAGCCCGATCACCGCCAGCAGGATGAGCACCACCAGGCCTTTGCTGGCCAGGGCCCAGTCCAGGCTGTGTCCATACCCGCGCAGCACGCCCTGGTAGCCGCGCTCTGCCCACCGCGCCAGGCGCGACGGGGGCTTGTCGCTGGCCGGGTCGTGCGCCCGCAGCAGCCACGCACACATCATGGGCGTGGTGGTGAGCGAGATCACAAGCGAAATCATCACCGCCGCTGACAACGTGATGGCGAATTCGCGGAACAGCCGCCCCACCTGGCCGTCCATGAACAGCAGCGGAATGAACACAGCCACCAGCGACAGGCTGATGGACAGCACGGTGAAGCCCACCTCCCGCGCACCCTGCAGCGCGGCCTGCATGCGGTCCATGCCGGCCTCGATGTGGCGCATGGTGTTCTCCAGCACCACGATGGCATCGTCCACCACAAAACCTGTGGCCACGGTCAGCGCCATCAGGCTCAGGTTGTTGAGGCTGAAGCCCAGGAAGTACATCACGCCGAAGGTTCCCAGCAGCGACACCACAGTGGCCACCGCCGGGATCACCGTGGCCCGCGCCTTGCGCAGGAAGAGGCCCACCACCAGCACCACGAGGGCGATGGAGACCATCAGGGTCAGCTCGATTTCATGCAGGGAGGAGCGGATGGAGTTGGTGCTGTCCGACGCCACGGCCACCTGGATGTCCTGCGGCAGCTGGGCCTGCAGGTCGGGCAACAGCGCGCGCACGGCATCCACCGTTTCGATAATGTTGGCACCCGGCTGGCGCGTGACCAGCACGATAATGGCGGGGTCACCGTTGAACAGCCCTACGGTGCGGCGGTTTTCCACCCCGTCCACCACGCGCGCCACATCCCCCAGCCGCACGGCGGCATTGTTGCGCCAGGCGACGATGAGCGATTCGTACTCTGCCGCCTTGCGCGCGGGCGATGGTGTATAGATCTGCAGGCGGCGCCCGTCGCCCTCGATGGCGCCCTTGGGCCGGTTGGCGTTGGAGGCCTGGATGGCAGCGCGCACGTCTTCGGTGCTGATGCCGTAGCGGTTGAGCGCAAAGGGCAGCAGCTCCACGCGCACGGCGGGCAGCGAGCCGCCGCCAATCTCCACCTCGCCCACACCGTCCACCTGCGACAGGCGCTGGCTCACCACGTTGGAGACGGCATCGTAGATCTCACCCGGCGTGCGCGTCTTGGATGTCAGCGCCAGAATGATGACGGGTGATGCCGCCGAGTTGCGCTTGCGATACGTGGGGTTGCTGCGCAGCGTGGCGGGCAGGTCGGCCCGCGCCGCGTTGATGGCGGCCTGCACCTCGCGCGCGGCCGCGTCGATATTGCGGTTCAGGTCGAACTGCAGGCTCACACGCGCCGATCCGTTGGAGCTGGTCGAGGTCATTTCGTTGACCCCGGCAATCACCCCCAGCCGCCGCTCCAGAGGGGTGGCCACGCTGGTGGCCATGGTTTCGGGGCTGGCGCCCGCCAGGCTGGCCGAGACCGAAATGGCCGGATAGTCCACCTGCGGCAAAGGCGATACGGGCAGCACAAAAAATGCGGCGATCCCCGCCAGGGCCACGCCAATGGTCAGCAGCACGGTGGCGACCGGCCGCTCGACGAAGGGGCGCGAGAGATTCACGTCACCTCCCCGGCCTGGACCGGCGCCGCCGCCGTGCCCCGGCCCGTCCAGCGGCGGCCCAGCCGGTCAAACGCCAGATAGATCACCGGCGTGGTGAAAAGGGTGAGCATCTGGCTCAGGATCAGGCCGCCAAAAATCGCCAGCCCCAGGGGCCGGCGCAGTTCCGCGCCCTCGCCCCAGCCCAGCATCAGCGGCAGCGCGGCAAACAGCGCCGCCAGCGTGGTCATGAGGATGGGGCGAAAGCGCAGCAGCGCGGCCTGGTGGATGGCCTGCTGCGGCCCCATGCCCTGGTGGCGCTCGGCGTCGATGGCGAAGTCGATCATCATGATCGCGTTCTTCTTGACGATGCCGATCAGCAGGATGATGCCGATGATGCCGATCACCCCCAGGTCGTTGCCCGACACCATGAGCGCCAGCAGCGCCCCCACCCCGGCGGAAGGCAGGGTGGAGAGGATCGTGACCGGGTGGATATAGCTCTCGTACAGCACGCCGAGCACGATGTACACGCACACCATCGCCGCCAGGATGAGCCACAGCTGGCTCGACAACGATTTTTCGTAAGCCCCGGCAGCCCCCAGGAACTCCATCGACAGGCCCTGCGGCATCCCGATTTCCTTCGCGGCAGCGCGGATGGCGTCCACCGCACTGCCCAAGGACACGCCCTCGGCCTTGTCAAAACCCAGGGTTGCCGCCGGGTACTGGGCCACGCGCGTGATCTGCAGCGGCGCCAGTTGCTCGCGGATGGTGGCCACAGCCGCCAGCGGCGTGGGCGTGCCGGAGCCTGTGCGCAGCTGCAAGGTGCCCAGGGCCTCGGGCGTGTTCATGCCTTCCTGCTGGGCTTCCAGGATCACGCGGTACTGGTTGGTCTCGGTGAAAATGGTGGACACGATGCGCTGGCCAAACGCGCTGTAGAGCGTGTCGTCCACGCTGCTGGCCGTGACCGACAGGCGGGATGCCGTGTTGCGGTCAATGTCCACAAAGGCCGACAGGCCCTGCGCGCCCGCATCGGTCGTGGCGTTGCGCACCTTGGGCTCGCGCTGCAGTCGCTCGGCGAGCTTGCGGGTCCAGTCGTTGACCTGCGCGGCATCCACACCGCCAATCGACACGCGGTACTCGGTGGGGCCGGTTTCCGCATCGATCGTCAGATCCTGCGTGGGCTGCAGGTACAGCGTGACACCCGCCACAGACCGCACACGCTCACGCAGCCGCTGCATGATGGCTTCCTGCCCGTCGCGGTCAGGCTTGAGATTGATCAGCATGCGCCCGGCGTTGAGCATGGTGTTGTTGGCCGCATCCACACCCACAAACGAGCTGAGCGACAACACGTCGGGGTCTTGCAAGATGGCGCGTACGGCGGCTTGCTGGAGTTCACTCATGCGGGCGTACGAGACATCCTGCGACGCCTCGACGCGCGCCTGCAGTTGCCCGGTGTCCTGCGTGGGAAAAAGCCCCTTCGGGATGACCACATACAAGAGCGCCGTGAGGGCCAGCGTCATCACCGCCACCACCAGAGTGGCGCCCTGGTGGCGCAGCACCCACTGCAGCCAGCGGTCATAGCCGCCAATCACCCGCTCGAAACCCCGGTTGATACGGCCCGCCACGCCCTTCGGGCCCCCAGCGGGCTCGGCGCGCAGCCAGCGCGCAGCCATCATGGGCACGAGGGTGAGCGACACCACGCCCGAGATGAGAATGGTGATGGCCAGCGTGACCGCGAACTCGCGAAAGAGCCGCCCGACCACATCGCTCATGAAGAGCAGCGGGATCAGCACCGCGATCAGCGACACCGTGAGCGAGATGATGGTGAAGCCAATCTGCGTCGCGCCCTTGAGCGCCGCCTGGAACGGCGGCTCGCCCTCCTCCAGGTAGCGCGCGATGTTCTCGATCATCACGATGGCATCGTCCACCACAAAGCCGGTGGCAATCGTCAGCGCCATCAGGCTCAGGTTGTTGAGGCTGTAGCCCAGCAGGTACATCACCCCGCAGGTGCCAATGAGCGAAATGGGCACGGCCAGGCTGGCAATCACCGTGGCGCGCAGGCTGTGCAGAAAGAAGAAGATCACCAGCACCACCATGAGCACGGCCAGCACCAGTTCCAGTTCCACATGGTGGACCGAGCCCCGGATGCCCGTGGTGCGGTCCGACAGCACCTGCACCTTGAGCGATGCGGGCAGGCCCGCCTGCAGCTCGGGCAACAGCTTCTTGATGTTGTCCACCGTGGCGATCACGTTGGCGCCCGGCTGGCGCTGCACGTTGAGGATGATCGCTGGAGTGATGGAAGCCCCCACGCTCCCCACTTCGTGTGGTTCGCTGCCCCCCGGGGGGGCGTCCGCTTGCTTGGGGCGGCCCGGCGCGGCGCGGAGGGGGTCGTTGACCCCCGCCCACGCGCCCAGCCGGTTGTTCTCCGCACTCTCCACCACCCGCGCCACCTCCAGCATGCGCACCGGCGCGCCGTTGCGCCACGACACGATGAGGTTCTTGTAGTCGTCCACCGTCAGCAACTGGTCGTTGGCATTGATGGTGTAGGAGCGCTGGGGCCCGTCGAAGCTGCCTTTGGCGCTGTTGGCATTGGCCGACGTGATGGCCGTGCGCAGGGTATCGAGGCCAATGCCGTACGACGCCAGCGCCTTGGTGTCGGCCTGGATGCGCACGGCAGGCCGCTGCCCACCCGCCAGCGACACCAGCCCCACACCGGAAACCTGGCTGATCTTCTGCGCCAGGCGCGTGTTCACCAGGTTCTGCACTTCGGTGAGCGGCAGCGTGTCAGAGCTGATGGCCAGCGTGAGCACCGGCGCGTCGGCAGGGTTCACCTTGGCGTACACCGGGGGTGCGGGCAGGTCTGCGGGCAGCAGCGAATTGCCCGCGTTGATGGCCGCCTGCACCTCCTGCTCGGCCACATCCAGCGCCAGCCCCAGGCCAAACTGCAGCGTGATGATGGACACCCCCGAGGCGCTGGTGGACGCCATGCGCGTGAGCCCGGGCATCTGGCCAAACTGGCGCTCCAGCGGCGCACTCACCGTGCGGCTCATGACCTCGGGGCTGGCACCCGGGTACAGGGTCTGCACCTGGATGGTGGGGTAATCCACCTCGGGCAAGGCCGACAGCGGCAGAAAGCGGAAACCCACCAGCCCTGCCAGCACGATGGCAATCATCAGCAGCGCAGTGGCCACGGGCCTTTCAATGAATGGACGTGAAGGACTCATGTTGTCGTGTCGCGCTCAGGGATTCTGAGGAGGACGCTGGCGGCGCTGGCCACCTTCTCCACGCTCCCCTCGCGGCCCGCTGGCCCCCGCACGCGGTGCACGGGCGGCCTGCGCACCCGGCAGCTGCACGGCCATGCCATCCTGCAAGCGGTCCCCGCCCTCGGTCACCACACGTTCGCCTTCCTTCAGGCCTTCGGTGATCGCCATCAGCCCCACCGTGGCCTGACCGCGCTTGACCTTGCGCAGCGACACCGTGCGGTCTTCGTTGATGACATAGACGTAGTCGCCATTGGCGCCGGTGCGCACGGCGGTCACGGGCACCACCAGCGCGGGCACGTTGCGCAGCAGCAGTTGCACGTTCACAAACTGGTTGGGAAACAGCGCACCCGCCGCGTTCTCGAACCGAGCCTTGGCCTTGACGGTGCCGGTGGTGGTGTCCACCTGGTTGTCCAGCGTAGAGAAACGCCCCTTGTCGAGTTCGGCCTTGCGCGTGCGGTCCAGCGCCGTCACGGCCAGGGCGTCCGCTGCGCCCTGCGCTGCCTGGATGTCGGCCACGCGGTCCTGCGGCACCGAGAACTGCACGTCGATGGGCGCCACCTGCGTGATGGTGGCCAGGCCCGCCGTGTCGCCCGAGGTCACGTAGTTGCCCGCATCCACGGTGCGAAGACCGATGCGCCCCGACGCGGGCGCGGTGATGCGTGTGTAGTCCAGGTTCAGGCGCGCCGTGCCCTCCTGGGCCTTGTCGGTCATCACCGTGCCTTCGAGCTGTTTGACCAGCGCGGCCTGCGTGTCCACGTCCTGGCGGGCGATGGAGTCTTGCGACAGCAATGTGCGGTAGCGCTCCAGCGTGAGGCGCGCGTTCTCCAGCTGCGCCTCGTCGCGCTGGCGGGTGCCCTGGGCCTGCATCAGCGCCTGCTCGAAGGGGCGGGGGTCGATTTGCGCCAGCAACTGCCCTCTTTTGACCATCTGCCCCTCGGTGAACAGCACCTGGGTCAGCATGCCCGACACCTGGGGCCGCAGCGTGACCGTGGTGGCGGGGATCACAGTGCCCAGCGCATCGATGATCACCGGCAGTTCAGCCTTGCGCACCACGGCATCCCCCACCGTGACCATGGGGCGCCCGCCCCCCGGAAAGCCCGGACCGCCGCTGGATTCACCATTGGCCCGCTGGATGAGATACCACGCCGCCCCTCCTACCAGCCCCACCAACACCAGCGCCAGCAGGCTTCCTACCCATCGGGATCGGCGTGGCGGTTTGCCGGGGGGAGCGGGAGGAATGGCCGATGGCGGGGGCGCGTTGACTTCTTGGGGGTTCATGGCGGTCTTGATTCGTGTTCTCGGGGTGCGTGCAGGGCGGGTGTCAGCACGGTCAACCGTACCGGATCGTAGAGGCTCAGTTCACGCGTTGCTTTGAACGCTGTGCGAAGAAAAGTAAACCTTGGGGTCAAAGCAATTCGTAGGGAAGGCACATCCACCAACGGGCCGACCACCAAAAATGCCCCGCAAGTCACGCCGCGCTCCTGCATTTCGCGGCGGCCCTGGCGCATTTCGTCGCAAGCCGCTGGCAGCGACGGGGCGGTGTCGGCACAGTCCGCTCCATTGAAGAACGAGCCCGGAGCCACACCATGCAACTCACCCCCGTCATCGCCATCCACCTCGCCGCAGCGCTCGCCGCGACCGCCATCGGCCCCATCGCCCTGTGGGCCCGCAAGGGTGCCACCCAACGCCCGCGCCTGCACCGCGCCGCCGGGTATGCCTGGGTAACCCTGATGGTGGCCACAGCCGTGTCGGCCATTTTCATCAGTGGGGGCCCGGGCCCGCGATGGGGCAGCTTCGGGCTGATCCACCTGCTGATACCGGTCACGCTGGGGATGCTGGTGCTGTCTTTTGTCTTCCTGGCCCGGCGCAACATCGACGGGCATCGCAAGACGATGCAGCGCGTCTACATCGGCGCCTGCGTGGTGGCCGGTGGCTTCACTCTGCTGCCTGATCGCTTTCTCGGCCATTCGCTCTGGTCGGCACTGGGCGTGATCTGACCCTGCCGTTCCCTCTCCATCCACCCTTTCCATTCAGGAGATCCCCATGCTGCTCAATTTGATTGTTCACCAACCCCAAGCAATGCTCCAGGTCATCAGTCACACCCCCTATTGGGTTTGGGGCATGCTGGCCGGCCTGGTGGGGCTGGGAGCCAGCCAGCTGCGCGACCGCAGCGCCAGCCTGCTGCGAACCCAGCTCATGCCGCTGGGCATGGCCGCCTTCTCGGTGGCAGGACTGCTGTCGGCATTCGGCGGTTCGGCCTCCTCCGGCGTACAGGCAGTGGGTCTCTGGCTGGCAGCCGCCACGGCGACCACGGCGCTGGCCCTGTGGTTCCAGCCCACGGCGCCCACCGGCACGCTCTACAGCGCCTCTTCGCGCAGTTTTTACATTCCGGGCAGCGCCATGCCGCTCGCGCTGATCGTCGGCATCTTCCTGACCAAGTATTTCGTAGGGGTGGAGCTGGCCATGCAACCCACCCTGGCACGGGACGGCACCTTCGCGCTGCAGATCTCGGCCCTTTATGGGGTGTTCAACGGCCTGTTCGCCGCCCGGGCCCTGCGGATGTGGCGCCTGGCGCAGCAAAGCGTGGTCTACGGCGCATCCCCCGTGGGCGCCTGAGCCCGGCCAGAACCCTGCCCTCCCATCGAACTGACTCACCTTGTCTGGAGACATCACCATGCACTACATCCACCCCACCCAAGATCCCATGGAACGCCTGGCCCGCAAGCGCGCCGGGGCCAAACTCGGCTGGTACATGCACGCCGGCGTCTATCTGCTGGTCAACCTGTTGCTGATCACCCTGTCGGCCGCCAGCGGGCGGCACTGGGCGGTGTACCCCGCGCTGGGATGGGGCATCGGCCTGGTGGTGCATGGGGCGGTGGTGTTCCTGATTGCTGGCGGCGGGCTGCATGAGCGCATGGTGCAGGCCGAACGCGACCGTCTGGCGCAGCAGGGGCAACGTCCTTGAACCCGCCTACACCCGCCTTCCGCACGAAAGAAATCCCATGAAGATGCTCCGACGACTGACCCTGACCCTGCTGACACTCGCGACATGGGGTGCGGCCACCGCCTCCCAGGCGGGTACGGGGCTGATGGAATTGCCCGGCTTGCTGGGGGATGGCCCCGTCACGGTGTTCTACCCCAGCAGCAGTGCCGACGAACCCGTGCAGCGCGGCCCCTTCCAGCTGCAGCTGGCCTGGCAGGGCAGCCCCGTGCGGGGCAACGGCCGCCTGATCGTCATTACACACGGTTCGGGCGGCAATCCGTGGGTCCACACCGATCTGGCACGTGCAATGGTGACCGCAGGTTTTGTCGTGGCATTGCCCGAACATGCGGGAGACAACTCCAAAGACCCTTCCACCCCCGGCCCCGAGAGCTGGAAGCGCCGCCCCGCCGAGGTCTCCCGCGCCATCGACGCCGTGGCACAGGACAACCGCCTGGCCCCGTTGCTCACACTGGACAAGGTAGGGGTCTTTGGTGGTTCCGCCGGTGGCCATACGGCGTTGACGCTGGCGGGCGGCGCGTGGTCGCCCGCGCGCTTTCGCCAGCACTGCGAGGCCCATATTGCCGATGATTTTTCCTCCTGCGTCGGGTTCATCACCCGTTTGCACGGCAACCTGCTGGATGGCCTGAAGAAGTGGTTTGCACTGGCCGTGATACGGCACCGCTTTGGCGATGACACCGCCTACACACACCAGGACTCCCGCATACAAGCCGCCGTGGCCAGCGTGCCCTTTGCAGCCGACTTTGACATGGCCACCCTTGCCACCCCGAGCATCGCGCTGGGGCTGGTGACTGCGGGCATGGATGTGAACCAGGTGCCGCGCTTTCACAGTGACGCCGTGCTCACGGCCTGCCAGGACCGCTGCACCCACGTAGCCCACCTGCCGGACGCCAGCCACGGCGCCATGCTGTCGCCCATGCCACCGCTGCACCTGCTGAGCGACGTGCAGACCGCGCTGCTGGGCGACCCGCCCGGCTTTGACCGCAAGGTGCTGCCCGAGGTGGATGCACGCATCGTGGCGTTCTTCGCCCAGCACCTGCAACCCTTGCACCCCTTTCAACCAGTGCCCTAACGCGGCCATCCTGCGTCACACGCCCCCATGCTCCTCATCTCTGCCGCCACCCTTGGCCTGCTCGCCACCATGACGCAAACCTCCAGATTGCGGCCCCGCAGCCGGTACCCCTTGTTCATCGCTGCAGCCCTGCTGACACTGGGGCTTGCCGGACTTGCTGCCGCCATCGCCTGGGGTGGCCCCCACGACATCCCGCCACTGTCCAGCATCAACAATCCGTTCAAGGGCGTGGACTACGGCGGTGTTCCACCAGCCCAGCGCTACACAGCGCGCGACGGCACTTCACTGGCGTGGCATGGCTACAGCCCCAGTCCGGCAACAGCAGCCACACCACAGCGCCGGGTGGTATTGGTGCATGGGTCTTCCGCACGCGGGCAGTCCAACCACGTGCTGGCACAGGCGCTGGCGGCTGAGGGCTATGCCGTGGCTTCCCTGGACATTCGGGGTCACGGCGCGTCCGGCCCCAGGGGCCAGGCCGCGTACATCGGCCAGATGGAAGACGACATCGAGGACTTTCTGCGCGCCGTGCCGCACGCTGGCCCGCAAACGCTGATGGGATTTTCGGCAGGCGGCGGGTTTGCGCTGCGTTTTGCGGGCAGCGCGCGGCAGGACCTGTTCGACCGCTATGTGCTGCTTTCGCCTTTTTTGCACCACAACGCCCCCACATCGCGGCCTGACAGCGGCGGCTGGGTGTCGGTGGGACTGCCCCGCATGGTTGCCATCACGCTGCTCAATCAGATCGGCATCACCCGGTGGAACCACCTGCCAGTGCTGAGCTTTGCCCTCAACGACGTAGCCCGCGAGCTGCTCACGCCCCGCTATTCGTACACGGTGGCCACCAACTTCCGCCCCCACGACGACTACCAGGCCGACATCCGCAATGCCCGGGGCACGGTCTGCATCGTGGCCGGGCAGGACGATGAGCTTTTTTACGCCGACCGCTTTGCCGACCTGTTTGCCCAGGCGGGCAAGCCTGTGCCCGTGACCCTGGTGCCCGGCGTGAACCACATGGGGCTGACGCTGGACGCCCAGGCTGTGGCCACGGTGGCGCGCCACGCCTGCCCGGCCTAGCCCGCCCCTAGAATCCCTGCAGCGCCCCGAGCTTTTCACCCCCGACCGCCCCGCCATGACCTCCCCTCTTAGCCCCGAAGAAATCGAAACGCTGGCCCGCCGGCGCGCCAGCGCCAAGCTGGGTTGGTACGTGCACGCCGTGGCGTTCGTGCTGGTCAACGCGCTGCTCTTTGCCATGTCGCGCTACGCGTTCGGTACGCGCCCCTGGTCGATCTATCCACTGCTGGGCTGGGGCCTGGGGCTGGTGCTGCACGGGGTGTCGGTGTTCCTGCTGGGCAACGGCAACGGCCTGCGCGAACGCATGGTGCAGCGCGAGCGCGAAGCCCTGCAGCGCGAACAAGCCCAAAAGCAGCAAGAGCAGCAAGAGCAGCACCGGCCATGATGCTGCGACGCCCCTTCAACGGCATCAGCAAGCTGCGGCACTTCCTTCAGGTGCTCGCCTTCACCCTGGTCGTTGCGACTATCCAATATGCCTTCATGCCCGACAAGCCCTACGGGCCGCCGGTGGTGTATTCGATACTGATCGGCACCTTCACCTGGGCCGTGATCGACCTGGGGCGCGAATTGATACCGTCTGCCGCCGAAACGGGCTGGCCGCATGGGTGGCAGGGCATGGCGCTGGTGGCGGGGGGCATCGTTGTGGGGTATGTGGCAGGCACGGCACTGGCCAACGCCTTGTGCGTGTACTACTTTCACTTCTACCCACCGGGCACGTCCACTACCGGGTCTGATCAGCGCACATCCATTCTCATCACGGCCATTGCCGGGCTGGTGGGCAGCTACTACTTCTACGCCATCCACAAATCGGCGTATCTGGAAGACAAGATGGCCGAGGCGCGCATGCACGCGAGCGAGGCGCGCCTGAAGCTGCTGGAAACCCAGCTCGAACCGCATATGCTGTTCAACACGCTGGCCAACCTGCGCGTGCTGATCGGCACAGACCCCGCGCGTGCGCAGGAGATGCTGGACCGCATGATTGCCTACCTGCGCGCCACGCTCACCGCGTCGCGCAGCACCCAGCACCCGCTGTCCAACGAGTTTGACCGCCTGCGCGACTACCTGGAGCTGATGGCGGTGCGCATGGGCCCGCGCATGGCCTACACGCTGGACCTGCCCGAGGCACTGCGGGATGTGCCCGTGCCGCCACTGCTGCTGCAGCCCCTGGTGGAAAACGCCATCCGCCACGGCCTGGAGCCCCGGGTGGAAGGCGGCCACATCACCGTGCGTGCCAGCACGCGCCCGGGCGCCAACGGCCCGCTGCTGGTGATCGAGGTCAACGACACCGGCGTGGGCCTGCCCGGCACCCTGCCCACGCCGGGCCCCGGCCAGAGCTTTGGCCTGACCCAGGTGCGCGAACGCCTGGCCACCTTGCACGGCGCATCAGGCACTCTTGATTTGATAGCTGCTAGCGCAGGAGGGACAAGCGCTAGCGTCGTTTTTCCTTTGAAATCCGCTCCCAACCCATGAACCAGCCCGCCCCCCGCGCCCTGATTGCCGAGGATGAACACCTGCTGGCTGCCGCACTGCAGCAGGAGCTGGCCCGCGCCTGGCCCGCGCTGCAGATCGCCGCGACCGTGGGCGACGGCCTGTCGGCCGTCAGGCAGGCGCTGGCCCTGCTCCCCGACGTGCTCTTCTTTGACATCCGCATGCCGGGCCAGAGCGGGCTGGATGCCGCCGTGGAACTGGCCGACGCCTGGCCCGACGACAAACCGTTTCCCGCACTCGTATTCGTGACGGCCTACGACCAGTACGCCGTGCAAGCGTTTGAAGCCCAGGCTGTGGACTACCTGCTCAAGCCCGTGCAGGCGGCCCGGCTGCAAAAAACAGTGCAAAAACTGCAGCTAGCGCTTATGAATAAAGCGCAACCAGCTATCAATTTAGAAGCAACCATGGAGCAGCTGCGCCACCTGCTGGCAGCGCCCGGCATTGCCTCGCCATCCGCTGCAGCGGCACCAAGCAGCACCGCCCCCCTCACCCTCATCCAGGCCAGCAGCGGCAGCCAGATCCACATGGTGCCGGTGGCCGACGTGCTGTACTTTGAAGCGGCCGACAAATACGTGCGGGTGCTGACTGCGGCGCGCGAGTACCTGATCCGCACGCCGCTCAAGGAGCTGACGAGCCAGCTTGATACGCAGGTGTTCTGGCAGATCCATCGCAGCACCCTGGTGCGCGCCAGCGCCATCACCACGGTGACGCGCGACGAGGCGGGCAAGCTGCATCTGGAGCTGGCGGGCCGGACCGAGAAGCTGCCCGTGAGCCGCCTTTACGCGCACCTTTTCAAGGCGATGTAGTCCCCGAGGGTTCTTAGAACGTGTTTACCGATTGGTGGCCAGCAGCAGGCCACCCGCCCCCATGAAGAACCCGCCGGTGGCCTTGTTGAGACGCACCACACCCCGCGAGGTGCGGATAAACCGGCGGATCTGCCGCCCCCCCGCCGCATAAACCGCCGTGGAGACAAACTCAGCCCCCAGGTACACCGCCCCCAGCACCACAAACTGGCGCAGGGCCGGCTGGCCGGGGTCGATGAACTGCGGAAAGACCGCTGCAAACAGGATGATGGCCTTGGGATTGGTGATGCCCAGCAAGAACTCCTGCGCGATGAGCGACTGCAGGCGCACCGGTGCACCGCCCGCTTTGACCGCACCTCCGTCTGCGCCATCCACCACATCCAGCCCGCTGAACTCACGGCTGCGCCACGCGCGCCAGCCCAGCCAGAACAGGTAGCAGGCGCCTACCCACTTCACGGCCGTGAAGGCCGCCTCGGACGCCAGCAGCATGGCCCCCAGGCCCACCGCAGACACCGTCAGGAAAATCGCGAACGCAGCCACCCTCCCCAGCGTCGCCACCATGGCCGCACCAATCCCCGCGCGAATGCCGTTGTTGAGGCCACAGAAATTGTTGGGGCCAGGCGTGAGGGCAATGGCAACCGCCACCGGGGCAAAAAGAAGCGCGTCCATGGAACAGTCCTTCAGAGAACGGGAAAACACCCGATAGCGGCCCAGTCCAAAAAAAGCGGGGGCGGAAGGCGCAGGCGCTCGGTGCCCCGGACACCACTCAACCGTTCAGTTCCACCACCGTGCCCCAGGGCACGCTGGGCAAAGCCTCGTAGTGCGCCACGACCACCACCCGCCCGGGCTGGCCCGCCACCTGCGCCAGGGCGCGGCCCAGGTAGGTGGCCGACGGCTTGTCCAGCCCGCCCACAGGCTCGTCGATCAAGGTCAGCGGCGCGCCCGAGGCCAGCGCCCCGGCCATGAGCACCTTGCGTTTGCTGCCGGTGGACAGCGCATAGAACGGCTTGTCCAGATGCTCGTGCAGCGTGAAGCCTTCAATGTGCGTGGCCAGCGCTGCGGCATCCCACAGCGGGTAGTGCGCGGGCAGGCTGTCCAGCCAGCCACGGGCGGTGAGTTTGTCCAGGTCGCCAGCACGGGGATCAACCCAGAACACCATTTGCGCAAAGGCCTTGGGCGTGTCGCCCAGGCGCACACCCTGCAGCGTGATGCGCCCGGCCTGCGCCGTGAGTTCACCCGCCAGCAGGCGCAGCAGCGTGGTCTTGCCACTGCTTTCGTCGCCACGCACCAGCGCCAGGCCTGCAGGCAGCGCCACCGACCACTGGTTGAGCACCCCACATTCGGGATAGGCAAAACACAGCCCCTCCACCTGCAACACCACGTTCTCAGACATCCTGCTTCCTTGGGTTTGTTGCGCAGGACATTCCGTACAAGCCTGCGCCGGTCCAGGATTCTAGAGAGCGGTCGAGTGGGTCTCGGCTTTGCGCCGCCACCGTGCCCACAACCAGCCGCCGGTCTGGTTGACCACCAGGCCACACAACACAGCGGCTGCGCCCGCCCACTGCAGCGGCAAGGGCGTTTCGCCCAAAAAGAAGTAGGCAGCCCAAAGCCCCACCACCGGCACCAGCAGCGAAAACGGCGTCACCCGCCCGGCCGCGTGGCGTTGCAGCAGCTGCGTCCACAGCGTGTAGGCCAGCAAGGTGGCCAGCAATGCGAGGTAAAGCACTGCGAGCAAGGCCCTGCCGTCCACCGCCTGCAATTGCGCCACGACACCGCTGGTGCCTTCGGTCCACACCGCCAGCGCAAAGAACGGAACGATTGGCACCACGCTGCTCCACACGATGAACGGAAACGGCGCGTAAGTCCCTGCCTGCGCAGCGCGGCGTGCCACCAGGTTGGACACCGCCCACATGAAGGCCGCGCCGAGGGTGAGCACAAAACCGGCCAGCGTCATCTGCCCGGGCCCTTCTCCATGGGCAAGACCAATGGTCATGAGCCCGCCAAACGCCAGCAGCAGACCCCACCACTGCCAGGGTTTGGCGCGCTCACCCAGCAGCGGTGCAGCCAGCAGCAGCGTAAAAAACGCCTGCGTCTGCATGACCACCGAGGCCATGCCCGCCGTCATGCCCAGCTGCAGACCTAGGAACAGAAAGCCGAACTGCCCCAGCCCCTGCGCCAGCCCGTAGCCCACCACAAAGCGCCAGGGCATCGATGGGCGGGGCACGAACAGCAGAAACGGCAAGGATGCCGCAGTGAAACGCAGGGCACCCAGCAGCATGGGGCTGAGCCCCTGCAAGCCCAGCTTCATCACCACAAAGTTCAGCCCCCAGATGACCACCACGGCCAGCGCGCGCAGCAAGTCGCCACGGCTCAGTGCCAGCGCCGTCATGCAGCCACCGCCGCAGCCGCAGCCACCGGCCGCCCTTGGCGCGCCCGGGCAGCCACGAAGGCTTCGAACGCCTCAGCGCTGGTCTTGCCAGGCACGTAGCCCAGCACCTCCTTGAGCGCGGCATTGAGCAGCACGGGGCGGTAACGCAGAAAATCCAGCTGCTCTGGCCCGTAGCGGCTCAGGCCCAGCGCGGAGCCCACCGCCAGCGCGGCACGCAGCAGGCCCGCAGGCAACTCCAGCACCGGTTTACCCAGGCGCCGGGCGATCTCGCGCAGCGGCAGCGCACCATCGCCCGCCAGGTTGAAACAGCCAGCGCGCTGCGTGCGCAACGCATGCAGGATGGCGCCGGTCACGTCCTCGTCCCAGATGAAAACAAACGGGCTCTCGCTGCCACGGATGGCCAGCAGGCGGCGTTTGTCGAACAGCGCGGTGATCTGGTTGTCCACCCGCTCGCCCAGGATGGTGCCGATGCGCAGCACCGTCTGCGCCAGCGCGGGGTGGTCCGCGCGGTACTGCGCCAGCATCTCTTCCACCAGCCGCTTGTGGTGGGCATAGGCAAAAACCTCATTGCCGCGCAGCGCATCGGTCTCCCGCAGCCAGGCCGGGTTGTCGACGTGGTAACCATAGGCCGCGCCGCTGGAGCTGACCACAATATGTTTCACCCCCGTGGCCACGCAGGCGTTGAGCACATTCTGGCTGCCCAGCACATCCACGGAGTATTCGAATTCGCGTTTGGATCCTTTGCCCGGCGTGACGATGGAGGCCAGGTGCACCACGCTGTCGATGGCATGGTCGGCGAGCGTCTGCGCCAGCGCGGGGTCACGCACGTCCTGCACCAGATAGATCACGCCAGGCAGGCGGCGCTCGGCAGGCACCTCGCGCACATCGGCCGCCACCAGCGTGTGCACACCCTCGCGCGCAAGGGCGGCCACTACACCCCGGCCCAGAAAACCGTCGGCCCCGGTCACCAGGATGCGGCGCGTTGCCAATGAAGAAGCCGTCATGCACCGTGCTCCTTGGCCGAAGCCCCCAGCGGCACCACCGCAGGTCTGCGGCCCCACCATCCCGCCAGCGCCAGGCCGGCAATGATGTCCCAGAAGCCCCAGACACCCGCCACCACAGCCATGCCCCCCAGGCCTCCAAAAAAACTGAAGATCAGCACCAGGCCCAGGCCCGCGTTGCGGATGCCCACCTCAATGCTCACCGCGCGCCGGTCGTAGTCCGACAAGCCGCTGAGCCGCGCGCAGGCATAGCCGGTGCCAAAGGCCAGTGCGTCATGCAACACCACGGCCAGCAGCACCAGCCCCACGTAGTCGAGGAAGTAGCGCCAGTTGCCCGCCACAGCCCCGACGATGAAACCGATCAGGCACACAAAGCTGAGGATGCGCACGGGCTTGTTCACCCGCTGCGTGAAACGCGGCAGCTTCTCCGCACACAGAATGCCCAGCGCAAACGGCAGCCCGATGATGGCGACGATGTGCCCCGCCATCTCCAGCGGGTCGAGCGCAATGCTGCGCAATAACGGTGCCGCCGTGGGGTGCAAACCGCCCCAGAACGCGAAGTTGAGCGGCATAAGCACAATCGCGAGCGCGTTGGAGATCGCCGTCATCGACACCGACAGCGCCACATTGCCGCCTGCGCGGTGCGTGAGGATGTTGCTCACATTGCCCGGCGGGCAGCAGGCCACCAGGATCATGCCCAGCGCAATGCTGGGGCCGGGCTGGAGCAGCAGCGTGAGCACAAAGGTCACGGCAGGCAGCACGATGAACTGCGCCGCAATGCCCACCGCCATGGCACCGGGCATGCGCAGCACGCGCTTGAAGTCGGCCACGCGCGTATCGAGCGCGATGCCGAACATGAGAAAACCCAGCACTACATTGAGCGCCACGAGCGATGCAGGGTTGAAGTTGAGGCGTATTTCGTCGACGGGCAGCATAGATAACCTTTGAGTTCAGTTCTTCACCGCGTATTGCGCAACGCGCAACGCACGAGACTGTCGCAGCGACAGCGCGGGACGCCGAGCAAGGGCCGCCCCGCAGCGAGGGCGTCGTCCCCTTGCCCGCAGTGCGCAGCGCTGCGAGAGCGGGGGGAAGGCGCGCAGCGCCTCAGGGGGGCTTTCATGCCAGGGCAGCGGCCGCTGCCCGCACCGCGTTGCGGTAGGTGTCCTTGTGCACGTAGTACGCCATGCGTTCGAGCTTCAGGTACTTGAAGCCACCCGACAGATCGGGTGGAGGCCCGGCCTTGGCCTGGCGCAGGGCCTCGGCGCGCGGTGATCCTTCAGACTGCGCCTTGAAAAAGCGCGCTACCAGCTCCGCTTGCTCGTAACGGCCCTGCCAGCCGATGCCGCTGGCCTCGATCATCCCCATCACCGCCAGATTGTCGAAGCGCGGGGACAGGATGTTGAGGTACAACTGCGGCGCCATGCCGTTCCAGTTGAGCAGGCCGTGGTCGATGAAAGGGTAGTGCAGCTTGTAGCCGGTGGCGCAGAGCACCAGGTCGTAGTCTTGCGCGCTACCGTCCTTGAAGAACACGGTGTGGCCCTGCAGGCGTGCAATATCGGGCTTCACATGGATGTCGCCGTGGCCCAGGTGGTGCAGCACCAGCGAGTTCACCACGGGGTGCGATTCGTACATCTTGTAGTCTGGCTTGGGCAGGCCAAACCGCGCCGGGTCGCCGGTGAACCACTGCAGCACCACGCTGTCGATCTTCTGCTTGAGCCAGGGCGGCATCTTGAACTTGCCCCCCAGCGTGTCGGCGGGCTGGCCGAACACGTATTTGGGCACAAAGTAGTAGCCGCGCCGCACCGACAGATCCACGCTGCGCGCGTAATGCACCGCATCCACGGCTATGTCGCAGCCCGAGTTGCCCGCGCCCACCACCAACACGCGTTTGCCCTTGAACAACTCGGCGCTTTTGTAGGCGCTGGTGTGCAGCAGTTCGCCATCAAACTGGCCTTCAAAGCGCGGCATGTTGGGCTCGGCCAGCGTGCCATTGGCAATCACCACGCCCTTGAACTCTGCGGTCTGCGCGGGTCCGCCGTGCTGGCTCCAGGTGACGCGCCACAGCGGCGCTGCGCCCTCGCCCACGGGTTCCACCTTCAAGACGCGGGTGCCAAACCAGTAGCAGGGACGCAGGCCAAAGTGCTCGGCAAAGTCCATGAAGTACTGCCGCATCTCGCGGTGGCTGGGGTAGTCGGCCACCTCGGGTCGCATGGGGAACTCGGTGAATTCTGTGGTGTGTTTGCTGGAGATGAGGTGTGCCGATTCGTAGACCGTGCTGCGCGGGTTCTCGATGTTCCACAGGCCGCCCACGTCGCTGTGTGCTTCAAAGCCCTGGAAGGGCACCCCCAGCTTTTGCAGGTTGCGCGCAGCCGCCAGGCCACTGGGTCCGGCGCCTATCAAAGCGATCTGGGAGCGGGTGTCTGCCACAGTGGGTGTTGTCTCCGTTGTCATGCGTTTTTGCTTTCGTTGTGTATCGGTGTCTCCGCAGGCAACGGCAGGCCCGGAATGGCCGTGGCCCCCGCCTCGCCCACGCGCGGCTTGCGCGGCTGGCCCAACAGCAGGCGGTCGTGCAGGGCGTCGGGCAACAGGTTCAGCAAGCGGGCCAGCCAGCCGATGCGCGCGGGCAGCACGATGTGGGTACGACCTTGCGCGACGCCCGCCAGCAGGTCCCGGGCTGCGGCTTCGGGCTCCATCAGGCCCGGCATGGCAAAACGATTGCCCGCCGTGAGCGCGGTGCGAAGGTAGCCAGGGCTCACCGTGCTGACCACAATGGATTCGCCGCGCAGCTCGGCACGCAGGCTCTCCAGGTAGCGGATGAGCCCGCCCTTGCTCGCGCAATAGGCGCCGTTGCCCGGCATGCCGCGCCAGCCCGCAATGCTGGCCACGCCCACCAGTGCGCCGCGCCGCTGCGCGCGCATGGCTTTCACAAACGGCTGAAAGGTGGTGGCCGCGCCCAGCAGGTTGATCTCCAGCATGCGGCGCAGCACCGCGAGGTCGTCGGCTTCGGCAGTGTCAAAGCCGCCTGCCACGCCCGCGTTGGCAATGACGAGGTCGGGCACCGCGCCCGAGCGCGCCATCCAGTCGGCCGCCATGGCCTGCATCGCGGTGCTGTCGGACACATCGGGCGCGTACACCGCGCAGCGCCCAGGCGCCAGCGCAGCCAGTGCCTGCAACGTGGGCAAGTGAAGCCCCACCAGCGCCACGGCGGCGCCCTGGCCGATCAGCTCCCGCGCCAGGGCCTGGCCCAGGCCACCACAAGCGCCTGTGAGTACCGCGTTCTGAAAAGTCGCCGCCATGAGCACCCCGTGAAATGTTGGTTTGCAGCTTAGCCACAATGCTCAATAATCCCGAAATGTTTTATGGATTCGTCTCGAATTCCGGGATTTATGACCAACTCATCCCCCAGCCTGCGCCTGTTTGAACTGCTGGAAATCATGTGCGCCCATGGTCGCCCGTTCAGCCTGGCGGACGCCATCGAGGCCACAGGCTGGCCCAAACCCAGCGTGCACCGCATGCTGGGCCAGCTCGAAAGCGGTGGCCTGCTGGCGCGCGAGCCCGATGGGCGCCGCTACACCCCCGCACCCCGCCTGCTGCGCCTGGCCGAAAGCACGCTCAGCGCGGGCACCCAGCATGGCGTGCGCCATGCGGTGCTGCGCCAGCTGGTGGCCGATATTGGCGAGAGCTGCAACCTCACGGCGCTCAGCGGCGCCGAGGTGATCTACCTGGACCGCGTGGAGTCGGCCTTTCCGCTGCGCATGGAGCTGCGGCCCGGCACGCGTGTGCCCATCCACTGCTCGGCCAGCGGCAAGCTGTTTCTGGCCCACCTGTCGGCCGCGCGCCGGGCGGCGATCCTGGACGGACTGCCGCTGACCCGCCACACGGCCACCACTTTGACCGACCGCACCGCCCTAGAGGCCGAGCTGGAGCAGATCCTGCGGCAGGGTTACGCCACAGATGCCGAAGAGTTTGTGGACGGTCTCGTTTGTGTGGCTGTGCCTGTGCTGGGCAGCGGGCGGCGGCAGGTACGCTGCGCCGTGGCCCTGCAAGCACCGGCGGCACGCATGCCGCTGGCGCAGGCGCTACAGCAGGTGACCCGCCTGGGCGAAGCCGCCCAGGCGCTGGGCCGTACCTGGACATGACATCTCTTTAACGGACACCATGAACCTGAACTACCTGGATTTTGACTACAGCGAAGACGCGGACGGCGTAGGTACGTTTGACGCCATGGCGAGCGTGCAGCCCGCGCAGATTCCCGCATTGCAGACCGAGATCAGCGCCGTGCTCGTCTGGGCGCACCAGCATTGGCCCGATGCCTGTGGCCCGTCGGAAGATGGGGGCATATGGCACTACGACCTGCAGGGCGTGCAGGAGGTCAGCACACCGCTGGTGCTGACGTTTGATGACTCCGCCGGGCAGCTGCGTGCGGCGCCAGGCAACCCCGCCCCACCCCGGACCACGATCACCTTGACAATCAGCGGAAATGCTGACTTTTGCGGTGCGTTGCGCGACGCCTTCGCGATCGAATAGCCTCCATAGCCCCAATTACCAGCAAAAGCCCCACGTTGCGAACAGGTTAGCGCGTCCGCAAGCGGCAATCTCTCCGGCATCGCTACAGTTGCGACTCATCAGTTCAACTCAAGACCGGAGAGTTTCATGCTGTCACGCCGCCACTTCCTGGGTGCAAGCCTGGCCACCACCGTTTACGCAGCGGGCTCGTTTGTCCCCGTGTGGGCCCAGAACGCGCCCAACTTCGGAACCCCCACCTTGCCCAGCCCCGGCTTTCGCCGCATGAAGGTGGGCGATGTGGAGGTGATTGCGCTGAACGATGGCATCACGCGCCGCCCGCTGGGAGAGGAATTTGTGAAGAACGCGCCGCTGACCGAGGTACGTGCGCTGCTGGCATCGCAAGGACTGCCCACCGACTACATCGACGTGCCCTACACCCCCTTTCTGGTGGTGGCAGGCGCGCGCAAGATCCTCATCGACACCGGCTTGGGCGAGTTTGGTGGCGCCACCACCGGCAAGCTGCTCGACAGCCTGCGCGCGGCGGGCATGCAGGCAGCCGACATCGACACCGTGCTGATCAGCCACTACCACGGCGACCACATCAACGGCATCCGCAACAAGGCCGGTGAGTTGGTTTTCCCCAAGGCCAAGGTGATGGTGCCCGCCGCCGAACACGCGTTCTGGATGGACGACGCCCGCATGGCCGCTGCGCCCGCTGGCATGAAGGGTGCATTCGATAACGTGCGCCGCACCTTTGCCACCATGCCCGCAGACACGCTGGTGCAGTTTGCGGCCGATGCGGAAGTGGCGCCGGGCATCAAGTCTGTGGCGGCCTATGGCCACACGCCGGGCCATACGCTGTTCGAGCTGACCTCGTCGGGCCAGAAGTTCTTCTACGTGGCAGACCTGACCAATGTGCCTGCACTGTTCGCACGCAATCCCGACTGGGCTGTGACCTTTGACATGGACGCCGAGGCTGCGCGCAAGGTGCGGCGCGATGTGTTCCAGCGCATCACCGCCAGCAATGCCATGCTGGGCGGCTTCCACTTCCCGTTCCCTGCGTTTGGCCGCATGGAGGCTTCTGGCAATGGCTATGCCTTCCAGCCTGCCGCCTGAGCCCCGCATTGCCCGCCGTGCGGTGCTGGGCGCCGGGCTGGCCTTGGCCAGCCTGCGCGGCTGGGCGGCGCAAGACGCGGATGCCGAAGCCTTGTTGCGCAAGGGCGGGGTGGTGGCAGCCTTCCGCCACTCGCTGGCCCCCGGCACGTTTGACCCCCCAGGATTCCGCCTGGGTGACTGCAGCACCCAGCGCAATCTGAGCGAAGAAGGCCGCGCACAGGCACGCAGCGTGGGGGCGTGGTTTCAGCAGCGCCAACTCCAACCTGGCAAGGTTTTATCAAGCCCCTGGTGTCGCTGCGTGGACAGTGCCACCCTCGCCTTTGGTACGCCGCAGGTCTGGGCGGCACTCGGGTCGCCCCGGGGTAGCCCGGAGACCACCGGTGCAGCCCACCTGCGTGAACTGCGTACAGCGCTGGCCACAGCGTCGTCCCAGCCCGGTCGTTTCGAAGTGTGGTTCACCCACATGTTTGTGCTGTCCGACCTGGCAAATACCAACACCAGCTCGGGCGAGGGGCTGATTCTCCGGGCAGATCGCAGTGGCAACGTCGAGGTCCTGGCGCGTCTTTCCATACCCGCCTGACGGGGTGACCTGGCGGCTTCCCGCGAATGGGTAGCGGGCGGGCATGGCGGCGGGTCGTTCGCCTACATCGAGCGCGGGGGAAAGGACTATCCTCAAGCCACGCTGCTGTGCCGGATGCCCCGGAACGCGGTGCACGAAGGACATGCCCATGGCAAACACCCAAAGCCCTCCCCCGCAGTCAAATACCCGCAACGCTGCCACCTGGCCTGCCCCCTACCCCGCCCAGCAAGTCGGCACAGTCCCTGCAGACCAGCCAAGCCATGACCGCGTACGCATGGAGCTGCAGATTGATCTGTGCTACGAGGTGGACCAGCATGGTGCCGATTTCGTCTTCAACATTCACGCGGCGCAGACACCCAACCAGTCGGTAAGCGCAGAGCGCCTGGTCATCAACCAGCCCATTGCCCACCACATTCATACGGATCCAGCCACGGGCAACCGCTACCTGCGGCTGCATGGCGAGCCCGGCACGCTCGAGCTGTCGTATTCAGCCACGGTCGATATCAACCACTACCGCATCGACCCCTCCCAATTGGCAGAAGTACCGGTGAGGCGCCTGCCGCAAGAGGTAATGGGCTACATCTACCCCAGCCGGTATTGCCAGTCCGACCGGCTGCTGCGCCTGGCGACGAACGAGTTTGGTGCGCTGTGGCAAGGGCACAGCCGCGTGCAGGCGATCTGCGACTGGGTGCAGCGGCACGTGGCGTTCACCTCCAACACCTCCAACTCCAACACCTCTGCGGTGGACACGCTGGTGGAGCAGGTGGGCGTGTGCCGTGACTTCGCCCACCTCATGATTGCCTTGTGCCGCGCCATCAACATCCCGGCCCGTTTCACCACCGGAACCGACTACGGCGCTGACCCGGCCCTGGGCCCCCCCGACTTTCATGCCTATGTGGAGGTGTATCTGGGCGACCGCTGGTACATCTTTGACCCGTCTGGCACGGCGATCCCCATGGGCCTGCTGCGGTTTGGTGTGGGGAGGGATGCGGCAGATGTGGCCTTTGCCACCATCTTCGGTGGCGTGTGGGCCAAGCCCCCCGTGATCCGTACGATGGCCATTCAGGATGCCGCGCGGGGTTTTGAGTTGCCCCGCCACTGCACACAAGCGCTGTCCACCGACCACGGCGCAGGTGTGGCGGCGGGTGTGGCGGCGGGTGTGGCCGCAGGTTTTGTGGCGGCCTGAGCACCCACAAAACACCTGCCAAACACCTTTGAAAGCCCGGCAACCCGGCTGTGGCCTAAAATCTCCCCTTTTTCCACCAACTCAGAGACCTACCATGGGCAACAAGATCGTCACCGAAGCAGACCGCAAGCGCACTCCCCGCCCTACGCCCGTGCCCGGCTACACCCTGGCCACTCCCGGCCGTGGCCAGCGCGTGAGCCTGGAACGCGGTGTGGCAACCCGCAGCAAGAAGAACCCTGGCAAGCGCTCCAAGAAGGGCGGTTGATCGCCAGATCGCCACGGGCCGACTGCGGTTGGTTCCTTGCAAGAAAGCCCTCGCCAGAGGGCTTTTTGCTTTCTGGGGCTTTCACACCACCCGGCCGGTGGCGCCTTGCTCCGGCAACCTGTGCCAATATTCACCCATGATCACCGTCCACCACCTCGAAACCTCGCGCTCGCAGCGCGTTCTCTGGCTGCTCGAAGAACTGGGTGTTCCCTACGAGCTGAAAATCTACCAGCGCGACAAGGCCACCAAGCTGGCCCCGCCCGAACTCAAGAAGATCCATCCGCTGGGCAAATCACCGGTGATCACCGACGGCAAAGAGGTCATCGCCGAGTCGGGCGCGATCATCGAATACCTGGTGGAAACCTACGGAGCCCAGGCGGGCGGCGACCTGGCCCACCTGCAACCGGCGCCGCGCACGCCAGAGTACCGCCAGTGCCGCTTCTGGATGCACTACGCCGAAGGCTCGCTCATGAACTGGCTGGTGATGAAGCTGGTGTTCATGACCATCCCCACCCAGCCCATGCCGTTCTTCGTCAAGCCCATCGCCAAGGCACTGTGCGGCACGGTGCAGGAGAAATTGATCGACCCCAATGTGAACACCGCGCTCGACTTCATGGAGCAGCACCTGGGCACGCACCGCTGGTTTGCGGGCGAGCACCTCACCATGGCCGATTTTCAGATGAGCTTTGCGGTGGAGGCCGCCCTCTCACGCGCCAGCAAGTCCGGTGCGTGCCCAAACCTTCTGGCCTACAAGCAGCGCATGGAGGCCCGCCCCGCGTACCAGCGCGGCATTGCCAAGGGTGGCCCGGTGGTGATGTCCGCCTGAACATCGTCGGGATCACAGAGATGCCTGACCGCGTCGCTACCTACTCGGTGCTTTTTGTGTGCATGGGCAACATCTGCCGCAGCCCCACGGCCCACGGCGTGTTCCGGCACAAGGTGGTTCACAGTGGTTTGGCCAGCCAGGTGCGTGTGGACTCGGCAGGCACCCACAACTACCACCCCGGCAAGGCACCGGACGAGCGGACGCAACGCCATGCGGCGCAACGGGGCTACGACCTGTCGAATCTGCGCGCTCGGCAGATGCTGGCCAACGACTTTGAACGCCACGATCTGGTTCTGGCGATGGACTGGGACAACCTGGCCCTTGCGCAAGACCTTTGCCCACCCGAACACGCCCGCAAGTTGCGCCGTATGGCAGAGTTCTGCCAACGGTTCGACAGCCCCGTGGTGCCCGATCCGTACTACGGCGGGGCCGCTGGTTTTGAGGAGGTGCTGGACCTGGTGGAAGACGCCTGTGATGGCCTGCTGCACCACGTGCGGCAGCAGTTGCAGCTGCGGTCCAGGCCGCTTTAGCACTACGCGGCGCGCACCCCACACACCAGCGCACCGGGGTCGTTGTGCGCCAGCTCCCGGTCATTCTTGGCCTGGGCCACTTCCATGTCGCGCGGCAGGGTGACACCGTTTTTGACGGCCAAAATTTCGGCCATCACGCTCACCGCAATCTCGGGTGGTGTCTTGCTGCCGATGTAGATGCCGATCGGCCCGCGCAGGCGCGCCAGGCTCTCCTCGGTCTGGTCGAAGTGTTCGATCATGCGGGCACGGCGCGCCTCGTTGTTGCGGCGCGAGCCGATGCCGCCCACATAAAACGCGTCGGTATTCAGCGCCTCCAGCAGCGCCAGGTCGTCGAGCTTGGGGTCGTGCGTGAGGGCCACCACACAACTGCGCCGGTCGGGCTTGAAGGCCAGCACCACATCGTCGGGCATGTCACTCACTACCGTGGCAGCGGGCACGTTCCAGCTGCCCCGGTATTCCTCGCGCGGGTCGCACACCGTGACCGCAAACCCGTTGAACAGCGCCATGGTGGCCAGGTATTCCGCCAGCTGGCCTGCGCCGATCAGCAGCATGCGGTACTCGGGGCCAAAGGTGTTGATAAGCCGCTCAGCATCCACCACCAGCTCGGTGGGCGCTGCCGCAGGCGTCAACGTGACCGCGCCGTCGACCAAGCGCACGCTGCGCTGCATCAGGCGCCCAGCCTCCAGCGCGGTGATCAGTGTTGCCAGGCTTTCCGGGGCCGGGTCGTACTCCAGCAGCAGCTCCAGCGTTCCGCCACAGGGCAAACCGAAGCGGTGCGCCTCGTCGGCAGTGACGCCGTATTTCACAAACGTCGGCGGGCCGCTGGGAATGCTGTGATCCTTGTCTCCAACCGAATTCGCCGTGGGCGCGCCCTGCGCGTAGGCCCGCGTATGGCGGTCAATCAGATCGTCCTCAATGCACCCGCCCGACACAGACCCCACCACCGAACCGTCTTCGCACAGCGCCATGATGGAGCCCACCGGCCGGGGTGAAGAGCCCCACGTGCGCACCACCGTCGCCAGCAACGCCCGCCGCCCGACGGCCCGCCAGCCCTGCAGCGTGCGCAACACCATCACATCCAGGTTTTCCATCGTTCCGTCACCAATTCATTTCTACCGCTTATTCAGATATTCCCATCTACGTCCGCTGCGTCTGAAGCCGCGCGGCGCCCAGGCCAGCGCCACCGTGGATCCGGCTTTGCCGGGCCACCCGAGGCGTCCCCCTCAGGGGGAAGACGCGAAGCGGCTCAGGAGGAGTCAATTGATTGCCCAGGCTATCAGCACCAGCGCCGCCGCGCCCACCACCCACACCCAAACCGGAATGCCGCTGGGGGGAATATCCTCCCCCGCCGACGCCGCCAGTGCCCCAGGCTCGGTGGGCGCTTCGGAGGATGCCGCACCATCGTCTGCCGGCGCGCGCGGATGGCGGCTTTGCATTTCGTTGTCAAAGCGCTTGAAAAAATCCTCTGCCATGCTCTTGGCCGCGCCGTCGATGAGCCGCTGTCCCAGCTGAGCGATCTTGCCGCCCACCGTGGCATGCACGGTGTAGTGCAGCTCGCAGCTTTCCTGCCCAGCGGCATCCGCGGGCAAAGGCACCAGTTTGACCTGCGCATTGCCCTTGCCAAAACCCGCCACACCACCCGATCCGTCGAAGGCGATGGTGTAGCTCTCTGGTGGCACGATGTCCGACAGCGTGATCTTGCCCGCAAACTTGGCCGACACGGGGCCGATCTTGAGCGCCATGGCGACCGCGTATTGGTTCTCACCGGTCGCCTCGACCTTGTCGCAGCCGGGGATGCACAGCTTGAGCACCTCAGGATCGTTGAGTGCCTCCCAGGCCTGCTGCTGGCTCACGGCAAGGGTGCGGCTGGCTTGCATTTCCATGGTGGGTTCCTTGTGTTGTCTGGTTATCTCTGAAATCGGTCACTGCCGCAGCACGGCCGCCAGGCTGGCCGCCAGATCCTGCAAGCGGCTCAGGTTGTGCACGGCCACCATGCCGTGGGCCTGGCGGTGCAGTTCGGAGGCGCCGCGTGCCGTGGGTGCATAGCCTTCAAAACGCAGCAAGGGGTTGAGCCACAGCAGGCGTCCGCAATGGCGGCGCAGCCAGCCCAGTTCCTGCGCCAGCACCTCGGGCGTGCCGGTGTCCAGCCCGTCGCTGATCAGCAGCACGAGGGTGCGCCGCCCCACCAGCCTCCGGGCATGCTGCAAACGCAGCTGGGCCAGGCTGTCGCCCATGCGGGTGCCCCCCGCAAAATCATTGATGGAATGGCTGGCCACCTGCAGCATCGCGTCGGTATCGGCCAGGCGATATGCTGGCGTGAGATCGGTCAGCCCGGTGCCAAACGCAAACACGTCGCGGCGCACGGCATCGCCGGTGTGGCGCGGTGCCGTGGCGGCATGCAAAAACGCCAGCAGCAGCCGCGCATAGCGCTCCATGGAGCCCGACACATCCACCAGCACCAGCAGCGGCAGCGGTTGCTGGCGCCGCTGCAGCAGCGGGATGCGCAGCACCTCGCCCCCGTTGCGGGCCGCGTGGTGCATGGCGCCGGGCCAGTGCGGGCGGCTGCCGCGCCCACCGGGGCGGGTGCGGCGGGCGGCGTAGCGCGGCAGGGGCAAGGGCACCTCGCGCGCCAGGCGCTCCACCAGCAGGTATTCGCTGGCCGAGAGCTGGTTGAAGTCGGCCTGCCGCAGGCGCTGCAGGTCACTGGCCGTCATGGCGGCGTCGAAATCGATTTTCTCGTCCTCGCGCGACGGGGGGGTGTTGCGGGCGGCACGCACGGGGGCGAGCGCCTCGCTCACGCGCGGGCTGCGTTTGGCGGGCTCGGCCTTGGACTCAGCGCTGGGCAGCATCTGCGCCAGCAGCTTTTGCGCCACGTTGGGGTTGCGAAAGTACGCGTCGAACAACTCGCGGAAGATCAAACGGTCCTGCTCGCGACTGACCAGCACGGCCTCCAGTGCGGCACTGAAATCCTCGCGCCGCAGGCCCACCAGCATCACCGCCTGCTGGGCCAGCGCCATGCGGGCGGCGTCCACGCGCACACCGGCGCGGCGCAGGGTGCGGCCAAAACCGCTCAGGTTGTCGGCGAGCTTGCCCGTGCGGGCATCGCCCAGCTGGGAGATCGTTTTGACCTCTACCACGGTTGAGCCCTCAGGCATCGGCCTCAGCGGGTTGCAGCAACTGCGCCGCCATGTCGCGCGTGAGCGCAGCCACGTCCTCGCGCTGCTTGAACAAGATGCCTGCGGTGTCGGACACCACTTCGGGGTCCACCACGATGGTGTCGAGCGCGACCAGCGCCTTGGCCCACTCCACGCTCTCGGCTATGCCCGGCGCGCGCTGAAAAGCGTTGGCAAACGGCTGGCTGCGCAGGCGGCCCACAAAATCCGCCACCTGGGTGGCCAAAGCCGCGCTGGCGTCCGGCACCTGCGTACGCACGATGGCCAGTTCGCGCTCGCGCTCGGGGTAGTCCAGCCAGTGGTACAAGCAGCGGCGTTTGACGGCGTCGTGCAGATCCCGCGTGCGGTTGCTGGTGAGGATGGTGACCGGCGTGGCCGTGGCGCGCACGGTGCCGATCTCGGGAATGCTCACCTGGTACTCGCCCAGGTATTCGAGCAAAAACGCCTCAAAGGGCTCGTCGGCACGGTCCACTTCGTCGATCAGTAGCACGGCGCCGGGTTCTGGCGCCTGCAGCGCCTGCAGCAAAGGGCGTCGGATGAGGTAGCGGTCCTGGTAGACCTCGCGCTCTACCTGCGCCATGTCGGCGCTGCCTTTGCCTTCCGCTGCGCGCATGTGCAAGAGCTGGGCCGCGTAGTTCCATTCGTACAGGGCCTCGCGCTGCTCCAGGCCGTCGTAGCACTGCAGACGGATCAGGCTGCGTTCCAGCACCTTGGCAAGCGCCTGGGCCAGCGCCGTCTTTCCCACGCCGGGCTCTCCCTCCAGCAGCAGCGGGCGTTGCAGCTTGAGCGCCAGGAACACGGCCGTGGCCAGCCGCCGGTCGGCAAAATAGCCCACGCCCTGCAAGGCCGACACCAGGGCGTCGATGGAGGACAGCGCAGGCGCAGTCATGGGCACGGGAGGGGAAACGTTCATTACTATAGTTTCTATAGCTAATAGCGCTTGATAGAAAAGCGCCAGAGGCCAATTTCATTCAAACACCCGCCCCTGGATGCAGTATGCAGGGCGCGGGTGCTATCCCCCATCAGCCCAGGATTTGCGCTACTGCTCTTTGGGTCTGCACGCTGATGAGGTTGGCGCGATAGGCCGCACTGGCGTGGATGTCAGCGTTGAGATCGCTTGCATCGATCTTCACCGCCGCCGCCGATGCTGGCGTAAAGCTCTGGTTCAGCGCTGCCTCCAGCCCCGCATGCCGGAACACGCTGCTGGCCGCGCCCGTGATGGCCACGCGCACACCGCCGTCGGTCTGCGCCACAAACACACCCACCAGCGAGAAGCGCGATGCAGCCTGCTTGAACTTGAGGTACGCAGCGCGCTTCGGAATCGGAAAGCGGATGGCGGTGATGATCTCGCCCTCTTCCAGCGCCGTGGTGTACATGCCCACAAAAAAGTCGTCGGCCGCAATCTCGCGCTGGTTGGTGATGACTGTGGCGCCCAGGCCCAGCACGGCGCTGGGGTAGCACGCCGCTGGGTCGTTGTTGGCCACCGAACCACCCAGCGTGCCGCGTGCGCGCACCTGCCGGTCGCCGATGTGCGCGGCCAAGTCGGCCAGCGCGGGGATGGCGGCCTTGACATCGGCGCTGTTGGCCACGTCCATGTGGCGCGTCATGGCGCCGATGACCAGCGCGTTGCCCTCGCGGCGGATGCCCGCCAGCTCGGGGATGCTGTTGAGGTCAACGATCTTCTCGGGGTTGGCCAGGCGCAGCCGCATCGATGGCAGCAGGCTTTGGCCACCGGCCAGCAGCTTGCCGCCCTGGGCGATGAGCTGTGCAGCGGCGGCGGTGGAGGAGGGATTTTCAAAGGTGAATGCGTACATGCTGGTTCTCCTCAGGCTTTGGCACTCTGAATCGCTTCCCACACACGGTGTGGCGATGCGGGCATGTCGAACTCTTTAACCCCCAGCGGGCGCAGTGCATCCAGCACCGCATTGATCACCGCCGGTGGCGAGCCAATCGCCCCCGCCTCGCCGCAGCCTTTGGTCCCCAGCGGGTTGTGCGTGCAGGGGGTACACACATGGCCCAGCTTGAACTCGGGGAAGTCATCAGCGCGCGGCATGGCGTAGTCCATGAAGCTGCCGGTCAGGAGCTGACCCGTTTCACGGTCGTACACGCAGTTTTCCATCAGCGCCTGGCCGATGCCCTGCACCAGGCCTCCGTGCACCTGGCCCTCCACGATCATGGGGTTGATGATGGTGCCGAAGTCGTCCACGGCCGTGAACTTGTCTACGCGGGTGCTGCCTGTGGCCGGGTCCACCTCCACTTCGCAGATGTAGGTGCCAGCAGGGAAGGTGAAGTTGGTCGGGTCGTAGAACGCGGTTTCGTTGAGGCCCGGTTCGAGCTTGTCGAGCGGGTAGTTGTGCGGCACATAGGCCGTGAGTGCCACCTGGCCGAAGGGGATCTTCTTGTCCGTGCCGCGCACGGTGAACTCACCGCCGCTGAAGTCGATGTCGGCGTCGCTGGCCTCCATCAAATGCGCAGCAATCTTCTTGGCCTTGGCCTCGATCTTGTCCAGCGCCTTCATGATGGCCGCGCCGCCCACGCTGATGGAGCGCGAGCCATAGGTACCCATGCCAAACGGCACGCGGCCCGTGTCGCCGTGCACGATGTCCACGTTCTCCACCGGGATGCCCAGGCGCGCGGCCACCACCTGCGCAAAGGTGGTCTCGTGCCCCTGGCCGTGGCTGTGCGAGCCAGTGAACACCGTCACGCTGCCCGTGGGATGCACACGCACTTCGCCGCATTCAAACAGACCTGCGCGCGCGCCCAGGGCGCCCGCGATGTTGGACGGCGCAATCCCACACGCTTCGATGTAGCTGCTGTAGCCGATGCCACGCTTCAAGCCCTTGGCCTCGCTGGCCGCCTTGCGCGCCGCAAAGCCCGCCACGTCGGCCAGCTCCTGCGCTTGCGTCATACAGGCGTGGTAATCGCCCACGTCGTACTGCAGTGCCACGGGCGTCTGGTAGGGCCAGCTGGTGATGAAGTTACGTTTGCGGATTTCGTCCTGGCCCAGGCCCATCTCCCAGCCACAGCGCGACACCAGCCGTTCCAGCAGGTAGGTGGCCTCGGGCCGGCCTGCGCCGCGGTAGGCATCGACTGGTGCGGTGTTGGTGAACCAGGCATCGACCTCGACATAGATCTGCGGGGTGGTGTATTGCCCGGCCAGCAGCGTGGCGTACAGGATGGTGGGCACGGCGCTGGCAAATGTGCTGAGGTAGGCGCCCATGTTGGCATCGGTGTGCACGCGCATGGCCAAGAACTTTCCGTCTTTGTCCATGGCCATCTCTGCGTGGCTTACATGGTCGCGGCCATGCGCGTCCGACACAAAAGACTCACTGCGATCGGCCACCCACTTGATGTTGCGGTTGAGCTTCTTGGCCGCCCAGGTCAGGCACACGTCCTCGGCATACAAGAAGATCTTGGAGCCAAAGCCGCCCCCCACATCGGGCGCAATCACGCGCACCTTGTGCTCGGGCAGGCCCATCACAAAGGCGGTCATCAGCAGCCGCTCGACGTGCGGGTTCTGGTTGCTGACGTACAGCGTGTATTCGTCGTTGGCGCGGCTGTACGAGCCAATGGCGGCGCGGGGCTCCATCGCGTTGGGGATGAGGCGGTTGTTGACCAGATCCAGCTTCGTCACGTGCGCGGCGTTGGCAAATGCGGCGTCCACCGCGCCCTTGTCGCCAATGGCCCATTTGTAGCAATGGTTGTCCGGCGCGGCGTCATGCAGCCCTGCGCCCGCCACGGTGCCTGCTGCGGCATCGGCCACACTGACCACGGCGGGCAACACGTCGTAATCTACCTCCACCAGCTCGGCCGCATCACGCGCCTGCTGCTGCGTCAGCGCCACGACGATGGCCACGTGGTCGCCCACATAGCGCACCTTGCCCTGCGCCAGGATGGGGTGCGGCGGCTCCTTCATGGGCTGACCGTCGGTGCTGGTGATGAGCCAGCCGCAAGGCAGGCCGTTGATGTTGTCGGCCGCCACGTCGGCACCGGTGAACACGCCCAGCACGCCCGGCGCGGCCTTGGCCGCTTCCACATTGATGCTGTTGATCTTGGCGTGTGCGTGCGGCGAGCGCACAAACACCGCATGGCTTTGCGCCGCCAGCACCACGTCGTCGGTGTACTGGCCCGCGCCGGTCAGGAAGCGGTAGTCTTCCTTGCGCTTGAGCGATTCGCCGATGTGCGGCAGCTTGGAAAAGTCGGATGCACCCATGGTTCTTCTCCTGTGTGTTTACGCTGAAGCCATGGCCTTTTGGCCAACCTGCACTGCGCGCACGATGTTCTGGTAGCCCGTGCAGCGGCAGATGTTCCCTTCGAGCAGCTCGCGGATCTCGCCTTCGCTGGCGTTGGGGTGGTTCTTGCACAGGTCCACCGCACTCATCACCATGCCCGGGGTGCAGAAGCCGCATTGCAGGCCGTGGCATTCCTTGAACGCGGCCTGCATGGGGTGCATGGTGCCGTCGGGGGTGGCCATGCCTTCGATGGTGGTCACCTCGGCCCCCTGGGCCTGCACCGCCAGCATGGCGCAGGATTTGACGGCCCTGCCGTTCACATGCACCGTACACGCCCCGCACTGGCTGGTGTCACAACCCACATGGGTGCCGGTGAGCAGAAGGTGCTCTCGCAGCGCATGGACAAGCAGGGTATTGGGGGGGATGTCAACACTGGCAGCGCGCCCGTTGACCGTGAACTGGACTTGCATCTGGCTGTCTCCTGAATAGGTTTTGGCTGGACTGACCTCGCGCATCTTCTGCCGCGCCCCACCACCCATCCCTAGGGACAACCCTAGATTTCCGGCAGCCCCGGCCGGATATTCTCAAAATGAAACATGTTGCAGCGCACACCAGCGCATCATGCGCAGCTCAAGGATTCGGTTCACCATGCTGTCCTCCGCGCCCACCTCCCCCGCCCACCGCCACGCACTGATTGCACAGGCGCGCCAAAGCTTGCTGGCGGATGGCGCAGCGCCCCTGCGGGCCGAGGTGGAGCCATGGATTGCACGGTCGTGGCAACGCTGCCTGGCCCAGGGGCTCAACCCCACCCACCGTGTGGCATTTGACGCCGTCAGCGCCACGGCGCTGCGCCGTAGCCAGGAACAGAACCACCACCTGCTGCGCGCGGCACGGCCCGTGCTGCAACAGCTCACCCGCGCGATTGCGGGCATGCACTACTTCGCCATGCTGACGGACGCACGCGGCATCGTGGTGGACGTGCAAGGCCATTGCGACCCGGGCGACCCGCGCGCCAGCGCCATTGGCCGCGTGGGCATCGACCTGTCGGAAGCGGCAGTGGGCACCACAGCCATCGGCGCTGCGCTGGCCGAACTACAGCCGGTGTGGCTGCACCGGGGCGAACACTTCTTTGATGACAACGCCAGCTACAGCTGTGCAGGCGCACCGCTGTTCGACCCGCAGGGCCAGTGTGTGGGCATGCTGGACCTGACCGGCGTGGATGTGCCCGAGCGGCCCGAGCTGCGCCACCTGGTGGCCCGATCGGCCCGCGCCATGGAAGACGCCTTGCTGCTGCAATTGCCCCATGCCCTGCTGCTGCGCGTGAACTGGCCCGGCGGCCCGCTGGGCAGCGAGGGCGACGGCCTGCTGGCACTGGACGGCGATGGATTTGTGGTGGGCTGCAACAGCATGGCCCGCCAACTGGTGCCCCAGCCACTGCGCACCCCGGGTGCGCCCACCCACGCCAGCGACCTGCTGGCCATGCCGTGGGCCATGTTGTTCGATGCTGCGCGGCGGCACCCGGCGCAGCCGATCGATTTGCCCCTGTGGTCGGGCCTGCGCCTGCAGGCGCTAGCGCAACGGCCAGAAAACACCCGTGGCGCCAGCCAGCCTGTTGCCACCCTGTCCCAGGCGCTGGCGGGCGCCTCACCCACGGCCGCACCGCTGCGCGAGGCTGAAACCGCCCTGATTCGCCAAGCCGTGCAAGACGCCCGTGGCAATGTGGCAGAAGCTGCCCGGGTGCTCGGCATCAGCCGCGCCACGGTGTATCGCAAACTGGGCCATCCCAAGGGGCTGTGATCGGCGGCTGCGGCACCTGCCAACAAGGCGTAGCAGATATTTGCATCAAATTGGCCGCTAGCGCTTACTCAGCAAGCCCCAATAGCTATAAAATGTATAGCGCAATTCCCACAACGGGCCCAGTCTCAGACCTCGGCCAAGGCCAGGACCACGGCGTTGTCTTCCACCACCAGCACGACCGGGCTGCCCGCGCGCAGGCCACTGCCGGGCGCCGCAAAACCCACCATCTGCAAGCCACCCGACAGCTCGGCAGACACCTCATCGCCCGACTCGCCCCGCACCACGCGCGTGGCTTTTGCAGGCAGGCGGTGGATGCCGGGTGCATCGGCCACCGCAGATCCAGACGCTGATGCCAAACGACCACCCCGATCCACGCGCACGGCCGTGGCCTTGCACAGCGCCTGCACGGCCAGCCCCGGCTGCAGGCCCAGCAGCTCCGCACTCTCGCGGGTGATGCGCGCGGCCAGTGCTGCAGGCACGCCCATTGCGGCACCGTCGCCATCGCTCGCATTGCCCAACCGCAGGTGCACCGCCACGATCTGCCCCTGCACCACCAGCCGCTCCACCACACACGGCAACTGGTTGCGCATGCTGGTGCGCACCGCCAGCCGCGCCAGCGCAGGGCCCGCATGGGGCGTAGCCTGCCAGCGCGACAGCACAGCGCCCCGCGCCTGCGCCATCGCATTTGCCGCCGCCAGCAACTGGTGCCCCGCCTCGGTCAGCTGCGCACCGCCGCCCCCTGCCCCACCCACCGCACGGGCCACCAGCGGCGTGCCCGCCAGATTGGTCAGCGTGTCCACCGCCTGCCACGCGGCCTTGTAGCTCACGCCCACGGCACGCGCGGCCTGCGAGATGGAGCCACAGGTGCCAATCTGGCGCAGGATGTCGATGCGTTTGTCGGCCAGGGCATGGCCCAGCGCATCCGTGAGAGAAAGAGATACAGGCATGCGCGGATGATGCCTGAGCGCTCCCTTCACGCCGCCTTGCGGCGCAGCCCCGTGACGGGCTTTGCCAGCTTCTGCTGGCGCTCCAGCGCGCCAGTCGCTGCGGCCTTCAGCAGCCGCTGGAAGGAGGGGCATTGCGCATGGCTCTCGGCCGGGCAGGCTGCTGCATGCCGCAGGCCGTTGCTCATGGCCTTGAGGCGTTTGACCATGGCATCGAGTTCATCGGCCTTGGCCGAGAGCAGTTGCCGGTCAATGCTGGGCTCGCCGCTGGGCAAAAACATGGCACGGATGTCGTCCAGCGAGAACCCGGCCGATTGCCCCAATGCAATCAGCGCCAGCTGGTCCAGCACGCCCGGCGCAAAACGACGGCGCTCGCCAGGTTGGCCTACAGAGTGGATCAACCCCTTTTCCTCGTAATACCGCAGCGTGGAGGCCCGCAGCCCGGAGCGTTTGGCGACTTCGGCAATGTCCATCAAAAAACCCCTTGACTTCAAGTTGACTTGAACTTCTATATTCCCTTCAAAACCTGCTTCCGTCAACTTTTCGAGGTGCTTTGATGACACTCCCACTGCAAGAATTTCCCCTCGCGATGCTGATAGGCATCGGCGCCACCGCCGTCATGGACGCATGGCTTTTACTGCTCAAGCATCTGGGCGTCCCCACCCTCAACTTCGCCTTCATCGGCCGCTGGGTGGGCCATCTGTTTCGGGGCCAGTTTGCCCATGCCGCCATCGCCAAGGCGGTGCCCATCCGGGGGGAATTGGCCTGGGGCTGGCTCACGCACTACGCCGTGGGCATGGCGTTTTCCACCGTGCTGGTCGGCCTCCAGGGCGCCGACTGGGTACGCAGCCCCACCCTGCTGCCCGCGTTGGCCGTGGGCGTCTGCACCGTGGCGGCGCCGCTGCTGGTGATGCAGCCCGCCATGGGCTCGGGCTTTGCGGCATCGCGCACGCCCACGCCGCTCAAGAACTGCCTGCGCAGCTTGGCCAACCACACCGTCTTTGGCTTCGGCCTGTACCTGTCTGCGCTCGCCATCGCACTGATTTCTCGATGACGGTTCTGCGCGTTTTTCCCCTCGAAATCACTTGTTTGGAACCCATGCCATGAAAACCATCGCCATCATTTATCACAGCGCCCACGGACACACCGCACACATCGCCCGCCACGTTCTGGAGGGCGCCCAGGGCGTTTCCGGCATCCATGCCGAGTTACGCCAAGCCGAAGACCTGGCCCACGCACCCGACAGCCTGTTGCACTACGACGGCTTCATCCTGGGCTCGCCCACCTACCTGGGCGGAGTCTCCGGTCCGTTCAAGACCTTCATGGACGCCACCGGCCGTCTGTGGAAAACGCAGCAGCTCAAGAACAAGCTCGCGGCGGGCTTCACCGTGTCGTCGCTGCCAGCGGGCGACAAGCAGTCCACACTGCTGTCGATGTGGGTGTTTGCCATGCAGCACGGCATGGTGTGGGTGGGCAACCCCATCCTGCCCGAGCAGCACACCGGGGTTCCGTATGACGAAGCAGCCAACCGTCTCGGATCCTGGTCGGGCCTGATGGCGCAGGCAGGCCATGGGGCGGCAGCGGATGCGTTTGTGCCAGGCGATACCAAGACCGCCCGCATGTTTGGGCTGCATTTCGCCGAGACCTTGCAGCGCCTGGGCGGTGTGGCGGCACACCAACCCGCCGAGGCGGTGGCTGCATGATCCCCGCCCGCTACGGCCCCGTGCTGTTCAGCTTCATCCTGTCGGGCGTGATGTCGCTGCTGGTGTCCGGCATCTCCACCTTTCGAGCCGCGCAGGTGGACCAGGGGTTTCTAGGCCTCTGGGCGGGCGCGTGGCTCACGGGGTGGCTGTTCGCCTTCCCGGCGGTCATGCTGGCGGCGCCGCTGGCTCGCAAGCTGGTGACGCGGGTCGTCGCGCGTGATGGATAGACAGAGGCAGGCAGGGAAAACGCACGACCTTGCCTATACTCTCGCTATTCCATAAACGAATAGCGCTTTTGCGCCAGCCACCATGCCCCACCTCGCCGCATCCATGATCCGCACCCTCGCCTGTGCTGGTGTTGCATGGGCCATGCTAGGGATGGCACATGCCGACACCGTCTCGGTCGCGGTGGCCGCCAATTTCACGGCGCCCATGCAGAAGATCGCCGCAGCTTTTGAGGCCGACACGGGCCACAAGGCCGAGCTCTCGTTCGGTGCCACCGGCAAGTTTTACGCGCAGATCACCCACGGGGCGCCGTTTCAGGTGCTGCTGTCGGCCGACGACACCACACCTGCCCGGCTGGAGCGCGAGGGCAAGGCCGTAGCCCACTCGCGCTTTACCTATGCCATCGGCACGCTGGTGCTGTGGAGCGCACAACCCGGCACCGTGGATGCCAAGGGCGATGTGCTCAAGTCGGGTGACTTCAAACACCTGGCCATTGCCAACCCCAAGCTGGCGCCCTATGGCGCGGCGGCCCTGCAGGTGATGGAAAAGCTGGGCGTGGCGACGGCCCTGCAGCCGCGCCTGGTGCAAGGCGAGAACATCGCCCAGACCTTCCAGTTTGTCTCCACCGGCAATGCGCAGCTGGGCTTTGTGGCGCTGTCGCAGGTGATGGCCGATGGCAAGATCCGCAGTGGCTCGGCCTGGCAGGTGCCGGCCAGCCTGCACGAACCCATCCGGCAAGATGCAGTGCTGCTGATGCCAGGCAAGGACAGCGCGGCGGCCAGCGCACTGCTGACCTACCTGCGCGGCAGCAAGGCGCGCGCAATCATTCAATCGTACGGCTATAGTTTCTGACCGCCTATAGCCCCATCGACGGATCGCCCATCTTCATGCCATTTTCCAGCGCTGATCTGGCTGCCATCGGCCTCACGCTGCGGCTGGCGGGCACCACCATGGTGTTGCTGCTGGTGCTGTGCACGCCCCTGGCCTGGTGGCTGGCGCACACGCCGTCGCGCTGGCGCGGCCCGGTGTCGGCAGTGGTGGCGCTGCCGCTGGTGCTGCCGCCCACGGTGATCGGCTTTTACCTGCTAGTCACGCTCGGCCCCAACGGCCCCCTGGGGCAGTTCACGCAGTGGTTGGGGTTCGGCACCCTGCCCTTTACCTTCTGGGGGTTGGTGGTGGGCTCGCTCATCTATTCGCTGCCTTTTGCGGTGCAGCCTCTGCAGCACGCTTTTGAAGCCATCGGCCGGCGCCCGCTGGAGGCTGCGGCCACGCTGGGCGCAGGGCCGTTGGACCGTTTCTTCACCGTAGCGCTGCCGCTGGCGCGCCCCGGGTTCATCACCGCCGCGATCCTGAGCTTTGCGCACACCGTGGGCGAGTTTGGTGTGGTGCTCATGCTGGGCGGCAACATCCCGGGTGTCACGCGCGTGGTGTCTGTGCAGATTTACGACCACGTCGAGGCGCTGGAATACACCCAGGCGCACTGGCTGGCGGGCGGCATGGTGCTGTTTTCGTTTGTGGTGCTGCTGGGGCTGAACCTCACCCGCCGCAAAACCTTGTCGATGGTGCAGTGATGACCACCACTGCTTCTTCGGCACAGATCACCGCGCAACTGACGCTGACTCGCCCCGGGTTTACGCTGGATGTGGACCTGCAATTGCCCGGCCGGGGTGTGACCGCCCTCTTCGGCCCCTCGGGCTGCGGCAAGACCTCCTGCCTGCGCGCGATTGCCGGTCTGGAGCGCGCGCAGCCTGGGCGTGTGGAGGTCAACGGCGAGGTGTGGCAGGACGATGCACAGACCATCTGGCGCGCCACACACGAGCGGGGCCTGGGCTATGTGTTCCAGGAGGCCAGTCTGTTCGACCACCTGAGCGTGCGTGGAAACATCGACTACGGCCTGAAGCGCACGCCCCCCGCACGCCGCAAGGTGGCGCTGGAGCAGGCGGTGGACTTGCTGGGCATCGCCCCCCTGATGGACCGCAAGCCCCAGGCCTTGTCGGGCGGCGAGCGCCAGCGCGTGGCCATCGCCCGTGCGCTGGCCACCAGCCCCCGCCTGCTGCTGATGGACGAACCCCTGGCTGCCCTGGACGCCCAGCGCAAGGCCGAGGTCCTGCCCTATCTGGAACGGTTACAACACACCCTCGACATCCCCATGCTGTATGTGAGCCACGCCATCGACGAGGTGGCAAGTCTGGCCGGGCACATGGTGCTGTTGCGCGAGGGCCGTGTGCTGGCCCAGGGCCGCACCAACGAACTGATCGTGCGGCTGGACCTGCCCCTGGCCCATGGCGACACTGCCGCCACGGTGATCGAAGGCACGGTGCAACAGCACGACCCGCAGGACCACATCACGACCGTGGCATTCAGCGGTGGGCACCTGATGCTGGTCAGCCCCAGGGCACAAGCCACGGGCGAGCCCATCCGGCTGCGGGTGCAGGCGCGTGATGTAAGCCTGGCACTCACCGCACCCAGCGACACCAGCATCCTCAATGTGCTTCCAGCCACGGTGGTGGCGCTGGGCGAAGACAGCCCCGGGCAAATGATGGTGGCCCTGGATGCAGGCACCACACGGCTGCTGGCGCGGGTCACGCAACGCTCTGCCCGGGCGCTGGCGCTGGCGCCTGGCCAACCCGTATTTGCGCAGGTAAAGGGCATTGCCATCGTGAACTGATGGGCAGCGCAATCCAGGCCTCCCCACCGAAGGCCTCACAGGCGAACCCAGTGGCCACCAGGGCCTCCCATCGGTCGTATGATGACCGTCAAAAAACAAGGGTGGGAACAAGGGGTGGAAATGGTTTCAATCTGGCACGACGCCACCATGGCGTTTGCAGTGGGGTTTCCGCCGCTGCTCCAAAGCCTGCTGTTCTGGATCTTCGCGTCGCTGGTGGTGCATGTGTGCCAGCGCCTGGTCGAACACACGGCGTTTTCGGTCGATCCATCGAGCCGCCGCATCAGCGCCTCGCAAGCTGCCCTGTGCATTGGCTGCATTGTCTGGGCCCTGGATGTGGTGGGTCTGTTCATGTATGCCGAGCTGGCGCACCACGTGCTGGAGCTGGTGCCCGCCCTCAGTGGCCTGCTGATCATGGCGGTGAGTGCGCGACTCACCATTCCGACACTCAGCACCAGCGCCAGCAAGGCGCGCATTGTGGTGGCCGGTGTATGGCTGGCGGCTGGCATGCTGACGGGGCACTTTGCGATCACCTGGGGCCACGTGCAAAGTTTTTCGCAGGTCAATGTGCTGGCGATCATGGCGTCCATGGCCACGGCCGTGGCCCTTGCGGCGTGCACCGCAATCCGGCACCGCTCGGCCAAGCTCAGCATGCTCACGCCCCGCTACCGCGCACAAACCTGGGAAGACAAGGTGCTGTGCGGCGCGGCCATCCTGGTGCTGCACTGGATGCTGGTCAACACCTTTGCACTGCACCTGGGCGACCCGAGCGGGGAGTCCGACGGCATTGCGCTGCTGGTCACCGTGCTGGCCTTTGCCATTGCCGTAGCGCTGGAACAGATGAGCAACATGCGCTCGGACGCTGGCCGCCAGCAGCTCTTGCGACGCGGGCTGTCGATGATGCGGTCATCGGCCACGGCGCAAAACGCCCAGCGCGACATGCAGCTGTCGCTCATTGCAGACCATTTGCACCGGCTGCTGCACCCGGAGAACCTGGCGTTGCACTTTCAGCCCATCGTCGATTTTCAGCAGCGTGGCGTGCAGTTCGAGGCCCTGCTGCGCATGACCGACACGACCCTGGGCGCCATCAATCCTGAAACCTTCCTGCTGGTGTGCGAGTTGCAGGGCAAGACGCCCGAAGTGGACCGGATGATCCTGTGCAACGCACTCGACAGTGCCAAGGCCTGGCAAGCCCAGGGCCTGAACGACACGACCATCAGCGTGAACGTGGCCCCCATCACGCTGCTGGACGACCGCTTTGCCCCGTGGCTGCGTAAAGAACTGGCCCTGCGCGGCCTGCCGCCGCGCACCCTCAAACTCGAAATGACCGAACACGCCATCATTGCGCTGGGCACGGAGATGGTGGCCGCCATCCACACACTCAGCGCCATGGGTGTTGTCGTGTGGATGGACGACTTTGGCGCCGGCTACTCGTCGCTGGGCATGCTGGCCGACCTGCCGATTGCAGGCATCAAATGCGACCGGCTCTTTGTGCGAAAGCTGCCGCAGGACAGCCGGCGGCAGATGCTGCTGCGGCATATCAGCGCGCTGGCCGGCGAGTTCGGCCTGTCTGTGGTGGTGGAAGGCGTGGAGACCGTGGAGGAGCTGCAGACGCTGGCCGCCATTGGGCTGCACTGCATCCAGGGCTACGTGTTCAGCAAACCAATTCCAGCAGCCCACGTACCCGACTGGCACCACACCCACATGCAGCCCCAGCGCGCAGCGCTGCAGGCCTTGCTGCGCCCGGCGGGTTCCACACCGTTTTCAGCACTCCCGCCCGCCATCGCGCCAGCCCCCGGACTCTGAACCCATGGCAACACTCAAAACACTGGTCCTGGGCGGGTACGGCAACTTTGGCGCACGCATCTGCCGCGCGCTGGCAGGCGGCGCGGCCACGCGCCACCACATCGCCCTGCTGGTGGCAGGCCGCGACGCATCCCGCGCCCAGGCCTTGGCGAACACACTGGGCCACGGCGCTCAGGGCGTGGTCCTCGACCACCAGGCCCCGGGTCTGGCTGCCACCTTGCGCGAATGGGGCGTGGATCTGGTCATCCACACTGCGGGGCCTTTTCAGGCACAGGGTTACAGCGTGGCCCAGGCCGCTGCTGAGGCGGGCGCGCACTACATCGACCTGGCCGATGGCCGCCGTTTTGTGTGCGACTTTCCAGCTGCCATGCAGGCCGCGTTTACCGCCGCCGGACGCACCGCCATCGCTGGCGCCAGCACCGTGCCCGCGCTGTCCTCGGCCGTCATCGACCACCTGTGCGCGGACTGGCAGTGCATTGACAGCATCGATATCTGCATCGCCCCCGCGCAACGCGCGCCACGCGGACAGGCCACGCTGGCGGCCGTGCTGAGCTACTGCGGCCTGGCCATCGATGTGTGGCAAGACGGCCGCTGGCAGCCGAAACGGGGCTGGGCGCAGCCCACGCCGGTCCAGTTCCAGCGGCTGCAACCGCGCCTGGGGGCGGTCTGCGACATCCCGGATCTGGAAATTTTCCCAGCCCATTACAAAGCCCGCGACCGCGTCACCTTCCGCGCAGCGCTGGAGGTGGGCCTGGCACAGAGAGCCTTCGCCACCCTTGCAGCGCTGCGCCATTGGGGCGTGCTGCCCCATCCCGAAAAGCTGGCCTGGCTGATGCACCACGCGGGCGGCGCGCTGGACTTTCTGGGCACGCCGCTGGGCGGCATGGTGGTGCGTGTGGCGGGCACCGGTGCGCAAGGCCAGCCCCGCCGCCGCGCCTGGCACATTGCAGCCGACCACGACCATGGCCCCGAGATCCCCTGCATGGCCGCCATCCTGCTGGCGCGCCAACTGGCTGTTGGACAACCCTTGCCCACCGGCGCACACACCAGCACCAGCCTGCTGCCGCTGTCGGCCTTTGCACCCGAGTTTGCGAAGTGGGGCATGGTGACGGACATCGTGGAGGAGCCATGACCCCTGCCACCTATGCCTTGCTGCGCTGGAGCCTGGTGTTTGTGTGGCTGGCCACGGCCATCGTCAGCGTGGTGGAGTTGAACGGACAAAGCCGGGCACTGCTGGTCAGCCTGCCCCCAGCCTGGAGTACCCCAGGACTGGCTCACTTTCTGATCCTTGCGGGTGCCACCGCCGACGCCGTCATCGGCCTGTGGATGGCCTGGCGCCCCCGCAGGGCCGTCTACTTGGCGGCGCTGCTGCTCATGGGGGTCATGACGCTGTTGGCCACTTTCGTTGATCCGTCCTGGTGGCTGCACCCGCTGGGCCCGCTGACTAAAAACCTGCCCATCGCCGCCATCCTGCTTGTGCTGCTGCAAGACGCGACGACGACACCACCCAAGCCATGAGCCTGTACCTCACCCTCAAATGGCTGCACATCATCTCCAGCGTGCTGCTGGTGGGCACCGGGCTGGGCTCGGCGTTCTACATGTTCTTTACCAACCGCAGCGGCAATGTGCAGGCGCAGGCGGTGGTCACGCGCCTGGTGGTGCGGGCTGACTGGTGGTTCACCACGCCCACGGTGTTCCTCCAGCCCGCCACGGGGCTGGCCATGGCTGCGATGGCGGGCCTGCCCTGGAGCACGCCGTGGCTCGCGGTGTCTATGGCGCTGTACCTGGTGGCCGGTGCCTGCTGGCTGCCTGTGGTGTGGCTGCAGCTGCGCATGCGCGACATAGCGAAAGAGACTGCAGAGGCGGCGCAGTCCGCACCAGGCGGCGGCGTGCTGCCGCCCTTGTACTGGCGCTACGCCCGCTGGTGGGAGGCACTGGGCTACCCGGCCTTTGTGGCCATGGCCGTGGTGTTCTACCTGATGGTGAACAAACCCACCCTGAACTTCTGAACCTATCATCGCCCCATGCTGATCGAGACCCTGGACACTGCCCGCGACCTGGGGCGCCTGAAGGAAATCCTGGGCGTGATGGTGCGCCACGGGTTTGGCGACACCGTGCGCCGCCTGGGCCTGGCCGACCGGCTGGAGCGCGCGGGCCAGGCACTGAACTGGACCCACGCAGCAGACCTGGCCCGCGTGGAGCCGCCCGTGCAGGTGCGCCTGGCGCTCGAAGAGCTGGGCCCCGCGTTCGTCAAGTTTGGCCAGATCCTTGCGGGCCGGGCCGACCTGTTTGGCCCGGAGTGGATTGCAGAATTCGAGAAACTGCACAGCCAGGTGCCCGCTGTGCCCATCGATGCGCTGCGCCCGCAACTGCGCGAAGACCTGGGCGCCGAACCCGAAGCCGTTTTTGCCTGGTTTGACACCACGCCGCTGGCCGCCGCATCGATTGCGCAAGTGCACCGCGCACGCCTGCAGGACTGCAGCGAGGTCATCGTCAAGATCCGCCGCCCCGGCATTGCCGACACCATCCAGGCCGACCTGCGCCTGCTGCAGCGCCTGGCCGCGCTGGCCGAGGCCGAGCTGCCCGCGCTCAAGCCCTACCGGCCCCAGCAACTGGTGCGCGAGTTCGCGCGCTCATTGCGACGCGAGCTGGACCTGGCCGGCGAATGCCGCCAGGCCGAACGCATTGCCACCAACATGGCGGCGCTGCCCCACATCGTGATCCCGCGCGTGCACTGGGCCTACACGCGCGAGCGCATCAACGTGCAGGACTTCATTGACGGCACGCCTGGCGGAGCCCTGGCGGCGCTGACGCCCGAGGCCGGTTTTGACCGCACCGTGCTGGCGCAGCGGGGCGCGCAGGCAGTGCTGCAGATGATCGTGAAGGACGGCGTTTTCCACGCCGATCCGCACCCCGGTAACGTGTTCTACCTGCCCGGCAACCGCATTGCCTTCATCGACTTCGGCATGGTGGGCCGCCTGTCGCAGCGCCGGCGCGACGAGCTGCTGCAACTGCTGCTGGGCCTGGTCGAACACCAGCCTCAGGCCGTGGCCGACGTGCTGCTGGACTGGACGGGCGACGCGCAGGGCCTGAACCTGGGCCAGCTCGAAACCGAGATCGAGGCCTTTGTGGACCAGTACCACGGCGTGCCGCTGGCGCAGCTGAGCCTGGGGCAGATGCTGGCCGACGTGACGGCCATCCTGCGTGAACACCACCTGGGCCTGCCGTCCGACCTCGCGCTGCTCATCAAGGCCTTCATCTCGCTCGAAGGCATGGGCCGCAACCTCGATCCGGACTTCCATATGGCCAGCGAAGCGCTGCCGCTGCTCAAGCAGGTGGTGCGCGCACGCTACGAGCCCAAAGTGCTCGCCGGGCGCGCGTGGAGCACCCTGCGGCGTGCACTGGCCACGGTGGAGCAGTTGCCGGACGACCTCGGGCGGCTGCTGCGCAATGCGCGGCGCGGGCACCTGCAGGTGGGCATCGAGCTGGCCCACCTCAAGCGCGTGGGCGACCAGATCGACCGGTCGGCCAACCGGCTGGCGATGGCGCTGGTGATTGCAGCGCTCATCATTGGCTCGTCCATCGTGATGACTGTGAAGGGTGGGCCTACGCTGTTTGGCCTGCCAGCGTTTGGCTTCCTGGGGTTCTCTGGTGCCGTGGTTTGTGGCCTGTGGCTGGTGCGCGCCATCTGGCGCAGCAGCCACCACCGCGACGATGACTGAGCATGCAGCTGTCGGGTTAAGCCCTTCGGGCCAGCCCGATCTACGGCGCTGAGGCGGTAGCCCTTCTCCCCGCCGCCTGGAAACTGGCGCGACCCAAGCCGATGCGGCAGAACCGACCTTGCCGGACCACCGCTGGCGTCCCCCTTTGGGGGAAGGCGCGAAGCGACTCAGGGGGATTTACCTGCCCGCGTTCGGGAAGAACAGCTGTTCGCCGCCGATCTTGTAGCCCGCAATGGCCGCCTGGCCTGCGGGCGACACCACCCAGTCCACAAACTTCTGCGCATCCTGCGCCTTCACATGGGGATGCTTGGCGGGGTTCACGACCATCACGCCGTACTGGTTGAAAAGCTTGGTGTCACCTTCGACCAACACGGCCAGGTCGGCGCGGTTCTTGAAGTTGAGCCAGGTGCCACGGTCGGCCAGCACATAGGCGCCGCTCGATGCCGCAATGTTGAGCGCAGGGCCCATGCCGCAGCCACACTCCTTGTAGCCGCTGCCTTTTGAGGTATTTGCGGCGTCGGCGCCCGCGAGCTTCCAGTAGCGCAGCTCGGCCGCGTGCGTGCCGCTCTTGTCGCCGCGCGAGATGAAGTTGCCATTGGCGGCAGACAGCTTCTGCAGCGCCTGCACGATGTCTTTGCCCTGGGTGCCCACCGGATCGTTCTTGGGGCCGATCAGAATGAAGTCGTTGTACATCACGGGGTAGCGCTTCACGCCCCAGCCGTCGGCCACAAACTTTTCTTCGGCCACCTGGTCGTGCACAAACAGCACGTCGGCGTCGCCCCGGCGCGCCATATCGAGCGCCTGGCCGGTGCCCAGCGCCACCACCTTCACGTCCAGGCCACTGGCCTTCTTGAATTCAGGCATCAGGTAGCCGAACAGCCCGGACTGCTCCGTGGAGGTGGTGGACGCCATGGTGATGCTCTGCGCAAGCACCGGGCCGGATACTACAAATATGATAGCTGCTAGCGCTTTATGGATAAGCGCTAGGCCATAAAAAGGCTTGAAATTTTTCATCACCGGGCCGCCCCAAGATGAAAAAGCCCCCTGGCGGGGCAGCGACCCCACGAAGTGGGGAGCGTGGGGGTCAATTCTTGTCATACCAGTTCTCCTTTGACAAACAGACGGGCGGCCTCCGGCAAGGGGCCGTTGAAAAAGTCGTGCACGGGCAGGTCGGCCACCAGGCGGCCGTGCTCCAGATAGATCACGCGGCTGGCCAGACGCTTGACCTGGCCCAGGTTGTGGCTGCTGAAGACCATGGTCACGGGGTGGGCCGGGCCTGCTGCGCTGTGGCTGGCGGCAAAGTCGGCCATCAGGGCCTCAACCTCGCGCTTGGCATGGGGATCGAGGCTCGCGGTGGGTTCGTCCAGCAGCAGCACATCGGGCCGCAGCGCCCAGGCGCGGGCCAGCGCCACACGCTGCTGCTGCCCGCCCGACAGGGTGCGCGCGTTCTGCGCGGCGATGTCGGCCAGGCCCACGCGCTGCAGTGCCGTGAGGGCCTGAAGCCGCGCATCGCGCCAGCGCGTGCCGCGCAGCCACAGCGCCAGCGCCACGTTGTTCTGCGCGCTGGTGCGCAGCATGTGCGGGCGCTGGAACAGCATGGCCTGCTGCAAGGTGGCATCGCACTGAAAGCCTCCGCCCGCCGCATCCGCCAAGCCGTGCAGCACGCGCAGCAGCGTGCTTTTGCCACTGCCATTGGCGCCCACCAGTGCCACACGCTCGCCGGGCGCGATGCACAGCGAGACCAGGTCCAGCGCCTGCACGCGGCCGTAGCGCACGGACACCTGGCGCAGATCCACCCACGAAGGGGCCAACGGCGCGTTCACGCGGCCACCCCCACCGGCGCGCTGGACGCAGAGCCATCCACCCGTTCGCGCCAGCGGCGCACCAGCGCGATCAGCACGTTGAGCGCCAGCACCACGGCCAGCAGGATGATGCCCAGCGCCAGCGCCAGGGGCAGGTCACCCTTGCTGGTCTCCAGCGCAATGGCGGTGGTCATCACACGCGTGAAGCCGTCGATGTTGCCGCCCACGATCATCACCGCACCCACCTCGGAGATCGCACGGCCAAACGAGGCCAGCAGCACCGTGAGCAGCGCATAACGCTCGTCCCAGGCCAACAGCAGGGCGCGCAGCAGCGGGCCCGCGCCCATGGACCGCAACTGCTCGCCATGCGCGCGCTCGGCGTCTTCCACCGCCTGCCGCGTCAGCGCAGTGACCACCGGCAGCACCAAAATGGCCTGCGCCAGTACCATGGCCTTGAAGCTGAACAGCCAGCCCAGCGAGCCCAGGGGCCCGCTGCGTGACAGCACCAGGTACACCACGAGCCCCACCACCACCGACGGTACCGCCAGCAAGGTGTTGAGTACCGCCAGCACGGCACCGCGCCCGGCAAAGCGGGCGACGCCGAGCCAGGCGCCCAGCACCAGGCCCACGCCACAGGCGATCAGGCATGCGGTGGCGCTGACGGACAAGGAGCGGCCCACGATGGTCCACAGGACGGGGTCGGAGGAGAGGGTGAGTTGCAGCGCTGTGCTCGCGCTTTCGGTGAGGGTGGACATGGGGCCTTGTGATCGGGTTCAGCTATCGTAGGCACCTCACCAATATCCAGCGATATGAACGTCCGTGCATAGGGTCCAACTTCACTACACGCTCAGCCGCGATGCAGGCAATGCGCTGATCCGCAACCCACTGCCCGAACTGCTGCAGGCCGTGGCCGAGCAGGGCTCCATCTCGGGCGCGGCGCGCGCGCTGGACCTGTCCTACCGCCATGTCTGGGGCGCCCTCAAGCGCTGGGAGGAGCAATTGGGCGGCGAGCTGATCATCTGGGGCAAGGGGCAGTCGGCGCAGCTCAGCGAGTTCGGCACCAAGCTGCTGTGGGCCGAGCGCCAGGCCCAGGCGCGGCTCGCGCCGCAGATCGCCGCGCTGCATGCCGACCTGGAGCGCGCGTTTGCCGTGGCCTTTGACCCCAACGCCCACGTACTCACCCTGTACGCCAGCCATGACGATGCGCTGGTGGCGCTGCGCACCCACGCCGCCGCGCAGGCCGATGCGGGCGCGCTACACCTCGATATCCGCTTCACCGGCAGTGTGGATGCGATCCGTGCGCTGAATGAGGGGCGTTGCACGCTGGCGGGTTTTCACACGGTGGAGCACCCCGCAGCCGATTCATTGACTGCGCGCACCTACAAGCCCCTGCTGCAGCCCGGGTTGCACAAGATCATCGGCTTTGCCCAGCGCACCCAGGGCCTCATCGTGGTACCGGGCAACCCGCTTGGGCTGGGCAGTCTGGCCGACGTGGCCCGCACCAGCGCCCGATTTCTCAACCGGCCACTGGGCACCGGCACCCGCGTGCTGCTCGACGACCTGCTGGCCCAGGCCGGCGTGGAGGCCCAGGCCATTCGTGGCTATGCGCTCAACGAACCGTCTCACACCGCCATTGCCCAGGCCGTGGCTGCGGGCGCGGCCGATGTGGGCATGGGTATTGAAGTGGCAGCCCGGGCGCGTGGGCTGGATTTTGTGCCGCTGGTGCACGAGCGCTACCACCTGGCCTGCCTGAAAGCCAGCCTGGACCAACCCGCCACGCTGGCCCTGCGCAACTTGCTGCAAACCCCCGCATGGCTGGCCCAGATGGCCACCTTGCCGGGCTACAGCCCCTGGCAGTGCGGCGAGGTGCAGGCCATGAACACGGTGCTGCCGTGGTGGCAGTTCACCCGCAAAAAGCGCACTTCCGAGCCTAGGAAGAAACCCTAATTGCTACTTTTTTTATAGCTACAGAATGAATACCGGCTGCGGGATAACACCGTCACGCTGCCGTCAGCCTGGGCCTACAGTGCTCCGTAGAATCGCGCCGTTGTAAAAGTTTGTCGAATCGTTGCGCTTACCGGCGCGTGGGTCGGCATATCACACGCAAAGCCTTTTTATTGGAGACACCATGCAGGCTCTACTGAAGTTATCAAGGGGGATCGACTGGCTTAACACCCAGGTCGGTAAATATGTGGTCTGGCTCATCCTGGCCTCCACAGTCATCAGCGGTGTGAACGCCGTGGTCCGCAAAGCGTTCAACATCAGCTCCAACGGTTTTCTGGAAATCCAGTGGTACCTGTTTGCTGCGTCGTTCCTGCTGGCCGCCGGATACACGCTGCTCCAGGGCGAACACGTGAAGGTGGACGTGATCTCCAGCCGCTTTTCCAAGCGCACCCAGATCTGGATCGACGTGTTCGGCTACATCGTCTTCCTCACGCCCATGTGCCTGGCGGTGCTCTGGTATGGCATTCCCTTCTTCACCCGCGCCCTCGCGTCGGGCGAAATGTCGAACAACGCTGGCGGGCTGATCCGCTGGCCTGTGTACCTGATGATGCCGCTGGGCTTCACCCTGCTGTGGCTGCAAGGCATCTCCGAACTCATCAAGCGCCTGGGGTTCCTGCAGGGCCTCATCGAAGACCCCACGGTCAAGAAGATTGAAAAAACGGCTGAAGAAGAACTGGCCGAATCCATCCGCAACCTGGCCGAAGCCGCCAAGGGCAACGGCAAGAACAAGAGCGAGGCCGCCTGAGCGGAGCACACACCATGGAATTTCTCGCCCATAACCTCGCCCCCATCATGTTCGCGGGGCTCATCTGCTTTTTGCTGGTGGGTTTCCCGGTCGCCTTCAGCCTGGGCGCCTGCGGACTGTTCTTCGCCTTCATCGGCATTGAATTGAACGTGCTGCCCGAAGCCCTGCTGCAAGCCGTGCCGCTGCGCATCTTCGGCATCATGCAGAACGACACCTTGCTGGCCATTCCGTTCTTCACGCTCATGGGGCTCATACTGGAGCGAAGCGGGATGGCGGAGGACCTGCTCGACACCATCGGACAGCTGTTCGGCCCCATCCGTGGCGGCCTGGCACTGGCCGTGATCTTCGTGGGTGCGCTGCTGGCAGCCACCACGGGCGTGGTGGCTGCATCGGTGATCTCGATGGGCCTGATCTCGCTGCCCATCATGCTGCGCTATGGCTACGACCGGCGACTCGCGGCGGGGGTGATCGCAGCCTCCGGCACGCTGGCGCAGATCATTCCCCCCTCTCTGGTGCTCATCATCATTGCCGACCAGATGGGCCGCAGCGTGGGCGACATGTACAAGGGCGCCTTCGTGCCCGGTCTGATGCTCACCGGCTTCTATGCGCTCTACGTGATTCTGCTGGCCATCTTCAAGCCCCAGTGGGTGCCCGCCATCCCGCCCGAAGCGCGCACGCTGCGCGACGACAACGGCAAGAGCGGTGTGACCTCGCTGCTGGTGCTGACCGGCATCTGCGTGGCGGCATCCATCTATGTGGCCAAGAACATGCCTGCCCTGCACACCTGGTGGTCCGGTGAAGCCGTGGACCGCGTGGCGCTGGACGAAACCATCGTGGTGTCCATGTGTTTTGGCGTGGCACTGGCCTTCGTGGCTGCCAGCATCAACAAGATCACCCGGATGGGCCTGCTCTCGCGGGCAGCAGAACGCGTGACCTTCGTGCTGATCCCCCCGCTGCTGCTGATCTTCCTGGTGCTGGGCACCATCTTCCTGGGCGTTGCAACCCCCACCGAAGGCGGCGCCATGGGCGCACTGGGCGCCGGCATCATGGCCGTCCTCCGCGGCCGCCTCACGATGTCGCTGCTGCGCCAGGCTGTCACCACCACCACCAAGCTGTCGTGTTTTGTGGTGTTCATCCTGATCGGTGCCACGATATTCGGCCTGACCTTCCAGGGCGTGGACGGCCCGCTGTGGGTGGAGCACCTGATGACCGGCTTGCCAGGGGGCCAGCTGGGCTTCCTGATCGTCGTGAACGTCATGGTGTTCTTCCTGGCGTTCTTCCTGGACTTCTTTGAACTGTCCTTCATCGTCGTGCCCCTGCTGGCCCCCGTGGCCGACAAGCTGGGCATTGACCTGATCTGGTTTGGCGTGCTGCTGGCCGTGAACATGCAGACCTCGTTCATGCACCCGCCGTTCGGCTTTGCGCTGTTCTACCTGCGCAGCGTGGCTCCTGCCAAGGAGTACATGGACAAGGTCACCAAGAAGATGATTGCGCCGGTCACCACCCCCCAGATCTACTGGGGTGCCATTCCCTTCCTGTGCATCCAGCTGCTGATGGTGGGCCTGATCATTGTCTTCCCGGGCATCGTCTCCAGCGGCTTGGACAAGGCCGAGGTCTATGACCTCGACAAGGTCCGCATGGAAATGGAAGCGACCATGCCCGACGCTAGCGCCGGAGCGGCCGACCCGACTGCCGGCATGGCCGGCGCTGCGGACCCTGCGCCTGCTCCTGCAGCAGACGACCCCCTGAAGGCACTGCAAGACTCCATGTCCACCGACAAGAAGTGAGCACACCGCTTGCAAGACGACCGTGATTCAGTCTGACCCGGGCCCCGCGCCCTGGTCCTCAAACCTCCGCAGATGGGAAACCTCTGCGGAGGTTTTTTTATGAAGCAGACGCGGAGGGGCCCGGTGCGCCATGGATCATGGAGGTAGTGGTGGGGTATCGACTTTGGCACATCGCGCAAGCAGACAAGCCTCTTGATCCCCTGCCCCCCTTTCTTGGTGGCCAGCAGCCCCAAGGAAGCCTCTTCACGACTTGAGAGGCTTCAGCAGGAAACAGGCACCGGCCGCGCACTCCAAGGCATCGAGAGTCAAGCAGCCTGGCCGGGCTGGGCTTGGGGGCTTGGGACCTCGCCCACGTTCCTGCGGTTGAGGGGGCCGCATGGCCACAGCAAGGTGCCGCCTCACAGAACACCGGGACGAAAAAAAACCCGTCCGGGAGAGGACGGGTTTTGCAGACCTTGGAATGGCAGCTTGCGCCGCCATTCCAGAGCCACTCGGGATCAGAGCTTCTGCGAAGACATGAACGAGTCGTAGCGGGCTTCGGCAAAGCGGAACCAGAGCACCTGGTCGCGCTGGAATGCGCGCATGTCGGCGTAGATCTTCTTCCACTCGGGGCTCTTCGCGTCGTTGGCGGCGAAGACTTCCATGGAGGCCTTGAACGAAGCGTCCATCACGGCTTGCGAGAACGGCAGCACCTTGGTCTTGGCAGCCACCAGTTGCTTGAGGGCCGTCGGGTTCAGCGCGTCGTACTTGGCCAGCATGTCGATGTGGGCCACGTTGGTTGCGGCTTCGATGATGGCCTTGTTCTCGGCAGACAGGCCGTCGAAGGCCTTCTGGTTGACGAAGAAGTCCACTTCCGGGCCACCTTCCCACCAGCCGGGGTAGTAGTAGAACGGAGCCACCTTGTTGAAGCCCAGCTTCTGGTCGTCGTACGGACCCACCCATTCAGCAGCGTCCAGCGTGCCCTTTTCGAGGGCCTGGTAGATTTCGCCGCCAGGGATGCTCTGGGGCACAGCGCCCAGCTTTTGCATCACTTCACCGACCAGACCACCGCCCAAGCGCATCTTCATGCCCTTGAAATCATCCGGCGACTTGATCTCCTTGCGGAACCAGCCACCCATCTGGGTGCCGGTGTTGCCGCCAGCGAAGCTGATGGCGTTGTAGTTCGCGTAGAACTCGTTCATCAGCTTGCGGCCATTGCCATGCAGCATCCAGGCATTCATCTGGCGGGCATTGAAGCCGAAGGGCACTGCCGAACCCAGCGCGAAGGCGGGGTTCTTGCCGTAGAAGTAGTAAGGCACGGTGTGGCACATCTCCACGGTGCCCTGCTGCACGCCGTCCATCACGCCAAAGGGGGGCATCAGCTCGCCACCAGCGTGCACGGAGATTTCAAACTTGCCACCCGACATGGCCTTGACGGCCTTGGAGAACACATCAGCGCCGCCATAGATGGTGTCCAGCGACTTGGGGAAGCTGGAAGCCAGACGCCAACGAATGGCAGCCTGGGCGTGGACGGCAGGCGCAACGCCTGCAGCCAGCACGCCAGCGATGCCAGCCTGCTTGATGATTGAACGACGATCCATGAGGTTCTCTCCGATATAGTGATTGCGAAACTTGGGCGCACGCGTTGTGCACGGCGCCGTCAAGGACTTGTTTGAGCCGGGTTCATTGTAGAAACATGCCCCCTCAGACTTTTGCGGGTTTTCCCGCGAAAATCCCTGCCCTTGCACATGGCTTCAGGCTTCTGCAAGCATCTTGGGGACAGCCGCACACGCCCCGCTGCAAAACGGGACTGCGGCAGACCACCCTGCCAGATCAGGCCGCCCGCACAGACTGCAGCGCGGGCAAAAACCGCCGCTCGATCGCAAGGCGGATTCCCTCGGCATCGAGCCCTTGCAACGCAAGCAGCTTGGCCGGGTCGCCATGTTCGATGAACACGTCCGGCAGGCCCAGCTGCAGCACGGGCCGCACGATGCCCATGCTGTGGAGCGCCTCGGTCACGGCGCTGCCCGCACCGCCCATGATCGCACCCTCTTCCAGCGTGACCAGCGCATCGTGGCGCTCGGCCACCTCGCGCAACAAGGCCTCGTCGATGGGTTTGGCCCAGCGCATGTTGACCACCGTGGCGTCCAGAGCCTCGGCCGCTTCCAGCGCGGGGTACAGCAACGTGCCAAACGACAGGATCGCGATGCGCGGCGCCTTGGCATCGGTGCCCTGGCGCTCGCGACGGATCTCGCCTTTGCCAAAAGGCAGGCCATCCAACGCCGCCAGTGGTGCCACACCGGCGCCGCTGCCACGCGGGTAACGCACGGCCACGGGGTGGTCCTGCTCGAAGGCGCTGCTGAGCAGTTGGCGGCATTCGCGCTCGTCAGCAGGGCAGGCCATGCTCATGTTGGGAATACAGCGCACAAACGGAATGTCGTACGCGCCTGCATGCGTGGCACCGTCGGCGCCTACCAGACCCGCGCGGTCCAGCGCAAACACCACGGGCAGGTTTTGCAGGGCCACGTCGTGGATCAGCTGGTCATAGCCGCGCTGCAAGAAGGTGGAGTAAATCGCCACCACCGGCTTGACGCCTTCGCAGGCCATGCCGGCGGCAAAGGTTACGGCATGCTGCTCGGCAATGCCCACGTCGTAGTAGCGGTCCGGAAAACGTTTTTCAAACTCCACCATACCCGAGCCCTCGCGCATGGCGGGCGTGATGCCCACCAGGCGAGAGTCGTGTGCGGCCATGTCGCACAGCCACTGACCAAACACCTGCGTGAACGTCTGCTTGGGCGGCGTGGCGGGCTTGGTGAGGCCCACGGAGGGGTCGAACTTGCCGGGGCCATGGTAGGCCACGGGGTCGGCTTCGGCCAGCTTGTAGCCCTGGCCTTTTTTGGTGACCACGTGCAGGAACTGCGGGCCTTTGAGGCCCTTGATGTTCTCCAGCGTGGGGATCAGCGAATCGAGGTCATGCCCATCAATGGGGCCGATGTAGTTGAAGCCGAACTTCTCGAACAACGTGGCAGGCACCACCATGCCCTTGGCCTGCTGCTCAAAGCGCTTGGCCAGCTCCAGCAGGGGCGGCACGGGGCGCAGCACGGTCTTGCCCACGTTCTTGGCAGCCGCGTAGAACTGCCCGCTCATGAGCTGAGCGAGGTAGCGATTGAGCGCGCCCACGGGCGGGCTGATGCTCATGTCGTTGTCGTTCAGCACCACGAGCAGGTTGGCATCGGCCACCCCCCCGTTGTTCAGTGCCTCAAACGCCATGCCCGCACTCATGGCGCCATCGCCGATGATCGCCACGGCGTGGCGGTTTTCGCCCTTGCGCTTGGCGGCCAGCGCCATGCCCAGCGCGGCCGAGATGCTGGTGCTCGAATGCGCGGTGCCAAAGGTGTCGTAAATGCTCTCGGCCCGCTGCGGAAAGCCCGAGATACCGCCCAACTGGCGCAGCGTGTGCATGCGGTCGCGGCGGCCGGTCAGGATCTTGTGCGGATAGGTCTGGTGGCCCACGTCCCACACCAGGCGGTCTTCAGGGGTGTTGAAGACATGGTGCAGCGCGATCGTCAGTTCCACCGTGCCCAGGTTGGAGCTGAGGTGTCCGCCCGTGCGCGCAACACTTTCGATCACGAACCCGCGCAACTCGGTCGCCAGGGCCTTGAGATCTGCGCGCGATAGCTGGCGCAGGTCGGCCGGGTCATTGATGGTCTGCAGCAGGGGAAAGGACATCGTGGACATTTACTATTCTTTTCATAGCTGCCAGCGCTTTACAGGAAAGCGCTGGAGGCCAATTTGGCATTGATTTCACTGCAACGGGCATGAACAGGGTGCAGCACGGATCATCGGGCCAGGCTCAGTGCGAGCGGCGCACCACCATGTCCGCCAGGGCCGCCAGCGCGCGGCTATCGGGCAGGCCACTGCGGGCCAGGGCCGCATAGGCCTCGGCCAGCAGCTCCTGGGCATAGGCCTGCGCCCGCGCTAGCCCCAGCAAAGACACATAGGTGGGCTTGTCGGCCGCAGCATCCTTGCCGGCCGTCTTGCCCAGCGTGGCCGAATCGGCCACCACGTCCAGGATGTCATCCACCACCTGGAACGCAAGACCCATGGCGGCGCCATAGTCGGACAGCGCCTGGTAGGCCGCGCCCACGGCGTGGCCGCACGCCGCCCCCATGAGCACACTGCCCTGCAGCAGCGCGCCGGTCTTGAGCCGGTGCATCTGGCGCAACTGGTCTTCGGTCAGCGCCACACCCACGCTGGCCAGGTCGATGGCCTGCCCGCCCGCCATGCCGGCCGATCCGGCGGCCCGCGCCAGCAGCCTGCACAGCGTGGCCTGCGTGGCGGCGGGGATGAGGGTGTTGTCGGGCGTGAGCAACTCAAATGCAAAGGCCTGCAAGGCATCGCCCGCCAGCAGCGCCTGGGCCTCGCCAAACTGCACATGCACGGTGGGCTTGCCACGGCGCAGCACGTCGTTGTCCATGCAGGGCATGTCGTCGTGCACCAGCGAGTAGGCATGAATGAGTTCCACCGCGCACGCGGCCCGCAGGGCCGCCTCGTCCAGGCCAGCGCGCAGCGCGGCATCGTCAACCACCGCAGAGGCCGGTGCGCCACTGCAGACCGCCTCATAGGCCGCCAGCACCAGCAGGGGCCGCAGCCGCTTGCCGCCATCGAGCACGGCATAGCGCATGGCGTCGCCCAGCCCGGCGGGTGCGCCATCGCCCACCCATTGCGACAGGGCCTGCTCCACCCGGGCCAGGTGGTTCTGGCTCCAGAGGTTCATGTCCAGCGGCTGGCTCTCGAAATTCGTTGGCACCGCGCTCATTCCTGGTTCCATGGTTGCAGTTGCCCTTCATCCAGCACCTTGATCTGGTCCTGCACGGCTTCGAGCCGCTGGCGGCAAAACGCCAGCAACGTGGCGCCGCGCTGGTAGCCGGCCAGCATCTGGTCCAGCGGCAACTGGCCCGACTCGATGCGGGCCACGAGTTGCTCCAGCTCTTCCAGGGCCGCCTCATAGCTGGCGGGTTCGGCGGGTGGAGCGGGGGTTGCGGGGGCCTTGGGCATGGAGGGGGCGGCAGAGCGCGGGTGAAAAACCGATGATTTTAGGCGCACCGGTACGCCCTTCGTGTCAGACGCGGTCCGATGCGTGACGCCGCTCTATTTTCAGAAAGCGATGTTTTCTATTCACGTAGCGGGGGTGCGGGAATAACCCCACCGCCTATAATCCCATTCCAGTCGAGCCGGCTAGCCACCCTAGCCGGTTTCCTTTTTTCCAGATGCGCATTCCCCGGCGCACCTCCCGCACTTTCTCCCTGTGGGGAGTCTTTAGGTCAGGTCACCCATGTCTGATTTAAGTCTTCAACTGCAGCAGGCCGCAAGCCAACTACCAGTTTCAAGCTACTTTGACGATGCGCTGTTCCAGCGCGAGCTGGACACCATCTTCCAGCGCGGGCCCCGCTATGTGGGGCACCAATTGGCGGTGCCCAACACGGGCGACTACTACGCACTGCCCCAGGAGGGCGAGGGCCGCGCCTTGGTGCGCAACGCCCAAGGCGGCATTGAGCTGGTGTCCAACGTGTGCCGCCACCGCCAGGCCGTCATGCTCAAGGGCAAAGGCTCGCTGAACACCCAGCAAAAGGGCAGCGCGGGCGGCAACATCGTGTGCCCATTGCACCGCTGGACGTACAACCCCCAGGGCGAACTGCTGGGCGCACCCCACTTTGCGCATGACCCGTGCCTGAACCTGAACAACTACAAGCTGCGCGAGTGGAACGGCCTGCTGTTTGAAGACAACGGCTACGACGTGGCCGCCGACCTGGCCCAGATGGGCCCGCGTGCCGACCTGGACTTTGACGGCTACGTGCTCGACCATGTGGAGCTGCACGAGTGCAACTACAACTGGAAGACCTTCATCGAGGTCTATCTGGAGGACTACCACGTTGGCCCCTTCCACCCAGGCCTGGGCAGCTTTGTGACGTGTGACGACCTGCGCTGGGAGTTCGGCAAGAACTACTCGGTACAAACCGTGGGTGTGGCCAACCGCCTGGGCAAGGCCGGCAGCCCGGTGTACGAGCGCTGGCACAAGGCGCTGCTGGACTACCGCGAAGGCAAGCCGCCGAAGTACGGCGCCATCTGGCTCACGCTGTACCCGCACATCATGATCGAGTGGTACCCGCATGTGCTCACCGTGTCCACGCTGCACCCCATCAGCCCCACCAAGACACTGAACATGGTGGAGTTCTACTACCCCGAGGAGATCGCCGCCTTCGAGCGCGAATTCGTCGAGGCGCAGAAGGCCGCCTACATGGAGACCTGCATCGAGGACGACGAAATCGGCGAGCGCATGGACGCAGGCCGCAAGGCCCTGCTGGCGCGCGGCGACAACGAAGTCGGCCCCTACCAGAGCCCCATGGAAGATGGCATGCAGCACTTCCACGAGTGGTACCGCCAGGTCATGGGAAGCCCCCCCTGAGCCGCTTCGCGTCTTCCCCCCCCACGGGGCGGCGCACGCAAGCGAAGCGCCGCATCCGCGGCTTGGCGGCCCTCGCGCGGGGGCACTGGCCTGAGCACCGCCAATTTTGAGAGGCCCCAACCTGAGTCTGTGCCGTCGATCCGTGAAGTCTCGAACAGCGAGGTAAACGCTATCCATTCGCGACGACTACCCTGACCGCTCTCATTACAATAGCTGCCACCGCTTGATCCGCAAGCGCTGGCAGCTATTTTTATTTCAAGCCGTGCAATCCCATGCCCCACGTGCGGCGCGCGGCCTTTCACAGGATCACGTCACGATGCAAGCCCTCTGGATGGTGTTGGCCGCGTTCTTGTTTGCCAGCATGGGGGTGTGCGTCAAGATCGCATCGGACTTCTTCAACTCGGCCGAACTGGTGTGTTACCGGGGCCTGATCGGCATGGCCATCCTGTGGCTGCTGGCACGCTCTCAAAAAGTGACGCTGGCCACGCAATACCCCGGCATGCACGCCTGGCGCAGCCTGGTGGGGGTGGCGTCGCTGGGCGCCTGGTTCTACGCCATTGCCCACCTGCCGCTGGCCACGGCCATGACGCTCAACTACATGAGCAGCGTGTGGATCGCCGCCTTCCTGGTCGGCGGCACGCTGCTGGCCTGGCGCCCTTCTGCGGCATCGCCACGGCCCGCCCTGCAAGGGCCGCTGATTCTCACCGTACTCACCGGATTCGTGGGCGTGGTGCTGATGCTGCGCCCCAGCCTGGACCAGAACCAGGCCTTTGCCGGGATGATCGGCCTGATGTCGGGCCTGACCGCCGCATTTGCCTACATGCAGGTGGTGGCGCTGTCGCGCCTGGGCGAGCCCGAATCGCGCACCGTTTTCTACTTTGCCGTGGGCTCTGCGGTGGCGGGGGGCGGGGCCATGCTGTTTACCGGCATGTCGGACTGGCCGGGCTGGCAGGCGCTGTGGCTGCTGCCCATCGGTGTGCTGGCTGCGGGCGGCCAGCTGTGCATGACCAAGGCTTACGCCAGCGCCAAGACCCAGCGCGGCACGCTGGTGGTGGCCAACCTGCAGTATTCGGGCATCGTGTTTGCCGCCGTCTACAGCGTGCTGCTGTTTGGCGACAAGATCCCGCCCATCGGCTGGTTCGGCATGGCCCTCATCGTGGGCAGCGGCATTGTGGCCACCATCCTGCGCGCGCGGGCTGCGCCCGGGGCACCTGCCGAGGAACACTGACGGATACAAAAACAGATACGGCCACACGAGGACACGCCCTACCGGGATGGCCACAATGGAGCCCCTTTCGACGCACTCCGTCACTTTGCCCATTTTCTGCCGATGACCACCTACACCACGCTCATCTCTGCCCCCGACCTGCAATCCCTGATCGCCAGCGGTGCGCCGCTGATGGTGTTTGACTGCAGCTTCGAACTGATGCAACCCACGGCCGGTGCCCAGCAGTACGCACAGGCGCACATCCCCGGCGCGGTGTACGCCAACCTTGACAACGACCTCAGCGCCAAACACGGTGCCCCCGGCGCTCACGGCACGCTGACCGCCCAGGAAGCCGACCAGCCGGCATCCGGTGGACGCCACCCCCTGCCCAGCCGCGAGCGTTTTGCCATGTGGCTGTCCAGCGTGGGTTTTGCCAACGGCATGCAGGCCGTGGTGTACGACCGCCAGGGCGCCAACTACTGTGGCCGCCTGTGGTGGATGCTCAAGTGGGCGGGGCACGATGCCGTGGCCGTGCTCGACGGTGGGCTGCAAGCCTGGCAGGCCGCCGGTGGGGCGGTGAACAGCGGCGAAGAGCCCGCGCACTTCCAGACCAATTTCCAGCTGGGCGCCCCCTTGCGCCAGCTGGCCACGGCCAGCGAGGTGCTTGCGCGCCTGCAGCAGCCCGGCCAGACCGTGATCGACGCCCGTGCAGGTGCCCGCTACCGGGGCGAGGTGGAGCCGCTGGACCCCGTGGCGGGCCACATTCCGGGCGCGCTGAACCGCCCCTTTGCCGAAAACATCGGCGCGGATGGCCGCTTCAAGCCTGCTGACGTGCTGCGCGCTGAATTTGTAGCGCTGCTGGGCGGCCGTGACCCCGCCACCGTGGTGCACCAGTGCGGCAGCGGCGTGAGCGCCGTGCCCAATCTGCTGGGCATGGAGATAGCCGGCCTCGGCCCGACGGCACTGTTTGCCGGCAGCTGGAGCGAGTGGTGTTCAGACCCCACGCGCCCGGTCGAAAAAGGCTGATCCAGCGTCCAGCACGGCAGCGCAGGTTGTAAAAGTGCAAAAAAGATGGTTTTGAGGGTGCTATCAAAACCATGAACAGAAGTGGGCAGCCTGGGCCCACTGCCACAGCAGCGGCCATCGCCTGAAATGCCAGCCTGCACCTGATGTGCGTGTAGGGCAAATTCCTACACAGCCCACCGCAGAACCAGACACGCGGCACAGCCAAACCCCGACTTAATTTCTGATTGGGGCGGTTTCACAATCCATTTCAACGGATCACGCAAAACCTGCAATCAGCAGGCAACGCAAGACCCGGTACTGGAAAAAAGGAAGCTGCCATGACCAACGAACAAATCCTCGCTGAAATCCGCGAAGCCAACCTCACCTACCTGATGTTGGCCCAAACCCTGATCCGTCAGGACAAGGCCGAAGCCGTGTTCCGCTTGGGAATGAACGAAGAGTCTGCCGACATTCTGGCATCGCTGTCGCCAGCGCAAGTGATGAAACTGGCCTCCCGCAACACGCTTCTTTGCAGCTTCCGCGTGGACGACAACCTGGTGTGGAGCTTGCTCACCAACCACTCGGCCAAGAAGGTGGGCAACGAAGCCACCAACACGCTGCACGCCAACATCCTGATGGCCAGCCGCGTGTCGGAAGTGCTCTGAAGCACTTGCCCGCAGCCCTCTTCCCCCAGTCTCCACCGAAAGCCCGCCATGTCCACCAACGCACCCGCTGCCAAAGCCCCCGCCAAGAGCGTGCTGAACGAATCCAAGCAGATCGAACGCGCGGCCATGCTGATCCAGATGGGCGCCCGCATGCAGGTGCTTGAATCGGAAACCACACTGTCGTATGAACGCCTGATCCGGCTGTACAAAGAGATCGCGGGCAAGTCACCCTCGAAAGGCCAGCTGCCCTTCTCCACCGACTGGTTCCTGACCTGGCAAGAGAACATCCACAGCTCGCTGTTCCTGAACATCTACGAATACCTGTCCAAGGGCGTGGACCTGGATTCGGTGGAGCTGCTGACCAAAGCCTACCGCCTGTACAACGAACAGGTCGCCACGGCCGAGATCGAACCCCTGCTCTCCTTCACGCGCGCCTGGCGCCTGGTGAAATTTGTGGACGCTGGCATGCTGACGCGCACCAAGTGCAGCCAGTGCAGCGGCCAGTTCGTGACCGAGCTGTATGAGAACCGCCACTTCACCTGCGGCCTGTGCAACCCACCCGCCCGCGCCGGCAAGAGCAAGACGGCTGGCGCACTCATGTTGCACTGAGATGGATATCAAAGCATTAGCTTTTTGCACCTACCAAACGGGCGCTCTAGCCTGATTCCCACCCCGACCGAAAAAATGGGCGCTGCACCCGCCAGGGCCGCCGCGCAAGGGCCGCCCCGCCGCGCTGGCGGCGTCCCCCTTCCCGCGCGTAGCGCGCGAGAGAAGGGGGAAGCGGCGAAGCCGCTCAGGGGGATGTCATCTATCTCCCAGCCAGCAGCGCGCGCACGTTTTCATCCATTGGCACGGCATAGTTGTGCGCCGCCACCACGGTGTTGCCTACCGGGTTCACCAGCTTGAGGCTGATGTACACCACCGACGTGGAAACCGCATACGTGCCCACCACCACGGCCTGCGCGTTCTGCGACTGGCTCACCTCGCGCACTTCGCGCGACAGCAGCAGCTCACCCTGGTCGCGCTGCAGCAGCAGGTTCTCGCGCAGTTTCACCTCGGTCACCTTCAGACCCCGGTGCACCATGCGGCCCGCGATCTGCTCCGAGAAGATGCGGCCCAGCCGCGACGATTCAGTGAGCCGGTCCACATTGACCAGCGTGGCCACCAGCACGGGCTGGTTGGCATCCAGCGGTGCGGTCTGCAGCAGCGCATCGGTGGCGCGTTCATTCAGCTCGATGAGGTTGGAGCGCGATATTCCGCCCGCCCGGTCACCGTAGTAGTAGCTGTGCATAGGGTTGGTGGTCTCGCAGCCCTGCAACGCCCCCAGCGCAAGGGCGGCAGCCGCCCACCAGCTGGCGGCGCGTGCGCCCCGGGGAGCTTGTTGCGACGTCCACAGCCCCTTCATGGCGCCACCACCCGCCAGGTCTTGACGGGCGTCATCGGTGCAGGCGCGGGCGGCCGCTCGGGCTGATACAGCACTGCGTCGGCCCCCTCGATGTAATACAGATCGGCCGTGCCGGCCAGGTACCGGTCGCGCGACTTGAGCGTGGACGTGATCAGCACCTCGGTGCGCGTGGGCCCGCCTGCGGCGGCGCCCTGGGTGTAGAGCTGGGCCATGTCCAGCGCCACCCCTGCCCCCACGCCCAGGGCCGTGGCCACACCCGGCAACAGGGTGCGGTCGGAATAGTGCACCGCCCAGTCGCGCCACACGCCCACGCCAGTGCCGATGATGGTGCCGGCCATGGGCACGGGCAGGCCGCGCGGTGAGCCAGACCCGTGCTGCACCAGTTGCGTCTGCACCTCCAGCTCCACCGCCGTGGGCACCGTGGACACCGCCACGCCCCGGTTCAGCAGGTGCACCTTGAGCAACTTGAGAAAGCTCTGGTTGAAACTGGAGTTGTCCGCCACCGTGACGTACAGCGGGTATTCGCCCTCGGGCCAGGATGCGATTTTTTCGGCCACGCGCCCGGCCACATCGCCCGCCAGCACATCCCAGTGGTGCACGGCGCGGGCTTTCTTCTGGCCGGTGGCGGGGTAGTTGTCGGCACGCGGCACGTCCAGCGTGCCGCAGCCGAGCAGCAGCGCTGCGCACAGCAAGGCTGCTGCGGCGGCCGGAATGCGGTGAAGGAAGGATGGCATGTGGGCCATGGTACTGGCGCCTGCCTGCGGCAATCGGCGCAACAAGGCCGTTTTTCCCGGTCAAAGCGGCCGTTTCAGCCCTTGGAGCCGCACGCACGAACCTTCACAATCAACCCATTCATACCAACCCTCCGTGAAGACCATGCTCACCACAACCCGCACCCACCGCCTCGCGTCCTTGATGGCCCTCACTGCGGCACTGGCGGGCTGCGGCGGCGCCACGGACAAGGACAACAACACGACAGCCCCACCGCCACCCGCGAGCGCGCCCGTCACGCTGCATTTCGTGCAGCCCACCGAGAACGTGCTCGAACCCGGCGCATCCGAGCCGCTGGCGGCCGACGTTACCGTCAACGGCGGCGCAGCCCCCAACGGCACGGTGGTCACCTTTACCGTCAACCCCTCCGCAGCCGCCACCTTCTCTCCCGTGGCGCCCACCACCGTGGCCAGCGTGGCCAGCACCACGCTCACCGTGAGCAGCCTGCCGCCCAGCGCCACCTTCCAGGTCAGCGCCACGGCCACCAGCAGCGCCAACACGGCGGGCGACAGCCTCACGTACTACGTGCGCCCCACCCACAAAAACCTGCAGGTGCTGGTGCCCGCGTATTTCAGCGCCAGCGGCACCTCATCGCCCTGGGCCACCCTCACCAGCGGCGCAGCCAGCTACCCGGACGTGCAGATCACCGCCGTGGCCAGCGCCAGCGACGGCGTGCTGACGGCGGACTCCGAGGTTGACGACGACCTGCTCACGGCCATCAAAGACTTCAAGGCCGTGGCGGGAACCGCCAACAAAGTCGTCGCCTACGTGGCCACCTCGGGCAGCGGCGGGTCGCGCTCGGTGGCCGACGTGAAGGCCACCATCGACAACTACATCCGCCTCTACCCCGACCAGCTCGACGGCTTCTTCCTGGACGGCATGGCCACCGACAGCGCACGGCTGGCGTACTTTCAGGACGTCTACAACTACGCCAAGGCCCGGGCCTCGGGCATGAGCAAAGGCGCCACGCCGCCCAACGCGCCCACCGTGATCGGCAACCCAGGCACCTACCCCGTAGCGGCCTATGCGGGTGTGGCCGACACGCTGGTCACCTACGCTGGCAATGCCGCCGCCTACCAGGCCACAGACCCCCAGCCCGCCAGCACCTGGGTCTACGCCAAGGACAACACCGCCCAGGCCATGCTGGTCCACACCGCCAGCACCTGCACCGACATGCAGGCTGCCGTGAAGCACGCCCACCGGCCCCGCCTGAACACCGGCATGGTCTATGCCACCAACCTGGCCATCGGCGCCTCGTGGTCATCACTGCCCACCTACTGGCAGCAGCTGCTGGGCACGGTGGATGCACTCAACAAGAAGCGCCCGCTGCCGCTGTGCTGATGCCAACGGGCAGGGCGCCGAACCCTGCCACACAGGCACCGCTGGCGGGGTGCCGGGCAAACCACCGGCCAGAGCTTCCGAACCGCCACATCCCCCCGCCGACACGCTGCATGTCAGCCCGACCTACAACCCAGCAGGCCCGAGTCCCATCACAATCCGCGCATGATGACCGAGCCCACCCCTGCATCCCCGCCCGCCTCCGCTGCCGAGCCCCCACAGCCAGACAGCCCCGCCGCTGACGCAGCCCCGACCTTGCCCCCCCGCGCGCCTGCGGCGGACGGCCCCGCACCAGTGGCCCAAATGGCCCAAGCGGACGAAGCGGACGAAGCGGCCCCACCCGCCAAAGCCCGGTCAACCCCCGACAGCCCCCCACCGCCTGCGCAACCACCAAGCGGCGCGCCCGCAGCCACCGCATCCCTCCCCGGCCCGCTCATGCTCCACATGCCCGTGGACGTGCGCAACCTCTCGCTCGCGCTGCTGGCGCTGTTTGCCAGCGTGGCCCTGCTGCACTGGGCCAGCGCCGTGTTCATCCCCATCATGCTCAGCCTGCTGCTCACCACGGCACTGCGGCCCGTGGTGGAGGTCTTGCGGCGCTGCTACGTGCCCCGCTGGCTGGGGGCGGGTGTGCTGCTGATCGCCATCGTGGTGGGCCTGGCCAGCGCAGCCTGGTCGCTGAGCGACGGCGCCGCGCAACTGGTGGACTCGCTGCCCGTGGCCGCCAAGAAGGTGCGCGACAGCCTCAAGGCGCGCACCGGCGCCAGCAGCCCGCTCGACACCATGCAAAAGGCCGCCACGCAGATCGAACAGGCCGCCAACGAAAACAGCGCCACCGCCAGCCCGCCCCGGCGCGGCGTGCAGCGCGTGGTGGTGGAGCGCCCGCCCTTCAACATCCGCGACTACCTGTGGAGCGGCACCATGGGGCTCATGTCCGCGCTGGGGCAGCTCACGGTGGTGGTGTTCCTTACCTACTTTGCACTGGCATCGGGCAACCTGTTTCGCAACAAGCTGCTGCGCATCGCGGGCACCAGCCTGGAGCGGCGCAAGGTCACCATCCACGTGCTGGAAGACATCACCAACCAGATCCAGCGCTACCTGATGGTGCAGGTGTTCACCAGCGTGCTGGTGGGCGTGGCCACCGGCCTTGCCTACTGGGCCCTGGGCCTGGAGAACGCCGCCGTGTGGGGTGTGGCGGCCGGAGTTCTCAACCTCGCGCCCTACATCGGCTCCGCCCTGGTCACCGGCGCATCGGCCCTGGTGGCCTTCCTGCAGTTCGGCACCCTGGACATGGCCCTGGCCATCGGCGGTGCATCGCTGGTCATCCACACCCTGGTGGGCAACCTGCTCACCCCCTGGCTCACCAGCCGCACCAGCAGCATGAGCCCCGTGGCCGTGTTCGTCAGCGTGCTCGCCTGGGGCTGGCTGTGGGGCCTGTGGGGCCTGCTGCTGGGCATCCCGGTGATGATGGCCGTGAAGGCCGTGTGCGACCGGGTCGAAGACCTGAAGGCCGTGGGCGAATTGCTGGGGGATTGACACACGGCATCTGCCGCAAACCGGCAGATGCCCCCTCGCCACGCTGCGGGGCGATGGGCATCTCAGCCCCACCTCACCCACCTCTCCCACCCCACCCACATTACTCGCCATCACGGCGCACCTGCGTGGCCCAGGAGGTCAAGGCGGCCTCAAAGATTGTTTCCAATACTGGAACAGTTAGTTCGCGACCAGGTAGTTTTTCCGTGAACACCATCGGCGTACAGTTCATCCCATCGATGAGCCGAACCCGCAAGGCGACTCACCGAACCCGCTTCAGGAATGGTTCTTGACCCGGCTTTTTTGAGACGCTTTTTAACCTTCAAGGATTTTCATCATGAACAAGACCGCCCGTTTCCTCTCCGTCGCTGCTGTTGCCGCTTTCGCTTCTTTTGGCGCCCAGGCTGACGAAGCCGACAGCTCGCAATTTGCCCTGAAGTTCGAAACGAACCGCACCCGCGCTGAAGTGGCCGCTGAAGCCGCCACCGTGGCCCAGACCCGCAGCCAAGAACCTGCTGGTTCGCGTGTGGTGACCTACACCTCCACCGCTGACCGCGCTGCCGTGCGTGCCCAGGCTGCGGAAGCCCTGCGCACCGGCCAGATCCCCCACGGCGAATTCAGCGCCATGTAATTGGCAGACCAACTGCTTGAGATTGGTTGAAGCAGTTGCGGGACTTCCCATGGTGGTGGCACTTCGCGCAGTGCGGGTGCTGCTGCCATGGGAGGTGTTTTAGACAAACACTCCTGCGCTGGCCAAGCAAACTGGGCTCCCCTTGGGAGCCCTTTTTGTTGGTGTTGGAATGCCTCGGAAACTCTTCAACCTGACCCGTCGGTTGCTGGCGCTTTCCAGGCGGCCTTCGCTGTCGTAGTGGTAGGTGGTCAGGCCGTCGCCCAGCAGATGCGGGTCGTTGTGGATGGCCGGGGAAATGTGGGGAAAGCTGATGGCGTGGCACGTGGCCCCGGCAAAGACGAGGGCCAAGGCCAGCAGGGTGTGGAGCCTGCTGGCCTTTGCGGTTTTGGAGCCAAATTGGCCGCTAGCGCTTGATAGAAAGGCGCTAGCAGCTATCAATTTAGGAGTTTTCAACAGCTGAGAGCCAGCACGAGTGCTGCGGTTGCACCATCTAGGCAAAAGGCAAGACCTGACCCCGTTGCTGCGTTCTTGCCGCTGGAGCACGACAAGCCCAAGGGGAGCGCCAAGGCGGTGAAGGCGAGCAAGTCAGGGCCGCGCAAAAAGACGTAGCGCGCAACCCATCAACCCAGCGGCTAAAAGAGAAAGCCACCCGCAACCCCACAGCTTTAGCGGCTGGCAGGGGTGGCGGGTGGCTTTTTTTGTGAGTAATAGACCTCAGTGCGTGGCTACCTCAAGACCTGGGCCGCACACGGCATCACGGCTTCGGCCTCTTCCAAATGGCATGGGCAACAATTGCGACTCCTATCAGGAACCACGATATGCCTCCCGCCAAGAACTCGTAGCCGCTCGGGAGTAGCAACTTGAACACGTTGTCTACCCAGCAACTCGTGCGGCACATTCGCTGACCGCTCACCATGAGCGCCAGTCCAATTGATACGGCTGTGAGCCCAATTCCAATTTCGACCTTATTCATAGAGCAGTCCTGCTAGCGAAGGGAGCGCCACATACGGCCTAACTGTCCATCGCTGCGGCGATATTTTCCAATTGTGTCCAGCACATCGTTCCGATCGGCGCTGGGCGGATTGAACACTGGGCCGAGATTTGTTTGAGTGCACTTGCACCCGCTTGGGGCGTCATCCTGGTGATAGGCCGCAGGCAAGAAATCGGTCGGAGATTTCCCCGGAGTACAAGAGTTTTCACTGCACTCCCACCGCAAGCAACGGAGCCGGTAATCGCCCTCATCCGGATTAGGTGTGAACATCTCAGCACCTGACTCCCAAGCAGACTGATTGCCCTCGCCAGTAGGCCGCTCAAATGAGCCTGGGCCATGTCTACGCCACTGTCTGCGGTTGTATGCATTGCCGCCAGGAGCGGCGGGCCTCGCAGACCTCAACCCCTCGGGATCGACGAACAAAAGTGGATTCCCCCCCACATACCCAAACCGATTCCATCCCCCATCCAGCCCAATAGGATCCCCTTGCGTATACCGCCCCGTGCTCGGCGCGTACGTGCGGAAATAGTTGTAGTGCAGCTTCGTCTCTTTGTCGAAGTACTGCCCCGGATACCGCAGGTTGAACGTGACTTCCGGGATGCTGGTGGCGCCCGTGGTGGGGGTGGTGGTCTCGCTGGTGAATCGCTTGGCCCCGATGGTGGGCTGTTCGTCTCCAAACGCACTGTACGCCCATTGCCAGGCCACCTGGCCGTCGGGCTGGGTGAGTTTTCTTGGCGTGTTCAGGTGGTCGCTGTGGACGGCGTAGGTCTGGCCTTTGATCACTGCCGCTATCGGCATGGGGCCGCTGGCGGTGGGTAAATAGATGTATTGGGCGGTGCCGCTGCTGTTGCTGCCGCCCGAGCCGTATTCGCCCAGCAGGCTGCCGTCTTCTGCGTAGATGTAGCTGTAGCCCAGTTTCTCGGCATCGCTGGTGCTGGGGCTCCAGAGTTTGCTGAAGAAGCTGAGGATTTGCTGGATGAGGCCGGGTGGCTCGGCCTGCGGTTCGTCGTCGTCGGCCAGCAGGTTGTTGAGGTTTTTGTTGCTGCTGCCGCTGGCCGGGGTGCTGCTGTACAGCGGCTCTGTCTTGAACACGCGCTGGCCCAGGCCGTTGTGGGCGTATTTGGTGGTGGGGGCGTCTTCGCCCTGGCCGGTGCTGGCGCTCTCCATGCGGCCTTCGCTGTCGTAGCGGTAGGTGGTCAGGCCGTCGCCCAGCAGGTCGCCTGCGGGGTTGTATTGGTAGGTGACGCTGGTGTTGGCGGTGTTGCCACCGGTGCTGGTGGTTTGGCTGAAGCCCAGCAGGCGGTTGTGGCTGGCTTCGCTGCTGTAGGTGCGGCTGGTGGTGGTGCCGGCTACGTTGCGGGTGCTGCTCTTTCGGTTCCCGTTGGGGTCGTATTGGAAGGCGGCGGTGTCTGCCGGGGTGTTGGCCGCCGTGGTTCGGGTGAAGCCGGTGATGCGGCCGGCTTTGTCGTACAGCACGGTCCAGCTGGCAGTGGCCTGGGTGATGGTGGCGTCCTGCGGGTTGGTGCTGGCGGGTTGCCACAGGTTTTGTGTGATGCCGTTGATGCGACCTGCGGCGTCGTACTGGTAGCTGCTGAAGTCGGTGGCGGTGAGCTGGCCTGCGGTGTTGTAGCTGCGGGTCGCCGGGATGGCGGCCGCGCCACCGGGCAGGCTCCAGCTCCATCCGGTGGGCTGGCCCAGAGGGTTCCAGGTGATGCCGGTAACCAGCGGTTGGCCTGCCCAGGTCAGGCCGGTGAGTTGGCCGGTGGTGTCGTAGACGTTTTGCAGCACTTGCCCACCGGGGTAGGTGGTGCTGGCCAGCAGGCCCTGGGCGTTGTAGGCGTAGCTGACGCTGCGCGTGTCGCTGTTGATGAGGCGCTGGGTTTTTTTGGTGACGCGGCCGTGGGCGTCGCGCTCGTAGGTGGTGGTGCCGCTGGGGTCCACGATTTCGCCCAAGAAGCCTTTGCCCGTGGCCGTGAGGTCGTAGCGCAGGGTGGTGGTGCGCCCGTCGGCATGGGTGATGAGCGTGGGGCGACCCAGCAGGTCGCGTTCGATGGTGGTGGCCTGGCCCAGGGCGTCGGTGATGGTGCTGGGCAGGCCCAGGGCATCGTACTGGGCGGTTTCGGTGCCGGTGTCGGGGCTGGTTTCGGTGGTGGCGTTGCCGAGGGCGTCGCGGGTGTAGGTGGTGGCTATGCCTTTGAAGTCCTTAGCCTGGGTGACGCTGTCGAGGGCGTTGTAGGCAAGTGATGCTGTCGCACGTTCGGCATTGGTGATGGCCTTGGTGCGGCGCAGGACGTCCAGGCTTTGGCTGGTGCTCTGGTTCTCGCCGTAGTAAATGCTCACCAGTTCACCATTTTGGTCATAGCCAAAGGTGGTGGTTTGGTTGCCCAGGGTAACGCGTTCCACCCGATTGAGGCTGTTGATGGTGCGCGCCAAGCGCCATACCGTATGTCCTTGGGAACTACGAATGTCTTCCAGCGTGCGATTGCCCATGGCGTCCAGCGTGTAGGCACCCGAGTTGCCCCGGCTATCGCTCCAGCCTGTGAGGCGCTGGGCGGTGTCGTAGGTGTAGGTGACGACAAGGCCGTGTGGCAGGCTGGCGGTGGCGACCTGGCCGCTGGGGCGGTAGGTGAGTGTGGTGAGCTGCCCACCGCGGTTAACGGTAAGCATGCGGCCACGGGCGTCATAGGTGTAGGTGGTGACCAGCCCCGTGGGCGCAGTGTGGGTGAGCACGCGGCCTGCGCCGTCGTGGGTGTAGCTGTCTACATGGCCCAGTGCGTTGGTGGCGCTTGTCAAGTTGCCTGCACTGTCGTACTGGTAGCTGGTGGTGGCTCCATTCGGGGCTGTTTCGGTGGCGACAAGACCATTGGCGTGATAGGTCCAGCTGGTGGTGCGGGTGGTGCCGGAACCACCGGAGCCCCCACCGGTGTCAGAGATGGTCTGGCTCAGGGGGTTGCCCTGCACGTCATAGGTGTAATGGGTGACGCGCCCAGATTCCGTGATGGCTACCGGCAGGCGCCACAAAGAATGCCAGGTCACATTGGTTGTGCGCTGGTCTGCAGTGTCGGCCGCTTCAATTTTCGATGTTGGCAGATAGCGAGCAACGTCCCACGAGTGCTTGGTCACTACACCAAGAGCATTTGTGTCGCTTACTACAAGCCCTTTTTCATTAACGGTGCGCCAGCGCGCATCGTAACCATCAAGACTTATGCGCGATGAACTTGTGACATTGATTGCGCCGCCTTTCACAGAAAACCAATAATCACGGAATTGACCCAACGGATCTTTCACCCGAGTATATGGATTCGCCCCATCATAGTACGAAAAGCCATAAGAATTCACACCATCAGGCTGAGAACTGCTTATAGCCCTTTTTTTATCATCATAAGCATATTCGCCAAATATATTTCCATTTTCATCATATATCTTTGCAAGAAGCGGAGATTCTCCAGAGCCAGTGTACGCATAGCTGCGAGAACTACCATCAGGATAAACTACTTGCGACAAATTACCAAATTCGCCATAAATATAGCGTATCAGTCCACCACCGGGAGTCAAAATCGAAGCCGGACCATTCGTTCCATAAGTTATTTCAATCTGCCTACCAAATTCATCCTGAATTCTTGCAATTTCACCAAAGCTATAAAAATACTTTCTCCTCCACCCATTGCGATAGATCACCTCCTGCAGCAGCCCATCCTGAAAAACCCAGCGACTGCCGTCCTCAGCATGCTCATATAAAAATTTTCCGTCGAGCAAAATTAAAGTACTCGCATGTCCACTGGGAATCCATCGCGCAGGGCTTACGCTATTGTCTGCTGTGAATCTTCTCAATGATCCGTCTGGGAGACGAATCGCCTTCTGATTGTTTGTTACTGAATTCAGGTATGCCGAAAAAGACAATTGCCATGCGTTGCCAATCAAACCATTTTTTTGTTCTGCCCAATCTGTACGGTAAAGGCGCGCAACACTGAGGCCACGTCCAGAAGGGTCGATCCAATCGTATTCGACTTGGAATTTCTCCCCGGTAGCCGTCTCAACTGGATTACCAAACAACAACCCATCTTGATATCGTTCAGTTGCTGGATTTCCGAAATAAAAAGCACCTGTACCCTCTCCAAAAACTGCCGCACTGCAGGATTTTTCGACAGGTTGTTGCTCAGAATATCTGTAGCAAAACTTGATCGACGGGCTCTCAACCAAGCCATCATTGCCAATAAAGCCTTGTGGGCAGCGCAGAAAACGTTGCCTATATATTAATGGTGCTTGCTCCCCATCACCAATACATGTCAAATTTGAAGTGGGACTTGCAATATCCCAAAATTTGAATTTCAAAAATGGGGAATCTGGAACCTCAACATAAGTTACCGCTGGCAGGTGAGGGAAATATTGTTTTGCTTTCCACCCATGGGCGGTGGCAGTGTACTTGGAGCACCGGCTTCCCAGCCTTTGCGGGGGCATGCCAAAAGACTCCAAGACGCTGATCTCACAATTCAAGACGACTGCCTCACCCCCTTCCGACTCCGGAACACCCAATCCGCGCTCTCCAGAGCAATTGCCGCTGATAGTCGAAAAATAACGCCATTCTGTTGGAATGGGCGGCACACAAAGGGCTCCGGCCTTGTTGCAGTCATCGGCACTAAAAAGCCATGTTGGGTTTTGATAAGCGAATGCCTGCCCAAAGAAATATATAAAAATAAAACAAACTTTAAGCAAGCTTTTCAACATGGCGTTTAGGCAACCAAGATACGTTGACAAGATTTGAATCGTTCCGCACGCACAAAATCGTTCGGCGGAACAATTTGCATTTTTAAAAGTAGCACACAAAACAAGGGGGCTGCTGCAATTTAAAACCGCACAGATCTTCTGGGAAATCACCCCGTATTCCTCAACCCCGCAGCAATCCCATTAATAGAAATGTGAATCCCCGTCTGCACCCGCTCATCCCCCTGCCCCGCGCGCCAGCGGCGCACCAGCTCGACCTGCAAGTGGTGCAGCGGGTCGATGTACGGGAAGCGGTGCTTGATGGAGCGGGCCAGCGCCGTGTTGTGTGTGAGGCGCTGTTTGTCGCCGGTTATGCGGGTGAGGGCCTCGGCCGTGCGGTGCCATTCGGCCTCGATGCTGGTGAAGACCTTCTTGCGCAGGCGCGCGTCGGTGACGAGTTCGCTGTAGCGTGAGGCCAGGGCCAGGTCGCTTTTGGCCAGCACCATGTCCATGTTGGACAGCAGGGTGCGGAAGAACGGCCATTGGCGGTACATCTTTTGCAGCAGGGCCAGCTGGGCTTTGGGGTCTTTGCCCTCCACGTTCACAAACGCATCGACGGCCGAGCCAAAGCCGTACCAGCCGGGCAGCGTGAGGCGGCATTGGCCCCAGCTGAAGCCCCAGGGGATGGCGCGCAGGTCTTCGATCTTCTGGCTGGCCTTGCGGCTGGCGGGGCGGGAGCCGATGTTGAGCTCGGCGATCTCGCGGATGGGGGTGGAGTTGAAGAAATACTCGGTGAAGCCGGGCGTCTCGTACACCAGCGCGCGGTAGCTGCCCATGCTGGCCAGCGAGAGCTGCGCAGCAGCATCCAGAAACGCCTTGGTAGCGGGCTTGGTGGGCTGCAGCAGTGTGGCTTCGAGCGTGGCGGCCACCAGGGTTTCGAGGTTGCGGCGGCCGATTTCGGGGTTGGCGTATTTGGAGGCGATGACCTCGCCCTGCTCGGTCAGGCGAATCTGGCCGCGCACGGTGCCGGGCGGCTGCGCCAGGATAGCCTGGTAGCTGGGGCCGCCGCCCCGGCCCACGGTGCCGCCCCGGCCGTGGAACATGCGCAGCTGGATGCCATGGCTGGTGGCGAGTTCGTCGAAGAGTTCGACGAGGGCGATCTCGGCGCGGTACAGCTCCCAGTTGCTGGTGAAGATGCCGCCGTCCTTGTTGCTGTCGCTGTAGCCGAGCATGATGTCCTGCTCGCCACCGCTGCGCTGCACCAGGGCTGCCACGCCGGGCAGTGCATAGAACTCGCGCATGATGGGCGCGGCATTGCGCAGGTCTTCGATGGTTTCGAACAGCGGCACCACGATGAGGTGGTTCTTGGACTCGGTGTCCAAGGTTCCATTCATCAAGCCCACTTCCTTTTGCAGCAGCAGCACTTCGAGCAGGTCGCTCACGGTTTCGGTGTGGCTGATGATGTAGTGGCGGATGGCTTCGTGGCCGAAGCGCTCGCGCATGACGCGGGCGGTTTCAAAGATGGCCAGCTCGCCCTTTGTATGGGCAGAGTATTCGGCACCCACCACGCGCAGGGGGCGGGCGTCGTTCAGCAGCTTGATGAGCAGGGCGCGCTTGGCGGCCTCTTGCAGGCTGGCGTAGTTGGGCTCAATGCGCGCCTTGGCCAGCAGCTCGGCCACCACTTCTTCGTGTTTGTCGGAGCTTTGGCGCAGGTCTACCGTGGCCAGGTGAAAGCCGAACACCTGCACGGCGCGGATCAGCGGGTGCAGGCGCTCTGCGGCCAGGGCTTCGCCGTGGTGCGACTTCAATGACGCTTCGATCACGCGCAGGTCGGCCAGGAACTCTTCGGCGCTGGCGTAGGCGTTTTGTGGGGCCACGGCATGGCGGGCGGCCTCACCACCGGTCAGGTCCTTGAGCGACGCAGCCAGGCGCGCGTAGATGCCGGTGAGGGCGCGGCGGTAGGGCTCGTCCACGCGGTGTTCGTTGGTGTCGGGCGAGCGCTGGGCCAGGGCCTCCATCTCGGCGGACACCTGCACCAAGCGCGCCGACAGCGACAGCTCGCCGCCCAGGTAGTGCACTTCGGTCAGGTAGTGGCGCAGGGCCACCTCGGCCTGGCGGCCCAGGGCGTATTGCAGGGTTTGCGCGGTGACGTTGGGGTTGCCGTCGCGGTCGCCGCCGATCCACTGGCCCATGCGCAGAAAGCTGTGCACGGGGTACTGGCCCAGCTCGGCCTCCAGGTCGGCATAGATTTTGGGGATCTCGCGCAGGAAGGTGGCTTCGTAATAAGAGAGCGCGTTTTCGATCTCGTCGGCCACGGTGAGCTTGCTGTAGCGCAGCAGGCGGGTTTGCCACAGCTGGGCCACGCGGGCGCGCAGCAGGGCTTCGTTGGCGGCCAGCTCGCGCGGGGTGAGCGCGTCTTTGGCGCTGTTGTAGAGCTGGGCGCGCACCTGGATGTCGTCGCGCGTGGCCAGCAACTGGGCGATGTCGCGCTCGGCATCCAGAATGCTCTTGCGCTGCACTTCGGTGGGGTGGGCAGTGAGCACGGGGGCCACGTAGCTGCCCGCCAGCGTCTGCGAGATGGTCTTGGGCGCAATGCCAGCCCAGCGCAGGCGCGACAGGGCTACTTCGATGCTGCCCTCTTGCGTGTCGCCCGCGCGTTCGTGCACGGCGCGGCGGCGGATGTGGTGGCGGTCTTCGGCCAGGTTGGCCAGGTGACTGAAGTAGGTGAAGGCGCGGATCACGCTCACCGTCTGGTCGCCCGACAGGGACTTGAGCAGCTTCTTGAGCGCGCGGTCGGCCTCCTGGTCGGCGTCGCGGCGGAAGGCCACCGAGAGCTTGCGCACCTGCTCGACCAGTTCGTAGGCGGCCACGCCCTCCTGGTCCCGGATCACATCGCCCAGAATACGGCCAAGCAGGCGGATGTCGTCAATCAGGGGCTGGTCCTTGTCGGATCGTTTCATGGTGCGTGGGTCTCCGGAGGTGGGTAGGTGACCTGGCGCCGCCTGCCCCCGCATCCCCCGGGGCGCACCGGCCCCAGTGCGGGCGCATGCTAGCATCGCCCGCCCCTGAATGATTACAAACAGGTTACGAACTTGAGCCTCGCCCATTCCCCCCTTTCCATCGTCATTGCCACCCGAGAGAGCCGCCTGGCGCTATGGCAGGCCGAGCATGTACAGGCTCTTTTGCGCGCACAGGGCCACACGGTGGAGCTGCTGGGCATGACCACCAAGGGCGACCAGATCCTGGACCGCTCGCTCAGCAAGGTGGGCGGCAAGGGCCTGTTTGTGAAAGAGCTGGAAGTGGCGCTGGAAGAAGGCCGCGCGCACATTGCCGTGCATTCGCTCAAGGATGTGCCCATGGAGCTGCCCGAGGGTTTTGCACTGGCCTGCGTGATGGAGCGCGAAGACCCACGCGATGCGTTTGTCTCACCCAACTACCCGAACATTGATGCCCTGCCCCAGGGCGCGGTGGTGGGCACCTCCAGCCTGCGCCGCCAGGTGCTGCTGCAGGCCCTGCGGCCCGACCTCAAGATCGAACCCCTGCGTGGCAACCTCGACACCCGCCTGCGCAAGCTGGACGAAGGCCAGTACGACGCCATCGTGCTGGCGGCTGCGGGCCTGAAGCGCCTGGGGCTGGAATCCCGCATCCGCGCCACGTTTGCGCCCACGGCCATGCTGCCCGCAGCGGGCCAGGGTGCCTTGGGCATTGAAGTGCGCAGCGACCGGCAAGACCTGATCGCAGCGCTGGCCCCGCTGGCCCACCAGCCCACCTGGCTGACCGTGGCCGCAGAGCGCGCCGTGAGCCGCGCCATGGGCGGCAGCTGCTCCATGCCGCTGGCAGCGCACGGCACGTTCACCGAGGGCGTACTGCAGCTCGACGCCGCCTGGGGCGACGTGGACGCGCAGGCCCCCCTGGTGCGCGCAGCGGCCAGCGCCGCCGTCTCCACGCTGGCGCAGGCCGAAGCGCTGGGCGACGCGATTGCGCAGCGCCTGCGTGCCGGTGGTGCCCGGGGCGCCGAACCCCTGGTTTGAACGCGCATGCCATGCCCCGGGTGATCGTCACGCGGCCCGCCCGCGAGGCTGCGCACTGGGTCAAGCTGCTGGGCGCGCGTGGTGTGGATGCCATGGCCCTGCCGCTCATCGCCATCGGTCCCTGCCGTGACGCGGCAGCAGAGCAAGCACTCACCCAGGCGCATGCCCGGCTTGCACAGTACCGGGCCCTGATGTTTGTCAGTGGCAATGCGGTGTTTCATTTTTTTGAGCCAAATAAGGCCCTAGCGCTTGATGGACAAGCGCTAGCAGCTATCAAAACAAGAGCATGGGCTCCGGGCCCCGGCACGGCGCGTGCGCTGGAGCAGGCCGGTGTGCCGCCTGGCTGCATCGACGGCCCGGCACCGGATGCCCCCCAGTTCGACTCGGAAGCGCTGTGGCAGCAGGTCTCTGGGCAGATCCGGCCTGGCGACTGCGTGCTGATCGTGCGCGGGAGGTCCTCCACGCCCCAGGGTGTGCATGAAAGCCTAGGCAACGGCCGCGACTGGCTGGCGCGCCAGATCGAGGCAGCGGGCGGCACGGTGGAGTTTGTGGTGGCCTACCAACGCGGCGCACCGCATTTTTCAGCGCACGAGGTGGCGCTGGCGCAACAGGCGGCGTGCGATGGCTCCATCTGGCTGCTGAGCAGCTCTGAAGCCGTAGCCCACCTGGCCGAAGCCCTGCCCGGCCAGCACTGGGGCGCCGCGCACGCGCTGGCCACACACCCGCGCATCGCCGAAGCGGCCCGCGCTGCGGGCTTTGGCACCGTGCGGGAATGCCGTCCAGCGCTGGAGGATGTGGTGGCCTCGATAGAATCGGCCGCATGAGTTCCGCGCCCCCCAACGATCTGCCCCCCGCACCCACCGCAGCGCCCATGGCGGCACCTGCCGCGGCATCTGTGGGCGCACCGGCCGTGGGCCCGGCAGCCGCGCCCGCCCCTCCAGCACCTACCCCGGGCCGGGGTGGCGCCGTCACGCTGCTCCTGGGCGCGGTGGCCGCTGCCGCGCTGGTCAGCAGCGGCATGCTGTGGCAAAAGCTCAGCGCCATTCAAGAGCAACTGGCCCGTCAGTCCGCAGACTCGGGCGCGCAGGCCATCGAGGCCCGCACCATGGCCCGCCAGGCCGAAGAACTGGTGCGCGAGACAGCCGCGCGCCTGTCGGTGGCCGAAGCGCGGGTGAGCGAAGTGGCGCTGCAGCGCAGCCAGCTCGAAGAACTCATGCAAAGCCTGTCGCGCTCGCGCGACGAGAACCTGGTGGTGGACATCGAATCGGCCATCCGCCTGGCGCAGCAACAGGCGCAGCTCACCGGCAGCCTGGAGCCCCTGGTGGCCGCGCTCAAAAGCGCCAACCAGCGCATCGAACGCGCCGCCCAGCCCCGCCTGGCCCCCGTGCAGCGCGCCATTGGCCGCGACCTGGACCGCCTGACCCGCGCCACCGTGACCGACACCGCCGGCCTGCTGGCCCGTCTGGACGACCTGGTGCGCCAGGTGGACGAGCTGCCCGTGCTGAACGCCGTGGCCCAGGCGGCCGCCACACGCCGCCTGGCAGCCACACCCGCTCCCACAAACACACCACCGCTCAACCAGGGTGACCTGGCTTGGTGGCAGGCAGCCTTGCAGCGCAGCTGGGAAGTGGTGCGCGACGAGGCCCGGGGCCTGGTGCGCGTGAGCCGCATCGACCAGCCCGAGGCCATCTTGCTGGCGCCCGAGCAGACGTTTTTCCTGCGCGAGAACCTCAAGCTCAAGCTGCTCAATGCCCGCCTGGGCGTGCTGGCGCGCCAGTTCGAATCGGCCCGCGCCGACCTGGCCGCCGCCAACGCTGCGCTCAACAAATACTTTGACCCGGCATCGCGCCGCACGCAGAACGCTGCCAGCACGCTGCAGACCGCCCAGGCCAGCATGAAAGCGGCCGAGCAGCCGCGCCTGGACGAAACGCTCTCTGCGCTGGCAACAGCTGCAGCCGGAAGATGACACACCCCCTGAGTCGCTTCGCGCCTTCCCCCTCTCTCGCATTGCTGCGCAATGCGGGAGGGGGACGCCCCCAGCGCGGCGGGGCGGCCCTTGCGCGGGGGCAATGGCCTTGGTCGCGCCAGTTTCAGCAATTTGCGCACAGCGCAACGGACAACTGAACTGATATGCGAGCAGCTCTTTGGCTTTTGGCGTTGTTTGGCGTGGCGGTGGCCGCCGCGCTGTTTGCGGGCAACAACCAGGGCACCGTCACCCTGTACTGGCCGCCGTACCGCATCGACCTGTCGCTGAACCTGGTCGTGCTGTTGCTGGTGGGCGGGTTTGTCACCGTGTACGCCGCGCTGCGCGCCCTGGCGGCGCTGCTGGAGCTGCCCCACCAGGCCCGGCGCTGGCGCGTGCAGCAAAAGGAGCGCGCCATGCACGCGGCCTTGCTGGACGCCCTGACGCACATGCTGGGCGGGCGCTTCATCCGCTCGCGCAAGGCTGCGGTGGCTGCGCTGTCGCAAGAAAACGCGCTGGCCACCGCTGGCGAGGCCGTGCCCCACGGCCGCCAGTTGCGCGCCCTGGCCCACATGATTGCGGCCGAGGCCTCGCACGCGCTGCAAGACAGCGCCACGCGCGAAAGCCATCTGCAGGACGCCCTGCAAGAGGCACCGCTGCGCGGCACCGTGAACGAGCAGGAAATGCGCGAGGGCGCCCAGATGCGTGCCGCCCGCTGGTCGCTGGACGACCGCGATGCCAACGCTGCGCTCGACCGCCTGGCCGCCCTGCCGCAAGGTGCCGCCCGGCGCACGCTGTCGCTGCGCATCAAGCTCAAGGCCACGCGCCTGGCACGCCAGACGCAGGAGGCGCTGGACACCGCACGCCTGCTGGGCAAGCACCGCGCCTTCTCGCCCGCTGCGGCCCAGAGCATCGTGCGGGGCCTGGCCATTGAACTCATCAACAGCGCACACGACACCGCGCAGCTGCAGCAGACCTGGATGTCGCTGGAATCGTCCGAGCGCAGCATGCCCGAGCTGGCCATCCACGCCGCACAGCGGCTGGCAGCCCTGGGCGGTGACGCGACGCAGGTGCGCGCCTGGCTGCTGCCCGTGTGGGACCGCATGGTGGACCTGCCCGACGCGCTGGCCGAACACCATGCGCTGAAGCTGGTGCGCGCACTCGAAGCCGGGCTGGACGACCTCGACGCCCCCTGGCTGGCGCGCATCGAATCGGCCTACCAGGGAAATCCCCGCGACGCCCGCCTGCAGTACCTGGCGGGCATGGCCTGCCTCAAGCACCAGCTGTGGGGCAAGGCCCAGCAGTTGCTCACACAGGCGGCGCAGCAGCTGGGCGACAGCAGCCTGCGGGCCAGCGCCTGGCGCCACTTGGCCGAGCTGGCAGAAAAACGTGGCGACGACGGCGCCGCCGCCGAGGCCTGGAAGAAGGCCGCGCTCGGCCGGTAAACGGCCTTCTTTGCAAGGCTGCGCCTTCCAGGCGCAGCCCTTTGCGTAAAAAAGCCCGGGCCGCAGCGCTCTGGGCCGCACCGAACCAGGGCATCCCTGGTGAATCCGCCGCCCTCACACCCCATCGGATACACGCTGGTGCAGCGTACACAGCATTGGGGAACTTTGAGCGCTCAGGCCTTATCAATTCATTTTTTTTGAATTGAAGCATCAATCTGCCTGAAGCCGAATGCGGCAACGGCTTCCTACACTGCCCCATCGCTTGACGCATGTCAGCCCCGAACGGGCTGGCAGGTTCGCCCAGCCCCCTGTTTGCCAGACCCTCCCATTCTTTCCTGATGACTGCCACCGCCACCCGCACCGCTGCCGACGCACCGCCCCGCCGCTATACGCGCACCGCCATGCTTTTGCACTGGGTGCTGGGCCTGGCACTGATCGGGCTGTTTGGCGTGGGTATTTACATGACCGGGCTGCCGTTCTCGCCGCAGCGGCTCAAGCTCTACAACTGGCACAAGTGGGCGGGGGTCACCATCCTCGTGCTGTCGGTGCTGCGCCTGCTGTGGCGCGTCACGCACCGCCCTCCCGCGCTGCCGCCAGCCATCGAAAACGCCATGCCGGGCTGGCAAAAGCTGGCGCACCACGCCACGCACGGGCTGCTGTACACGCTGTTTTTCGCCGTGCCGTTGATTGGCTGGGCCTACAGCTCGGCAGCAGGCTTTCCCATCGTGTTTCTGGGCCTGTGGCAGTTGCCCGACTTCGTGCCCGTGAGCAAGGAGCTGGCCGAGGCGATCAAACCCTGGCACCAGTACACCGCCTTTGCGATGGCGGGCCTGGTGCTGCTGCACATCGCAGGCGCGCTCAAGCACCAGATCGTGGACCGCGATGGGCTCATCGCCCGCATGCTGCCGGGCAGATGAAACACCCCTGAGTCGCGTGCATGGCGGGGCAACGCACCGCCCTCCAGATCATGGATCTGGTTTTCACTTTCTGTCTTTTGAACGGAGTTTTTTGCATGAACCTGTCTTCCCACCTGTCTCGCACCCTCCTGGTGGCCGCCGTAGCCTTGAGCGCGCAGGCCGCACTGGCCCAGCAGCAACTGGTCCCCGCCCAGAGCGAGGTGCAGTTCACCGCGCGCCAGATGGGCGTGCCGCTGGATGGCCATTTCAAGAAGTTCAGCGCCCAGGTGGCGTTTGACCCCGCCAAGCTGGCCACCAGCAAGATCGCCTTCACCGTAGACACCGGCAGCGCCACACTGGGCTCGCGCGAAACCGATGCCGAGCTGCCCAAGCCCACCTGGTTCAACGTGCCCAAGTTCCCGCAGGCGCAGTTCGAATCCACGGCCATCAAGGCGCTGGGCGGCGGCAAGTTTGAGGTGGCGGGCAAGCTCACCATCAAGGGCACCGCGCAGAACGTGGTAGTGCCGGTGACGTTGACCCAGAGCGGCCCCACCACCACGGCCACCGGCACGCTGCCCATCAAGCGGCTGGCTTTCAAGATTGGCGAGAACGAGTGGGCCGACACCTCGATGGTGGCCGACGACGTGACCGTGAAATTCAAGCTCGCACTGACGGGCGTCGGCAAGCTTTGACCAGCTTCTGGCTCCAGCTACGCCTCTTTCATCCTCCGTTTTTCCCCTGGTTCGTTTCGTAGTTCCTCTTTTCAAGGAGTCTTTTTCATGCGCAAGTCCCTCTTCTCCCTGCTCGCCGTGGCCGCTGCCACCGCAATGACCGCTGGCGCTGCCCAGGCCGCCAACTACGCCATCGACCCCACGCACACCTTCGTGACGTTCGAGATCAGCCACTTTGGCGCCACCACCAACCGTGGCCGCTTCGACAAGAAGCAAGGCACTGTGGAATTTGACCGCGCCGCCAAGACCGGCAAGGTGGACATCACCATCGACACCACCTCGGTGAATACCGGCACGCCTCCCTTTGACAAGCACCTGCAAAGCGCCGATCTGTTTGACGCCGCCAAGCACCCCACGATCAAGTTCGTGTCCGACAAGTTCAGCTTCAACGGCGACAAGGTCAGCGAAGTGACCGGCCAGCTCACGCTGCTGGGCAAGACCGCGCCCGTCACCCTCAAGGCCACGCAGTTCAACTGCTACGACAGCCCCATGCTCAAGCGCGAAGTGTGCGGTGGCGACTTTGAAACCACCATCGACCGCACCCAGTGGGGCATGAACTACGGGGTGGAATGGGGCTTCCCCAAGAACGTGCGCCTGGTGGTGCAGATCGAAGCTGTGAAGCAGTAATCCACCATCGGCAGGCACGCGGGCTGCTTGCCCCTGAAGGGCGGCTGCTGCGCGCCAAACCCACGGGCCACCCCTGCGTTCACGCAGCGGGTGGCTTTTTCATGCACGCGCACTTCGCCAAGAGTGTCAGGCAGCGTCCAGCGTGGCATCCAGATTCCAGCCTTGCGGCTGCCATGCCCACACCACATCAGGCCCAAGCGCACGCAGGAAGGTGACGTCGTGCGACACCACGGCCAGCGCGCCCGTGAAGGCTTGCAAGGCGGACTGCAGCGCTTCGATGGCATCCACATCGAGATGGTTGGTGGGCTCATCGAGCAGCAGCATTTGCGCGGGCTCGCCCGACCACAGGGCGCTGGCCAGGGCGGCCTTGATGCGCTCTCCACCGCTGAGCACGCCCGCAGGCCGCTGCACTTTGTCCGCGCCCAGGCCAAGCTGCGCCAGGTGCGTGCGCAGCGCCGCTTCGGGCAGGGGCGTGCCGAGCGCCCGCAGGCGCGCCAGCACACCGTGCTGGGGTGGAAGCAGGTCGGCGTTGTGCTGGTCCAGCCACGCGGCCCGCACACCCCGCAACACCCGCCCCGCAGTGGCCAACGCAGGGTTGGCAATGGTGCGCAGCAGGCTGCTTTTGCCGCAGCCGTTGGGCCCGGTGATGGCGATGCGGATGGGCCCGTTCCAGACTCCATGGAGCGGAGGAAAGCCGGGCGGCGCATGCGGCACATGCACCTGCTCGAACGCCAGCACCTGCTTGCCCGCAGGCACGGCGCTTTGGGGCAGCACCAGCGCCGTATCGCCCCCCGCAGGAACACGCTGAGCGGCCTCGCGCACCGCATCGTTCAGCCGCAGGCGCTCCTGCTGCTGCCGCTCGTGCTCGCGACCCGCGTGGGCCTGGGCGTTGTTCTTCTTGCGGTCCAGCAGGACGGATGCCTGGTTGGCAGTGCGGCCCGCCTCGCGCCCCCGCGCGGCGCGGCTCTGCTGGGCATCGTGCTCGCGCTGCAGCGCCCGCATGCCCCGCTCGCGCTCGGTGCGTGCTTGATCGAGCGCGGCCTGGGCAGCAGCAGCCTCGGCTTGGCGCTGTGCCTCGTACACGGACCAGTTTCCGCCGTAGCGCTGCAGCCCCGCTGCAGACAACGCAACCATGTTGTTCGCCATGCCCAGCAATTCGCGGTCGTGGCTGGCCACCAGCACGCCACCGCGCCACTGCGCCAGCGACTCCATCAACCAGCGCCGACCCGGGCGGTCCAGGTGGTTGGTGGGCTCATCCAGCACCAGCAGTTCGGCGCCCGACAGAAATGCCCCCGCCAGTGCCACGCGCATGCGCTCGCCACCGCTAAGGTGCTGCGCCGCGTGTTCCGGCGGCAGGCGCCCCAAACCCAGCGCGTGCAGCGCCTGCTGCAAGTGCGAGGGCAGGTCCCACCGCCCGTCGGCCAAAAGCAGATCATCGGGCGTGCCCCGGCCCGCTTCCAGTCGGTCGAGTGCACCCAGAACCGGGCCCAGGCCCGCAATATCGGCGACGGTGGCTGAAGGGGCTGCACCGACCTCCTGCGCCACCGCGTGCACTGAAGGGCTGCCCGCCACCACACCGCTTGCTGGCTGCAGCATGCGCTGCGCAAGCTGCAAGAAAACGCTTTTGCCAACGCCGTTGGCGCCCACCAAGCCGATCACGCCTTGGCCCAGGGCCACATTCAGCGGGCGTGCCCACAGTGCCTGCCCGTCAGGCAAGCTGAATGTGACGTCGTGGAACTGAAGGACAACGGGACCCGCAGACGAAGCCACACTGCGGGGGGCGGCAATAGAGGGCCGAGGAGGGAAGGCAGCCGTCGAGGCTGCGGCAGCGCTGCGGCTGCGATGGGCGGAATCGCCCGGCATTGAAGGTGTCGCCATGCAAAAGCACTCCAGACAAGACATACAACCGCCTGGCCCGGCAAAGGGCAAGCAGGAAGGAAAGGCTTGAGGGGCTTACAGGCGCATCGGACGAATACCTCAGGGGCAAAGAAGGACGACTGCGGAATGTACCGCAATCTCCGCCCTCAAAAATTAACTTAACGTAAATCAATTACGAATAGTAGAATCACAAAACCGATTTGAGGAGACTCTGCATGAACGCCATCCTGAAACCTGATCTGGCCACCCTGCCCCCGCCCGCGCCCATCCAGCAGCTGCACCACTACGCCTACAAGGCGCGTGACGCTGAAGAAACGCGCCAGTTCTATGAGGACATCCTGGGCCTGCCGCTGTACCACATCATCCAGAGCGACTACGTGCCGAGCACGGGCGAATACTGCCCCTACACGCACTTCTTCTTCCGCCTCAAGGACGGCTCTTTCATCGCCTTCTTCGACCTGGGCGACGACGTGAAGGCAGAGCCTTCGCCCAACACGCCGCTGTGGGTCAACCACATCGCCTTCCGGGTGGACACCGTGCAGGAGCTGGAGAACACCAAGAAGCGCCTGGAAGCCCACGGCATTGAGGTGCTGGGCGTAACGGACCACCACATCTTTCACAGCATCTATTTCTTTGACCCGAACGGCATCCGTCTGGAGCTGTCGGCCCAGCTGGCCGACGAAGAACAGATGGCCAAGGACAGCACCGTGGCCCACGCCCGCCTGAACGAGTGGACGGCGCGCAAGGAGCAGTGGCGCAAGGAGCGCGCTGAAGGCAAGGCGGTGGAACCGCTCAAGCCGCAGCAGAACGACCGGCCAGAGTTCGTCAAAGGCTGACAAGCCTTTGGCGCCGCCACGTTGCACACCCAAGGTGCAACGTGGCGTCAGCGATAAAAATGCAGGTAAAAATAGCCTCTAGCGCTTTACCAACAAGCGCTAACAGCTATTTATTTGGTAGCAAAATTCCACCAACCACTCCAGCGGTAGCAATCACCCTTCTTGAGGCTGTTGCTGCTGCGCGCGCATGATCTGGTGGCGCTGCCAGTAGGCCCCCACCACGGCGTTGAACTGGTCCTTTTCCTTGGTGAGGCCGGACAGCTTGATCTTGCTGGTCTTGGCGCCCAGGCCCAGGGCGTTCTTTTCGGGGTGCGTCACGACCAGGGCATTGCCGAAGCTGCTTTCCTTGAATTCCAGCGCCTTGATGGCGTCCCAGAACACCGTGGTCTCGTCGGCCGAGGTGCGGATGCCGTCGATGCTGACCTCCACCGTGTTCTCCCCCTTGAGCGCAAACACCACGGGCGGAAAGTAGCGCAGCACCAGCGCGCGCTCTTCGTCGGTGGCGGGCTCGTAGCGGTAGGCCAGGCTGCGCTCATGGTCTTGCGCAAACTGCTGTTCGTAGTCACTCCACAGGCGCTGCTCGATCGCGTCCGCCGTCAATATCTCTTGCACCCAGGTGGCAGCGGGCGCGCGCACGGCGATGGCACCGTAGTCCTGCTCTTTCAGCGCCATGCCCACGTTGCGCAGGCGCTCGGGCATGGCGGGGTGCGAGTCAAAGGGGTGCGGCACATTGGCCGTCTTCATCGCATCCACAAAATCGCTGGACGCCGCATAGGGCGCCAGCCCCTGGGCCACAAAGCGGGCGATGCCCAGCGTGGTGGTGTCGTGCCGCTCGTTGCGGCCAAACAGCTCGTCCTCGATCTTGAAACGGTATTGCGCGTAGGCCGCGATCTTGACCAGCGACTGCGCAATGGCCGCTGGCGAGATGAGCTTGGCAGCGATGCGGTCGGCCTTGAACTCGCGCTCGCGGCTGTCGCGCGCCAGGGCAATTTCGAAGATGGTGCGGTACAGGTCCAGCACTGGCGACACCACGGCCGAGAGCCCACCGCTGCGGATCGCATGGCGGTAGTGGTCAAACTGCACCAGCTTCGGGCCCAGCCGGGCGCTGCTCTGGGTGTCGCCGCCGCGCAGGTGGGCCAGCTCGTGGCCGAACACGGCGTCGGCCTCGGCCTGGTCGAGGATGCGCAGCAGCGGCAGGCTGACAAACAGCGTGCGGCCCGTGAGCGTGTGGTTGCCCACCGTGAGCGGTGCCTCGGTCACGAAAAAGTTGGCATCGATGCCCGCCACGATGTTCTGCGGAGGCTCGGTCTTCAGGCGCTGGGCCATGTGGCGGATGCGCTTCCACAGCAGGGGCGCATCGTCTTCGGACACCAGCTCGCCCACGGCATGGTTGTCAGACTGCACGCGCTTGAAGATGCCCGCCACCGCCACAAACACACCCACCGCCACGGCCAGCCCCACGACGATGATGAGCTTGGGCGAATACTTGTGAAAGAAGAACGCCGTGACCCAGAACGACAGCCACACCGCCATCGCCCCCTGCACCACCAGCGCGGCGGCACTGCCCCAGGTGGTCAGGCGCCAGCCCGCGACAAAGCTGGTGTACTGCAGCGTGCGGTCGGCAAAGGCCAGCGCGCCCAGGCCCAGCACCGCCACCAGCAGCACGCCGCTGGCCACCAGGGTCCAGAACGACACGGCTCGCGCCATGTGGAACTGCCACACGTCGGAATAGCGCTCACACAGGGCTTCGCGGTAGTCCTGCGCGTCGGGGTCGGTGCTGCTGCAAATGGTGGACGGCGGATTGCTGCGGTAGTAATCCTTGCGCGCCTGCTTCTCGGCGGGCGGCATGCCCTTTTCAGCGTCGATGCGCTGGCTGATGCCGGCCACAAAGTTCGCGTCCTGGTCGCGCTGCGCGTAGACGGTGAACCCATAGGTCAACGCCGGGATGAGAAAAAGCGCCAGCAGCGCGTAGACAAAGACCTTGGCAAGGCCCGCGCGGAGTGCGGATGGAAGATGCATGGATGGGAACGATTGGTTGTATGTTTTTGACCCGGGCAATGCGTGGAGCCCGCCCCCCTCTCCAGGGGCCCTCTCGCTCCACCGGGCGGGATTATCAAGACGCCACGGTGGGCAGGTCGAGCGACAAGGTAACAATTGGCGAGAAATGCCCGACAGACGGAATGCCGGTGGGATGCGAGCGCAGGGGAAGACCGGCTGGCGCTCCCGTAAAATGCCCGGTCCACCCTCTTGACCGTTGAGGCACGCCCTGTGCCTGCCTCTTCCTTCTGCCAAACCCCATGAGCACGCCCCAAGCACAACCCGGCCTCGACAGCCTGTCCAAGTCCTTTGAACCCGCCGCGCTGGAAGCCCACTGGGGCCCCGAATGGGAAAAGCGCGGGTATGGCACCGCGGGCCACCGTGGCACGGGCCAGCCCCAGGCGGGCGAGCCCGCCTTTTCCATCCAGCTGCCCCCGCCCAACGTCACGGGCACGCTGCACATGGGCCATGCGTTCAACCAGACGATCATGGACAGCCTCACGCGCTACCACCGCATGCGTGGCTTCAACACCGTGTGGGTGCCGGGCACTGACCACGCCGGCATCGCCACGCAGATCGTGGTGGAACGCCAGCTGCAAGAGCAGGGCATCAGCCGCTACGACATGGGCCCTACCCCGCCCGAGGCGCGCAAGAACTTTGTGAGCAAGGTGTGGGAGTGGAAGGAAAAGTCTGGCAACACCATCACCACGCAGATGCGCCGCATGGGCGACAGCGTGGACTGGGGCCGCGAATACTTCACCATGGACGACAAGCTCAGCGCCGTGGTGACCGACACCTTCGTGAAGCTGTATGAGCAGGGCCTGATCTACCGTGGCAAGCGCCTGGTGAACTGGGACCCCAAGCTGCAGTCCGCCGTGTCCGACCTGGAAGTCGAGAGCGAAGAAAAAGACGGCTCGCTCTGGCACATCGCCTACCCGCTGGCCGATGGATCGGGCAGCCTGACGGTGGCCACCACCCGGCCTGAAACCATGCTGGGCGACGTGGCGCTGATGGTGCACCCCGAGGATTCACGCTACACGCACTTGATCGGCAAGATGGTGAACCTGCCGCTGTGCGACCGCCAGATCCCGGTGATCGCCGACGAGTACGTGGACAAGGAGTTCGGCACGGGCGTGGTGAAGGTAACGCCTGCGCACGACCAGAACGACTACGCCGTGGGCCAGCGCCACAAGCTGCCCATGATCGTGGTGCTGACCCTGCAAGCCACCATCAACGAGAACGCGCCCGCCAAGTACCAGGGCATGGACCGCTTTGTGGCCCGCAAGGCCGTGGTGGCCGACCTGGAAGCCATCGGCGCGCTGGTCGAGGTGAAGAAGCACAAGCTCATGGTGCCGATTTGCACCCGCACCGGACAGGTGATCGAGCCCATGCTGACCGACCAGTGGTTCGTGGCGATGAGCAAGGTGGGCGAAGGCGACGCCACCGGCAAGAGCATTGCGCAAAAGGCCATCGATGCCGTGGCCAGCGGCGAAGTGACCTTTGTGCCCGAGAACTGGGTGAACACCTACAACCAGTGGATGAACAACATCCAGGACTGGTGCATCAGCCGCCAGCTGTGGTGGGGCCACCAGATCCCGGCGTGGTACGACGAAGACGGCAACGTGATCGTGGCCCGCGACGAAGCCGAAGCCCAGGCCAAGGCCCCGGGCAAGACGCTGCGCCGCGATGAAGACGTGCTGGACACCTGGTACTCGTCCGCCCTCGTGCCCTTCAGCACCATGGGCTGGCCCAACCAGGGCGACAGCGCCACCGACGACTTCAACCTGTACCTGCCCAGCACCGTGCTGGTGACGGGCTACGACATCATCTTCTTCTGGGTCGCCCGGATGATCATGATGACCACGCACTTCACGGGCCGCGTGCCGTTCAAGCATGTGTACATCCACGGCCTGGTGCGCGACGCGCAGGGCAAGAAGATGTCCAAGTCCGAAGGCAACGTGCTCGACCCGGTGGACCTGATCGACGGCATTGCGCTGGAGCCCCTGCTCGACAAGCGCACCACCGGCCTGCGCAAGCCAGAGACCGCGCCCACCGTGCGCAAGAACACGCAAAAGGAATTCCCCGAGGGCATTCCGGCCTATGGCGCCGATGCGCTGCGCTTCACGTTTGCCGCACTGGCATCGCTGGGCCGCAGCATCAACTTTGACAGCAAGCGCTGTGAGGGCTACCGCAACTTCTGCAACAAGCTCTGGAACGCCAGCCGCTTTGTGCTGATGAACTGCGAAGGCCAGGACTGTGGCCTGAAAGAGCACACCAAGGAAGAGTGCCAGCCCGGCGGCCCGGCCCACGGCTACATGCAGTTCAGCCAGGCCGACCGCTGGATCAGCTCGCTGCTGCAGAAGACCGAGGCCGAAGTCGCCAAGGGCTTTGCCGAATACCGCCTGGACAACGTGGCCAACACGATCTACGACTTTGTCTGGAACGAGTACTGCGACTGGTACCTGGAAATCGCCAAGGTGCAGATCCAGAACGGCACCGAAGCGCAGCAACGCGCCACGCGCCGCACGCTGATCCGCACGCTCGAAGCCATCCTGCGCCTGGCGCACCCCATCATCCCGTTCATCACCGAAGCCCTGTGGCAGGTGGTGGCGCCTGTGGCCGGAATCCCCGGCGAATCGGTCAGCATCGCCCGCTACCCGCAGGCGCAACTGGACAAGATCGACGAGGCTTCAATAGCCCACATGGGCCGCGTGAAGGGGCTGGTGGACGCTTGCCGCGCATTGCGTGGCGAAATGAACGTGTCCCCGTCCACCCGCCTGCCGCTGTACACCGTGGGCGACACCGACTTCATGCGCGGCGTAGGCCCGGTGCTGCAGGCACTGGCCAAGCTCAGCGAGGTCAAGGTGTTTGACGACGAAGCCGCCTGGGCCGCTGCCGCGCAGGCAGCGCCTGTGGCCGTGGTGGGCGAAGCTCGGCTGGCGCTGTACATGGAGATTGACGTGGCCGCCGAGAAGGCCCGCTTGTCCAAGGAAATCGCCCGCATCGAAGGCGAAGTCGCCAAGGCCAACAACAAGCTCTCGAACGAAGCCTTTGTGGCCAAGGCCCCACCGGCCGTGATCGACCAGGAAAAGAAGCGCATCGCTGACTTCGGCGCCACGCTGACCCGCCTGCGCGACCAGCTGGGTCGCCTGGGCTGACAGAACAAAAGTGAAAGGCCGGGCAACTCTGGCCTGACACTTGCATATCCACGACGACCACAACACCCCGAATCCCTGTCTTCACTCAAGGAGTCTCATGACTGTTGCCACCACCGTTCGCAAAGCCGTATTTCCCGTCGCTGGCCTGGGCACCCGTTTTCTGCCCGCCACCAAGGCGTCTCCGAAGGAAATGCTGCCCGTGGTTGACAAGCCGCTGATTCAGTATGCTGTGGAAGAGGCTTATGCCGCTGGCATCCGCCACATGATCTTCGTGACCGGCCGCAGCAAGCGCGCCATCGAAGACCATTTCGACACGGCGTATGAGCTGGAGGCCGAACTCGAAGCCGCCGGTAAGAAGGAACTGCTGGCGCTGGTACGCTCCATCCAGCCCGACGACATGGACTGCGCGTTCGTGCGCCAGCCCCGCTCGCTGGGCCTGGGCCACGCCGTGTTGTGCGCCGAGCCGCTGGTGGGCAAGGAACCCTTTGCCGTGCTGCTGGCCGACGACCTGATGGTGGGCCCCCCAGGCGGCCAGCCCGTGCTGGCCCAGATGGCCACCGCCTTCCGCCAGCAAGGCCGCTCGGTCATCGCGGTGCAGGAAGTGCCGGAAGACCAGGTCCACAAATACGGCATCGTGGCCGGCGAGCCCGCAGGCGGCCCGCTGATCCGCATTGAACGCATCGTCGAAAAGCCCAAGGCCGATGTCGCCCCCTCGCGCATGGGCGTGGCCGGCCGCTACATCCTCACGCCCGGCGTTTTCGACGAGATCCGCAACCAGCCACGCGGCGTGGGCGGCGAGATCCAGCTCACCGACGGCATTGCCCGCCTGATGCAGCACGAAGCCGTGTACGCCTTCCAGTACGAAGGCAAGCGCTACGACTGCGGCAGCAAGGAAGGTTTTTTGGAAGCGACGGTGGAACTGGCTTTGCAGCACCCGCAGGTGGGCGCGCAGTTCCGGGAATATCTGAAGACCTTGGCGCTGTAAGCCACAGTCCGGGCTCACACTGGAAGCGCCTCAAACGCTTCCAAATTAATAGCTGCCAGCGCTTATCCATAGAGCGCTGGCAGCTATTTTTCCTTCAATCTACCGACGACGCAGGATGTGGATGTATTCCTCGCCCACCGTCTGCTGCTCCACCAGTTCGTTGCCCGTCTGCTTGGCAAACGCCTGAAAATCCCGCAGCGACCCGCCATCGGTGGCCACCACCTTCAGCAACTGGCCGCTGGCCATGTCGGACAGCGCCTTCTTGGCCTTGAGGATGGGCAAGGGGCAGTTCAGGCCCCGGGTGTCGATTTCTTTGTGAATGTCCATGGTCGTCAATCCTTTGGCGGCTGCGGCGGTTGTTCGTCCAGGCCGCGCCGCCGTTCTGCATTTTCTTCAGCGGTAAAAAACACCGGCTCGTGCCCCTTGGTGCGCAGCCAGTCGGCCAGCGCGTAGCCCGTGCCCGCCGGCCAGCATTTGAGGTCTGCCAGATCGTACAGCCGGTAATCCACCAGCTCGGGCGATAACTGAACCTGCCCCGTGGCCACCACATGGTAGGCAATGATGATCTGGTTCATGCGCAGGAACTCATAGGCGCCCACCAGGGTGGTGGACTGCACGTCGAGGTTGGTTTCCTCCTTCACCTCGCGCGCAATGCCTTCCTGGGGCGACTCGCCTGCCTCCATGAAGCCGGTGATCAGCGCGAACATCTTGCCCGGCCAGGCCGCGTTGCGCGCCAGCAGCACCTTGCCGTCGATCTCGACAATCGCTGCCAGCACGGGCGTGGGGTTGTTCCAGTGGGTCCAGCCGCAGGCGGGGCAGCGCAGCCGCTCCTTGTCGCCTCCGTCTTCGGCCAGGGTGATGGGCTGTAGCGCGGTACCGCAGTGGGTACAGTGGCGGACTTCGTAGTGCATGGTAGAGCTATTATTTTTATAGCTGCTAGCGCTTATCCATCAAGCGCTAGCAGCCAATTTCATTAAAACCTTCGAACCCGGCAGCCGACGGCCGCCTGTCACGCAGGAAACACACCGGTAGACAGATACCGGTCGCCCCGGTCGCACACGATGAACACAATGGTGGCATTGCTGTCGCGCGCCGCAATCTGCTGCGCAACCCAGCACGCGCCTGCGGCAGAGATGCCTGCAAAGATGCCCTCTTCGCGCGCGAGACGGCGGCACATGTCTTCGGCGCTGTCCTGGTTCACATAGACCAGCTCGTCCACCGTGCTCGGGTCATAGATCTTGGGCAGGTACTCTTGCGGCCACTTGCGGATGCCCGGGATGCGCGAACCCTCTTCGGGCTGCGCACCAATGATCTGGATGGCAGGGTTCTTCTCTTTGAGGAAACGCGACACGCCGGTGATGGTGCCCGTGGTCCCCATGGCGCTCACAAAGTGCGTGATGCGCCCGCCCGTCTGCTCCCAGATCTCCGGGCCGGTGGTTTCGTAGTGGATGCGTGGGTTGTCGGGGTTGCCGAACTGGTCGAGCACCTTGCCCTCGCCGCGCTTTTGCATGGCCTCGGCCAGGTCGCGTGCGTGCTCCATGCCGCCGCTCTTGGGCGTGAGCACAAGTTCGGCACCAAAGGCCTTCATGGTCTGTGCGCGTTCGATGGACAAATCCTCGGGCATCACCAGCACCATGCGGTAACCCTTGATGGCCGCCGCCATCGCCAATGCAATGCCGGTGTTGCCCGACGTGGCCTCGATCAGCGTGTCGCCGGGGCGGATGTCGCCACGCTCCTCGGCCCGGCGGATCATCGACAGCGCGGGCCTGTCCTTGACCGAACCCGCCGGGTTGTTGCCCTCCAGCTTGCCCAGCACCACATTGCCGCGCGCCGCGTTGTCCTTGGCCCCAATGCGCTGCAAAGCGACCAGAGGGGTGTTACCCACTGCATCTTCAATCGTCGGATATTTCATGCGCCCTACTGTGCCATAATTTGGGGCTTCACGAATTCCAGCCCGGGTGGTGAAATTGGTAGACGCAGGGGACTCAAAATCCCCCGCCGCAAGGCGTGCCGGTTCGATTCCGGCCCCGGGCACCACTGATAAGGCCGCATGGTTCCATAACCGTGCGGCCTTTTTCTTTTCCCCTATGGGAAGTGGCTTTGACTAGTGCGCATGCGTGCGCTTGAGTGTGCATGAATCCGGGGGTACGTGGGGGTACATTTGGGGGTGCATTTCCGAAAAATGGGGGTACATGGCCCCGATACCCCCAGGGTGCAGCCATAGGCAGCGGCGCCCCAGAATAGATGCCACGCTGAGGGGCGCCACACCACAATACAACCCCCCTAGGGAGAGTCCCGCAACAGTCCGGCAACGCGGCTCGAATTACCCGCACCGGGACCACCGGGGAAGGACCCAAGCACCGCCCCACCCAGGCCATGCTTACTTACCTCTTGCCAGCGGCCAGGACTAGAAATTTTGTGGGGTGCGAATTACCCGCGCTTGGGCCACCCCGGAAGGACCCAAGACCGGGGGGATGGATGTGTCCACTGTCCACCGTCAACCGTTTGTCAACCTTTTCAAAACCGCATGCACTACCTCGCCTGCGGGGCTCGAATTACCCTCACCTGAGCCACCCAGGAAGGACCCACAACACCCCAGCGGGTTGCACACCCTTCGGGGGGTTACCCCTTTTTTACCGGGGACACCGGGGACAAAATCAAAACCGCCCGGAAACCCGCGCCAGTATTGAATAGTTTGTCCCCGGCAGCACCGGGGACAAACGCAAATCTGCCGGGGACACCGGGGACAATTGAATCCACAGACGTGCGCAATCGTCCAGCCATTGACGCATTGCCTTCACTTAACCCCCTATAGAGCACCGCAGAACAGCGCGGCAACGCGGCTCGAATTACCCGCGCTTGGGCCACCCAGGAAGGACCCAAGGCACACGGCAGCGAGAGACACGGGTGACTGGGCGAGCCCCGCACCAGATCAACGGCCAGGGCCGCGCCCTTTCCCCTTGGCACCAGATGCCGTAAGCCGGGCATGTACAGCGCGAAGGCAGCTCCCGCCCCCGCCCCTCACGGGCGGCACGGCACGGCATGGCATGGCTGCTGCCGCAGGGCGAGCACGCAAAGCCCCGGCCGGGCTACCGCTCACAGATCCAGCTCAAAGATGGCAGGCGGTATCTGATAGCACCGCACCTTGCCAATGCCTGGCAGTCTGGTGCTGATGGTGTATCGGTCGGACTCCCTGACCGTCAGGCAACCGTGCGCAGCCAGCACGCGGCACACCGCCACATGGTCGAAGCCCTGGCAGATTTCGGCTTTGAACGTTTCAGCCAACACGAAGTATTCAAAGCTGACGCCCTCGCCCAGCGTGGCGGGCATGCGCTCGCCATACTCCCGCTGGTGCTCGGGGTCGCTCTTGATGGGCTCACCATCGGCGTTCAGCATGCGGCGCACGCCGGCACGTTGCAGCGTCTTGGGTGCGTGGTCATCAGCAGCCCGGTGCCACATGGCAAAGCGGCCATCGCCGTGCGTCTCCAAGAAGCGGCGCACAGCCCGCAGCATGGCCACCACTTCACCATTGCCAGCCCCGCCACGCGCAGCCAGCCAAGCGTCAAAGCAGGCGCGTGCACCGCGTGCGCTCTCGCCCGCTGGCCAACCGGTAAGCCCGGCCTCGGTGGCCAGCTCACCCGCCACACCCACCAGCGCAAAGCGGGCGCCTACCCGCTCCACCTGGCCCGATGCACCTTGCGGTATCCATTCACGGGCCAGGGCCTGCACAGCGGTGCGCAGGCGCTTGGGCAGGTTGTCGGCATGGGCGCAGGCCCATTCAACGAAGGCACGGCCTGGTGCGCCGTGGCACAGCTGCGCCTCACGGGCCAAGTGGCTGGAGAACGCAGCCCCGCCCGCAAAGTCATGCAGGTTCTCGAAGGCGCCCAGCCCCGCGCCTGCATCGGCTGGTATGTCTGCCATGCGCACCTCTTGCCCGGTCCGAGTGCGCTTCATGCCTTCGGCCATGTGGTCAGCCAGCCCCAGCTCACCAGCAGACAGAAACAGCAGGCGCCAGGACAGGCGGGCGCGTGGTGCGCCGTTGCGGGTAGCGCGGGCCTTGCTCTGTTCATTGGCCAGCATGTAGGCGCACTCGCCTGCCACCTTGCCCTCTACCTGCGCCAGCTCATCCAGGATCAGCAACGAATCGCAGTGCTGCGCGGCGATGGCTTCAAGCGCGTTGTCGGTGGTGCGCCAGCGCTGCATGTAGCTGGGGCCACCGTACACGCTGGCAGCCAGGCGCAGCGCCGTGGTCTTGCCGCTGCTGCTGTCGCCCCGGATGTGAAAGCCCCCGCTCTCCATGCCTGCGGGGCGCAACAGCGGCCCGGCAAAGGCACAGGCCACCGCAAACACCAGCCGGGAATTGCCCACGCACAAAGCCCCGATGCGATCACGCCAGGCGGCTGCGTCGTGCTTCACGCGGAAGGTGTTTTCCATCTGGCTTTCGCTCTGGAACACGATGCGCTCGGCATCGTCGCCGATGGTTTCATGGGGTAGCACGAAGGCGCGGCCGTGCCAACCGATGCGGTCGGTGCAGCTCGCAAACTCGCCCGGCTGGCGGGTCTGTATGTACTGGGTCAGCAGGTTGCGGGCCGCAGGTGATGGAGCGATGCGCAGCCCCATATTCAGCAGCGCGGCGCGGTATTCGCCCCCATCGCCAGACAGCATGCGGGCGGGCATGGCCCACTGCTTGGGCTTGTCCAGCGGGTCAGCAAAGGCCAGCAGGTAGCCCCAGCCTGCGCCGTCCTGATCACGGGTCAGAGCCTGCACATCGAGGCGGCTGCACACCCACTGCGGCGCCTTGGGTTGCCCCTCCTTGTCCACGCCTGCATGCCATACACCCAAATCATTGACGGTGAAGGGGTCGAACGGACGGCCGTCGCTGGGGGGCTCATTGCCGCCACCGTGCCCACCATCGGCCGCGTGGGGCTCGCGTGGTGTGCGTGTGCTGTCCTTGCCTCCTTTGGTGCTTTGCGTGGCCTGCTGGGCGCGTTCGCCCTGCTCTGCCTGGTGCGCTGCAATGGCGGCCTCTACGCAGGCGCCCACGGCCTGCAGGCCCTGCGCCTGGTGCATGTCGTTGAAGTCGCTGCCACCATCGGGCAGGCTCTCGGGGAACACCGCCAGGCCACGCACGGCACGGGCTGCGGCTTCGGCCTTCACGCGGCCGGTGTTCGTGCCGGTACGGGCTTCGGTGGCGCGGTCATCATCGCCACACAGCACCAGCAGCGCGGCGCGGTGTTGCTGGCGCAGGGCCTTGGCAACGTGGGCAAGGTTGCCCGCATCAAAGGCCACAGCCACCGGGCGGCCGGTGGCCTGGTGCAGGCTGGCGGCCGTGGCGTAGCCCTCGGCAACCAGCAGCACCTGAGCCCCCGCAGGATCACCGCACCAGTGCCACAGCCCCGACTTGCGCCCGCCCTTCAAAAACAGTTTGTCGGTGCCATCGGCCGGGCGCTCTGGCGCAATGCGCTGCAGGTTCCACAGATCCCCGGCTGCATCGCGCAGGGGCACCAGTACGCAGCCATCAGATGCAAAGCGCACACCGTGGGCCGCCACGCCCTTGCGGGCCAGGTAGGGGCTGGTGCCGGTGTCGCTGGCTGCATCCCACTGTGCCACTGCATCGGCCGCTGCAGCCGCGTGGGCGGCCTGCTGGCGAGCTTGCTCTGCCTGCTGGCGCTCTACCCTCTCGCGTTCACGCTGCGCCAGCACCTCGGGGCTCGGGGCGGCCGGGGCTTCGCTGGCCTTGGGCAGCACAAAGCCGTGTTCTTTGGCCAGGTGCAGCAGGGTGCCGATGCCCACCCCGCCGCCTGCCTTGATGCTGCGCCAGGTGCTGCGCGTGGCGCGGGCATCGTGCCCGTCTGCGGTCGCGCTCCATGCCTCGAACAGGTCTTGGCCCGTGGCGTCGGGAAACTCGCTTTTGATGGCCATGCCCACCCGCGCCCATTCTTCGCGTGCCAGGGTGGCGGGGATGTGCGCCAGAGCAGCGCGGATCAATTCAGGTGTCGGGGTCAACATTGCAGGGCATGCTCCGCACCTTGCAGGAAGGCGCTGTAGGGGCTCAATGAAAGATGCGTGAGGTCAACGAGCAAGACGCGCCAACTTCTTAAGTTCTGGCTCCATCAATCGGGCCAGCTTCACGGGGTCTTGTATGCCGTGAACATTCATCGTGATTTGCACGCCAGAAGACGACTGGCCTAGAGCCCCTACCCCAGAGGAAGAGTAACCAGAGGACCCAACCCCCGCAGAGCTACCAGAGGCGCGGCCAGGTGTCGCGCCGCCCCCCTGGCCGGAGCTCGTGCCCCCCTTGTCGGCATCCGTTGAAGTGCCATTGATCCTTCTGCGAATGGCCTCCATCACCGCTTCGTTGATCGCCTCATCCAGCTTTTGCAGGTTGATGAACGGCGTGCCCCGCGAGCCCCGATCCCTAAGGCTGTTGGTGTCGAAGGCGTCCGCAAAGGCGAGCGCTTCCTCATCGGTCATGCCACCTTTTTTCGCACGGTCAAAGATGCCTTTCTTGGTGGGCATGCCGTCTTCTTCACGCACCTTGCCATCGGCATCCAGGCTGCGGTGCTGGTTGTCCATGTTCCATTTCTTGAGGTACAGCTCAATCTCACGCTCCTTGAGCTGGTTGGCTTTTTCCTGAGCGGCAATCTCCCGTTCTTTCTGGGCGTTCAAGCGTTCAAGTTCAGTGGTCTGGTCGCGGGTTGCACGGGCTGCGCGGCCGTGTGCATCGGCGGCGCTGTTGGTGGCATCCCGCAGGCGCAGGGTGCTTTTGCCCGCACGGTCCACCTCAACTTCAAAGCCCCGCATAGCCGCAGCAGCGGCCACCCACGAAGGCGCAACGCCGTTGTTTGCAGCAATGGCGGCTTCGGCCGCCTTCCTGAATCCCTCGCTCAGTTCGCGGGCACTGGCCAGGCCGCTGGAGGTCAAGGTGTCGTAGGCCTCTTTGGCAGTGGCGGCGGTCTTGCGCAGCGATTCGTCCGAGGTGATGCCCAGTTGCGCCATGGCCTCGCGCACGCTGTTGATGCCCGGTGTAGCTTTGTCGAGCGCATCAGCCAGCGCCTCGGCTTTCTCCTTGGCTTGGTCCAGCAGGCCGTCTGCAATCTTGTCGCCCAAGACACTGCGTACCTCTTCGACCTTTGCACGGATCGTCTCCAGCGCCTTTTCACTGTCGGCGGTGTTGATGGCATTGACAAAGCTGGCCGTCAGCACCCGGCCCGCATCCAGGCCCTGCGCCTTGAGCCGTTCCACACCAACAATCAGGGCATCCAGGTCATTGATGGCGCTGCGCGAGGCCGCGCCGATCTTCCCCTGCAGTTCTTCAAAATCCAGTCCCGTGCGCTTCACGGCCTCATGCAGGATGGCATCCATTACTTGGGCCACGCGTTCACCCTCACGCGCAGCCCCGGAAAACGCGGCCCGCGCCATCACCTCGAACTGCGCAAGATCCTTGCCGCTGAGCGCCTGTGCCCATGCCGCCTGAAACTCCGATGCCGACACCTTCCCATCAGCTGCCAGCTTGTCCAGTGTCGCGGCAAAGTCCTTCACGCCCTGCAGTTTCGACAGGTCGAACCCCTCGGTTATTTTCTTGATCGCCTCCGCCGCAGCGGTGCCGTTCTTGGTCAATTGGTCGAACTCAGCGACAGCCGAACGGGATGCTTTGGACAACTCAAACTGTTTGTCGATGGCGGCCTGCGTCGCCGCAGCAAGGCGGGCGCGATCTGCTGCCGCTTCCTTCGCTATGTCGGATGCCAGCTTTTCAGCGCGTGCCAGTTCCTCGGTGCGGTCCTTGTAGCCCGCCAGCTTGGCCGCAGCCTCGCCAAGCCATGTGCCAATGTCCTTGATGTTGACCAGCAACCCGATCAGGGTGAAGGTCCGCAGGGACGCAAAAATGGTGGCCATGCGCCCCACGCCAGCGGCCGCAACATTGGCGGCCGCGCCCGTCGCAGCCATTTGCGCGTTGTGGGCCGCCATCGCCACCGCAGCCTGCTGGGCTGCAGCGCCGATGCCCAGGAAGTGCTGCGCCAACCGCAGTGCTGCAAAGGCTGCAGCCGCCTGCCCTGCGTCAATCAGCAGGTCGGCAATCGTCTTGAGGTTGCCCGCCAGAGCGTTGATGGCACCGGCAGCGGCCGTGCTGGCACCCGTGGCTTTGTCGGTATCGGCCACATACAACTGCCACTGCGTGCTCAGGTTCTGCAGCGCTCGCCCCACAGTGGGCGGCAGCTTGCTGAACTCTGCGGCCACCGCATCGCTCTGCCCTTTGAGGGCCCCAATCACGGTTTCGCTGGTCAGCAATCCAGCCTCGGCCATCTTGCGCAGTTCACCCGTGGTCACACTCAGGCCGTCCGCCAGGGCACGCGCAAGGCGCGGGCTTTGCTCCATGATCGAATTGAATTCATCGCCCCGCAGCACGCCGCCCTGCAGGCCCTGCACCAGTTGGGTAATGGCAGCGCTTGAAGCCTGCGCACTGGCGCCGCTCAGTTGGATTGCCTGGTTGATGGTCTCAGTCAGTGCCAGGGCATTGGTCGTGGCATCGGCGCTGGACTGGCCCGCATCCTTGCCTGCCTGAGCCAGCCGCGAGAACAGCGTGGCCGTTTCCTCCAGCGCACTGTTGGTACGCAATGCCACGTCCTGCACACCCGCCCATGCGTCGCTAAACGCCTTGCCCTCGCCCGTCACCAGCTTCAACCGGGCCTGCAGGTTGTTCACCTGGTCGGCTGTCTGCGCCAAATCGGTCGCCATGGACTTCAAGCCCTGCAGGCCCGCCAACCCAGCCACGAACCCTTGCAGGCGCCCCAGCTGCTGGCTGATGGACTCCACGCCATCCCCGATCTGGCGATGGGTGCGCACCATGCTCGTGCCGGCCGCTTCGGCACCGGTTGCAGCGCGTTGGTACGCAGGGGCAATGCCATCCACCGCAGTGCGCACAAGGGCCACTTCTTCCCGAATACGCTGCTGGGCGGCCACCGCATTTTTTCCGGCAATGCCAAACCGCTGCAACGCTGCCTGCGCTGCGGCGAGTTCATCAGTCTGTCGGCTCAACTCAACGCGTGCACCTTCAGCAGCGGTTTCCAGCCGCTGCAGTGCTGCAGCCTCTTGGGCGGTTGCCGGGCCTGCCTGTGCGATCTGCCGGGCGTAGTTTGCGGCCTCGCTGGCCGCAGAGTTCATCGCCTTGGTGCTGGCTGCCACTCCTTGCTGCAGCCGCAGAAACGTCGATATGGCCGCGTCCTGTTCGCCAAGCTGGCGCAACTGTGCAGCGGCAGCACGCGCCGCCTGCTGAAGGTCGCCTTCAGCAACCTTCGCCACGTTCTCCAGGTCTTGGGCAAGGTCTGTTATGGACTTTTCACCCTCGGTACTGGCCTTGATGACGATGCCGATTTCTTTCATTCCGCTCATGGGAACCTCTCAATTCATAAAATGCGCAGATGGCCCGCTTGATCGCGTTCACCTTCTGCATTGCCTTTTTGGTGGGGGCTGGCGTTTCCGTGCGTGTGGGGATGGCACTGGCCGCGCTGGCCGCTGTTGGGTTGGCTGGATACGTGCTGTGGTGCGGCGTGCGGCTGTTCATCGGGCGGTAGTGGCAAACACCGCACAGGCATGCACAGGCAGACAGCAGCTCACTCGGTGTTGAACAGGTCCGGTTGCTCACGCGGCCGATGCAGCAGGGTGTAGGTGCGCACCTTGCGAACGTGGGTGCCGCCTGCACACGGGATCTGCCGCCAGTCACGTGCAAGGCCGTAGCCCATGCCGTAAAGGTCGGTGCGCTCCATGTCCGAAAGCACTTTGGAAATGCAACCGGTGTCGCACACCGCATCGATTTCCTTTTGCGTGCTGGCGGGGTGTTTTTCAAGGAAGTCGGCAACGCGCACGGCCTGTTCGGGCCGGGTGTCTTCTTGGGGCTTTGCTGGGGCTACCATGCCGCACCTCAAGTCAGACGCGGCGCCAGGTCGGCAGGCGTCAGGGGCTCAAAGCCCGCACGCAACACGCCGGGCTGGCCGGGTTCAGATTCGGCCCGCAGCTCGCCTGTCTTCGTGTCGTGCACACGCACCACACACTGGGCATCCACCGTGGCACGCTGGCGCCTCGATTGGGCTGGGTGCAAAAACATCGACTTTGCAGGGCCGCCCTCTGCCATGCGCTGCAGGAACGCCGCCGTGTCGGGTCGCTTCGCCTGCAGCTCTGCAATGTGGGTCTCTGCAATGATGGTGCCGGTGCCTGGTTCCAACTCCAACACCCAGCAGGGCCACAGCACCAGCACGGATACAGGCTTGCAACCGGGCTTGCGCAGCAGGCCAGAACAGATTGCGCCATCGGCAGACACCTTTGACGCCATGGCAGCCGCAGCGGCTTGCAGGCACTGCTGGGCGCTGTCACGAGCTGCGGAAATGGCCTTTTCCATGCCGCCGGGTTCGAGTCCGTGCGCACTCATTTCTGAGCCCCTTGCGAATCTGCAATGCGGTCTTGCACCCACTGCAAAACAGCCGTTTCTGGCCACACCACGAAGCGGGAAGACAAGCGCAACGATTTGGGAAATCGGCCTTCACGCATCATTTGGTAGATGGTTGACTTCTTGCACGAGGTGACTGATTCCACTTCGCCGATGCGCAACAGTCGATCACGAGGAACGACTGGTCGAGACTGGTGAACTACTTGCATTGCCGCGATACCTCCATATGAGTCCCCTCGCATCCACCGTGGATCAAGTGGGTATGTGCGGAATATTTCCAGGTGGAGTGCCTTGCTGTCGCCTTGAAATTTCCATGCAAGGCTGTACAGAACCAAGGACGGGCAAGCGAGCGCCTGTTTCGCAAGGCAATCGCAAGGTAAACACAAGGCGAACGGGTTTGACCGAAGGGGGAACCGGCGCGGCATTCGCAGCAGGCGGGGATCAACTGATGCCCGCCTGCTGGTAGGCCTTAAATCAAGCCCCGCTCTGCCATGCTCAGCGCGTTGCCGCCACCCACAATCACATGGTCCAGCACGCGCACATCAACCATGGCAAGTGCTGTTTTCAACGTCTGCGTAAGGTGCTCATCTGCCCGGCTGGGTTGCACGCTACCGCTGGGGTGGTTGTGCGCCAGGACTACGGCGGCAGCGTTGTGCCGCAGTGCTGCCAGCACCACCTCGCGTGGGTAAACGCTGGTTTGCGTCAGAGTCCCAACGAACATGCGTTCAAAAGCAATGGCACGGTGCTGCGAGTCGAGGAACAGCACTGCAAAGTGCTCGCATGGCTCACAGCCGATATGCAGACTCAAGTAGTTTTTCACCGCGTCTGAACTATCGAAAACGCTGCGATCCTCAGTCATCCACGATCCCAGGATTTCCAGTGCCCGCTCGATGGTTGCTCTCTCGCGTGCCCGAAGCCCGCGCAGGAAACTATTCGATGCATCAGCAACGCCGTACACGGGCAGTGCTTCGCCCACCTTAGGGTGGGGCAATGCCCGCCGTTTTCTCAGTGGTGCAATGTGAAGGGCACTCATACCGCACCCCCTTGCTCGCGTGCAAGGCGAGAGACAACAGAATCAATCACAGCCTTAGCCATCTCAGTGAGATAGGCGGCACCGTAGATAACGTCTGCATTGGGCTCCTCTGCCGAGTCTTGCAGCGTTTGAAACACGGCCCCAAGAAAGCACGATGCCTGCTCCAACGAAATGACAACTGGAACGCCCGCACGCACATCGAACAAATTCCCCGTCGATGGCCCCGTGGAATAGAAAGCGTGTTGCACAGTGGTTGCAGTGGGTGCGCTCATGCCACACCCCCTTGCACCTGTGCATCAAGGCGGCGCAGCGCTGCCAAGGCTTGCACGGCTTTGCGCGTGGCCCCGGGCACATTCAAAGCCCCGGGCTGGCGCAGGTAGTGCAACGCCATGGCCAGCGCGTTGTGCGCTTCGGCATGTAGTTGGATGGGGTCAATGGGGGCTCCAAGGCGGGCGCCTTGGGGGCCGCTGGGCACAGCGCGACGGCCGGCCACGGGGATGACGGATGTCATGGCTTCTTGCTCCTTTGCGAGACTTGAAACCACCACATACGTTCTTACGCGCATGAGGTGGACGGGATGTTAAGAACACGCGCAAAGACGTGCGGACGCCCTTGCGGGTAGCCCCATCCCGCCCGAAACTTAGCACATGGCAAACCAGCCATGCGCCTGAATACAGACGTGACAAAACCTCACTATCGGGGAGGTTGCGCCGCTTTGCGAAAAGGTGTTCTTACGCACCGGCCCCGGTCAGGGGTTGCATACATTATGCACGGCGGAGGCATGCATGACTACCGGCGAAACGCGACATATCAAGGGCTGGCGCAGCCAGATGGAAGAAACCGCGACTGGACTACGCAAGCGGGTGCAGCAGGCGCCCGCCATGACGGTGTATCACGAGGGGCAGATCAGCAGAAGCTACGACGATCTCGTGGGTCACACCCCTTGGTTTCATCGCGAATTTGGATCAGAGCGAGCAATAGCCTGTGCGGAGCTGAAACAGTTCAGATCTGCCCGGATGAGGATTGCACGCAGCGAGTGGTCCGATGAAAAGCGGCAGGTGGAGGCTCAGAAGAAACGTCTACGCAGAGCGGCAAAACCGGATTTGTATCGGGAAATAGACCGCCGAAGCTACGCCAAGCAAAGGGACAAAAAAAACGCACGGCGCCGCGAAGCCTACGCCCAAGCCCCCGAGCTGCACCGAGCCCAATGCAACGCACGGCGGGCCGCTAACCGCGAGCATTCACGAGCCGTCGCCCGGGCAGCCTATGCACGCAAGAAGGCGGGCAAACGCCCATCCGCGTAGTAACGGCTTGCGCTCAGTCGTCGCCCTTGGTGCTGGGTGGCACCAATACTCGGCGTGCAAGCGCTGCAACTCCAGCAGCAGACCAAGGTGCTTGTGCACCCACGCGGGGATCTCCACGCCCTCATTGCGCCAGCGGCTGGGCCCTATGCCGCTTTGCCCCTGCCGATAGCAGGCCACGGTGCAGCCTGGGAGGCTCGGCTCTTTGCGTTCAGCAACTGTCCAATGCGTGCCGCAGTGCACCCCATGCGCCGAGCGAATTCCGCTTGTCCACCTCGCCCGTATGCCTTCACAGCCTCCCGCAGAATCGCAACGTGTGAGTCAAGCCATGCGGGCTGCTGCTGAGGCAGTCCACCCGCGAACTGCAGGCGGTAGGCCACCAGAGTTGCCGCGTCCTTCACGTCATGCGCACCAAGCGTGGCAGGGGCTGGTGATTCACTCGCAACAGAAGCGATCCCAAGAGGCCAAGCCACACCCGCTTTCTTGAACCACAACAGAACGTAGTCCGCAGGCTCCTCATCCTGCATCTGCATCCATCGCGCAAGGTCGCGGGCCGCAACCGTGTAGTACGTCTGCGCTTGGGCTGAAGTGCTCCACTCAGACCCAGGCGGCAGTCCCAAGTGCGAGAGCATGGGACGAATGAGGGCGGCCTCCTCGGGCGTAGATGCCCGAGACCCGCAAAATTTACCGCCACTTTCAAAGCCTCGAAGACTGCCATCCGCTATCGAATCGTCCAGTGCCTTGCGCCACGCTGCCCGGTCGGCAAGACCCTTGCGGTCATCGTCAGCGCACTGGTATTGCAACACGGCGATCTGCTCGGTTGTCAACGCCCACCGCCAAGGTTCTTGCTTGTCGTGTTGGCCAAATTCTTCGCTTTCGCCGATGGCCAAATACCACTTTGGATCTGCCATGAGTGGCTCCTCAATCGTCGCCTTTGGTGCTCGGTGGCACCAAATACGCGGCGTGCAACCGTTGCAGTTCCAACAGCAGGCCAAGGTGCTTGGGCACCCATGCAGGTATCTCCACACCCTCATTGCGCCAGCGGCTGGGCGTGTTGCGGTGCAAGCCAGTGGCTCGGCAAAACTCGCTCACCTTCCAGCCCAGCGACTGCAGGGCCGCGTCCAGTTCTTCAATCGTCATGGGGGTTTCTGGGTTTGGCATGTGCAGCATTGTCGCATCACTCCCGTTAGTGTGCTAAAACATATGCAAACACGCACACTATTTAACATAACGCTCGTCGTATATGGTGCGCATTGTGGACAACTTCAGCACATTATCGGGAAACCCAGCATTCATGCGGGGTTGCGGGTGGTGTGCAGTTGCCTCATTTTTATGCACTCTACCGGGAATAGTTATCCACAGGCCGACGACGGCATGCCAACCACTGCGGGGGTGGCGCCAGGGGAGGGCCCTCTCGCGCTCATTTCCACCGATGTGCATGCACGTGCAACACATCTAGGCGACGGGCATCCTGCACCGCTGCGCTGCGGTGGCAGTGCCGCCCCATCAGCAGGTGGCAGAGCGGGGACCCTTTGAAGGGCTGGGGCGGGGTTCAATGGGTATGAATGTGTGAATGAATTTCACTATTCAATAAATATCTCCTTTGTCCCCGCTTTGTCCCCGGCCCGTCCCCGGTTTGTCCCCGGTAGCCATTCCCTGCAAACCCGCATGGCTGCTGGATTCGGGCCATTTGTCCCCGTGTCCCCGGCACTTTTGGCGTTCATGGTGCCGAAGGAAATGCAAAGTAGCCCCATGCGCCCATGAAAAAAGGGCCCTGCGGCCCTTTGTGGTTCCTGCTTTTCACACTCGATTCGGTTCCAGGTTTTCAGTCATGCGGCCCTGGTGGGCATCTTCACCACGTTGCCCGCCTTGCGGCCGTCCAGGTAGTCCGCCCACCACTGCATGAGGCGCTCGCGGTCCTTCATGTAGGTGCTGCGGTGGTAGGCCGCCCGGATTTCGTTTTGCTCCTTGTGGGCGAGCTGGCGTTCGATCACATCGGGGTTCCAGCCGCACTCATTGGCCACCGTAGAGAACAGCGCCCGGAACCCGTGGGCCGTGGCGGTGTTCTTGTAGCCCATGCGGGCCAGGGCCGAATTGAAGGTGTTCTCGCTCAGAGGCTTGCTGGGGTAAACGGGGCTCGGGAACGCCAGCTCGCGCCAGCCGCTCAGGGCCTGCATGCGGCGCAGCACCTCCACAGCCTGGCGCGACAGGGGCACGCGGTGCTCTGCCCGCATCTTCATGCGCTCGGGCGGGATCACCCACAGCGCCGCATCCAGGTCGAACTCTGCCCACCGTGCGCCGCGCACCTCACCCGGGCGCGTGGCCGTGAGGATCACCATGCGCAGCGCGTGCACGGTGTGGGGGTCGCCTTCGTAGGCGTCCAGCTTCTTCAGGAACTCGGGCAGTTCCTTGTCTGCCATGGCGGCGCGGTGCTGCACCTCTCGGGGCTTGAGGATCTCGGACAGCACCAGATCAAGCATGGGGTTCGTGGCGATGCGCTCATGGATCACCGCCCAGCGGTACACAGCCTTCACACGCTGCAGCACGCGGCCCGCCTGGTCGGCTGCACCCCGCTTCTCGATCTTCACGATGGCTTCGCGCACTTCGCCCGGCTTGATGCCGGCCATGGGCCGGGCGCCCAGCGTGGGGAATATGTCGGCCGCCAGCGATGCCAGGATGCGCCCGGCCGTGTCGGGCTCCCACCGGCTGGCCTGGTGCTGGTGCCAGTCGCGGGCCACCGCCTCAAAGGTGTTGATGGCTTCATGGGCGGCCTGCGCCTTGGTGGCCTTGCGCAGCTCGCCAGGGTCGCCGCCGCTGGCCAGGACCGTGCGGGCGTCTGTGGCTTGGTCGCGTGCATCTTTCAACCCCACGGCCGGATACACGCCCAGCGCCAGCAGCTTTTCCTTGCCGCCGTAGCGGTACTTCAAACGCCAGTACCGGCCGCCCGCCTTGGTCAAATCCAGGAACAGCCCGCCGCCGTCAAAGTATTTGCCGGGCTCGGTCAGGTTGCGCAGTTTGGCGTCTGTCAGCTTCATGGTGGGGGGTATCCTTCGCAGTCTGGGGGTACATTTGGGGGTACATTCCGCGAAAAGTCAAACCACACCCAGCATTCATGCGGGTTCCGGGGCAGAGTTTGGGTGCGGCCCCGGCACCATAGCTTTTTAGCTATGTTATTTGCAGCATGTTCCGCGTTTGTTCGCCGTGACGTTCCGCAAATGACAAACAAAGACCTCCAGGCGTCAGCCTCGGGGTCTTTTTTGTTTGGCCTGCTCGACGGTGCTGCGTGGCCCCATCCGCAGCCGGTACCTCTGCGATACCGATCGTCTTGTCCTGGCAGATGCCATCGCCGTACCCCGCTCAATCCTTGAGAACCACCCCCAGCGCAGCGAGCTTTTCCGCATACGAATCCCTGCGCTTCGCTGCTTTGGCTGCCGTATCAACAGCCGCCTGAATGGCTTTTGGGCCCTTGGCGCCGACAGCCTTGATGAGGCCGTGCTTGTGGGCGGCGTCAGCCTGCGCCCTTTTGAAAGTGGCGATCAGCTCGGCATGGGCAACAGGTTGATTCACAGGGGCTTCCATCTTCTAAAGTGCCATTTTCAGCGCGTTACTTTGGGGTGGTCTGCGAGGCTACAGTCACCGGCACACAGAGCCCAACTAGCCCCACACCCCGGGTTCATTTTTACGGCTGCCATCTGGCATGGAAATCTCTCAACCCGCAGCGTGACGCCGAGTCTGCGGCCCCTGGCGCGGCTCCTGCAGTCCATTCACCGTCTAGCGAATTGCTTCGCTTTTCAGCTTGCGCAACTGCTCCTCGGCAGCTTCAAGCTCTGCCCTGAGCGCTCGGACTTCCTTTTCCAGCCTTTCAATATTCGCCGTGTGGCCCTGATCAACCGCGAGCGGCTGACAGCTCGAGTGCAGCGCCGCCAGTTGGTCAGCCAGTTGCCTACGTAGCAGCATCTGCCCCTTGGATCGCGCGACTTCCATGCGTTTTTCGACGTCCGCCTTTTCTGCAGTGCACGACGTGTGGTTGTCCACCGGATTCGCAGGCTGAGCGATAGCGAAACCTGCCACGGTTATCGCGATGACCAAAGTGCAATAGCCGCTGAAACGCATACAAGTAAGTACCTGAGGGAATGGGGGCTGAGCATGACAGCAATTGGCGCAGGCGGCCTCGATGCCACATGCGGGACATGGTCGGGCGTCACAGGCGACCCTGAGCGGCTTCAGGGGCAACGCGGCCTTTTGTTCATCTCTTGTTCGTATTTCTACCTTCCAACACTCACTGCGCCGCCAGCACCAGAAAGTCCTGCTCATACCCCTTTACCGACTGCACTGCCTTCAACCGCTGCGCAGCCGTCATCGCGTTGTGCACATTAGAGAAGCCTTCGCAGCCCTCTTCCACCAGCGCCTGCGCATAACGCTGGTAGGCCGCGTCGGGCGATGTTTGAAAACGTGCGAGGTAACCGCGCAGCAGGCTCCGGGCCTGGTCGGTGTTGGTGCGGTCTTCGGCGATTTTCTGCAGCACCTGCACCAGGTCTTTCTGGCGGCGCAGGCGTTCGGCATAGGTGCGCTGTGGGTCAAAGGACGACTGGGCGATGAAGGTGCGCAGTGCGGATTTTTGCGGTTCGTCCAAGGCGCCGTAGAAGCCTTCGGCGCGGGACAAGAGCTGCTTGAAGCGCTGCTCTCGCAGCTTGTCGGGCGTGATATCTACCCATTCCTTCTTCCAGTCGGCGTTGCTGTCGGCCTGCTTCTTTTGCAGGTTGCGGATCTGGGTGTCGGTGAGCTGGGCGGCCAGCCAGGCCAGTTTGGGTTCGGCCTGGGCGATGACCTTGTCGATCTGGGTGCGCACTGCGTCGTAGGTGCGGCAGGCCTGGCCGGGCGATATGGCGGATGGCAGTTGTTGCTGTACCTTTTGCAGCAGCTCGGCATGCCGGGGCAGCATGGTGTCACGGTGCCACTGGTGCAGGTCGCCCAGTTCATCGCGCACGCGCTCGGTCTGGGTTTCTGACAGGCCGAGGTAGCTGTTCAGCTGCCAGTAGGCCAGGTGCGGCACCTGGTTGTAGGCCAGCTTGACAGTGCTGCAGCCTTGCAACAGCAGCCCACATGCCGCCAGGGTGGCAACACACAGTGCTTTGCGAATCAGGGACGGTGCGCGCACAGAAGCTCCTCGTGTAGAAAGAGAAAGGAAAGCAAGGAAGCAGGATAGGACCAATGCTGCACGGAGAAATTTGCGGGCTGCAATACCCCGCCAACTGCGCGAGGATTGGCGAAAGCCCCGACACTGTGGAGCAGTGCGGCAGGACCTTGCCATCGGTGGCGCTCTGCGGCGCCGTGGGGCTAGTGTGGTGTTGCATGCTTGACGGCACATTGAAAACCGATGGATTTTTTGGCCAGGGCAAGGCGCAAACCACAGCGATACCCGTAGGTATCGCGCGGATTTGCAGCGCAGCCCTGGTCGAAAAGACGCGGTTTTAAGTGCCGGATAGCGTGCAACACCACACTAGTTGTCCTGTCGGCGAATCAGTTGCCGACCGCTGGGCGTAATGGCCAGTTCGCCGCCGGAGCCTTTGGTGATGAAGCCCCATTCGAGCAGGCGGCCAGACACGTGGTCCTTGAGCGCATGGGGCAACGTAATGACTTGGCCCATTTCGAGTTGTTTGAGGGTCTCGATCTCGTCCACGGTGGGGTCGAAATGCGGGGCATGGTAGGTGGTCATGGGGTCACTCCCGGATCGGTATGTGCAGACAGACTCCAGCGCCACCAGATTAGTTCAGCCCCTGGGCGGATGCAAGCGCGTCATCCCTTGCCGTCTGCCCCGGCGACCGGCGGCACTCCGCCTGCCGCCGCTGCCATACCCTGCAGCCACCGTGCAAACGCCCCCAACACCGGCGGCTGGGCTTGCGCGGGGCTGATGAGGTAGTAGGCACGCTCGCCACGCAGCGGTCGGTTGCAGGCCACCACCAGCTCGCCGCTGGCCAGTTCGGCCTCGATCAACAAAGGCGGCATCAGCGCCACGCCCATGCCATGCGTGGCGGCCACGGCCAGCATGGAGAACAGCTCGTAGCGCGGGCCATCCAGCGCATGCGGGGCATCCACACCCATCGCATCAAACCACTGGCGCCAGCCATAGGGGCGTGTGCTTTGCTGCAGCAGCGGCAGCTCGGCCAGCGCCTCGGCAGCGATCGGCTGGTGGGCGCGGCCGCGGCCCCGGGGCGCGGCGGATTCGAGCAGGCGGGGGCAACACACGGGCACCACGTCTTCGTGCATCAGCAGCAGGGCCTGCACGCCGGGCCAGTTGGCAACCTGCTCGGGTGTGCCTGCATACAAGGCGGCATCGAAGGTGGTGTCGGCAAACAGAAAAGGCCGCGTTTGCGTGTCGATGTGCACCACGATGTCCGGATGCTCCTGCGCCAGCAGCGGCAGGCGTGGGATGAGCCAGCGCGTGGCAAAGGTGGGCACTGCGGCCAGCGACAGAGTGCCACCCTCGCCCTGGTGGGCCATCACATCCAGCGTATCGCGCTCCAGGCCCTGCAGCCAGCGCGCCACCTGGCGGCCGTAGTGGGCGCCCGCAGGCGTCAGCACCACGCCGTGGCGCGTGCGGCGAAACAGCGCCACGCCCAAAAATTCTTCCAGCGCCTGGATCTGGCGCGACACCGCGCTTTGGGTGAGCGACAGCTCCTGCGCGGCGCGGGTGTAGCTCTCGTGTCGGGCGGCGACTTCAAAACAGGCCAGGGCCTGGGTCGATGGGATGTTGCGACGCATGATGAAGAGGAACTTTTAACGAGGTTATCTCACTTGCAACCTATGGACGCGAGTATTCCATACATTCCAATAACGCATATCTGGATGAAAAGAACTCGCTTGCGGGCTGGAACACCAGGGCCTACGATGCGCTTCAGACCCGTTTCTTTCACCTTCTTTCCGACCGGAGACACACATGGCCCACGCCGCTTTTCAATGGGATGACCCTTTCCTCCTGAGCCAGCAACTGACCGACGACGAGCGCGCCATCCGCGACGCCGCCGCAGCGTATTGCCAGGACAAGCTGGCACCCCGCGTGCTGGACGCCTTCCGCCACGAAAAGATGGACGTGAGCATCTTCCGCGAGATGGGCGAAGTGGGCCTGCTCGGCCCCACCATCCCCGAGCAGTACGGCGGCCCCGGCCTGAGCTACGTGGCCTATGGCCTGATCGCCCGCGAAGTGGAGCGTGTGGATTCGGGCTACCGCTCGATGGCCAGCGTGCAGTCGTCGCTGGTGATGGTGCCCATTCATGAATTCGGCACCGAAGCACAAAAGCAGAAGTACCTGCCCAAGCTCGCCACCGGCGAGTGGATTGGCTGCTTTGGCCTGACCGAGCCCGACCACGGCTCCGACCCCGGCAGCATGGCCACGCGCGCCTACAAGGTCGATGGCGGCTACAAGCTCAAGGGCAGCAAGATGTGGATCACCAACAGCCCCGTGGCCGACGTGTTCGTGGTCTGGGCCAAGGAAGTCTCCGAAGGCGGCGCCGTGGGCCCCATCCGCGGCTTTGTGCTCGAAAAGGGCATGAAGGGCCTGACGGCCCCTGCCATCCACGGCAAGGTGGGCCTGCGCGCCTCCATCACCGGCGAGATCGTGATGGACGACGTGTTCGTGCCCGAAGAAAACGCCTTCCCTGAAGTGCAGGGCCTGAAGGGCCCCTTCACCTGCCTGAACAGCGCGCGCTACGGCATCGCCTGGGGCGCCCTGGGTGCGGCCGAGTTCTGCTGGCACACCGCCCGCCAGTACACGCTGGACCGCAAGCAGTTTGGCCGCCCCCTGGCCGCCAACCAGCTCATCCAGAAGAAGCTGGCCGACATGCAGACCGAAATCGCCATCGGCCTGCAGGCTTGCCTGCAGTTCGGCCGCATGAAGGACGCGGGCACGGCCAGCGTGGAAGGCACCTCCATCATCAAGCGCAACAGCTGCGGCAAGGCGCTGGACATTGCCCGCCTGGCGCGCGACATGATGGGCGGCAACGGCATCAGCGACGAGTTTGGCGTGGCCCGCCACCTGGTGAACCTGGAAGTGGTGAACACGTATGAAGGCACGCACGATGTGCATGCGTTGATTCTGGGCCGTGCGCAGACGGGCATTGCGGCGTTTGCCAACTGAGGCCCGGCCTCCCCTCCATCCAATGCGGTGGTGAGAACTCCCCTCTCCCCTCGCGGGAGAGGGGCCGGGGGAGAGGGGGTAGTGGCGTGCGCTGTGCCTGTTCGCCCCCTCTCCCCCACCCTCTCCCGCGAGGGGAGAGGGAGTTAAAACGGGGCTCCTCTACACATGTTTCAAGCGTTTTAGGCCTCTAGCGCTTGATGGATAAGCGCTACCAGCTATCAAACTTATAGTACCTTCATGACCACATCCCCCTCCTCCCCAGGCGCCCTCGCAGGCATCAAGGTGCTCGACCTCTCCCGCGTGCTGGCCGGGCCCTGGTGCACCCAGGTGCTGGCCGACCTGGGCGCTGACGTGGTGAAGGTGGAGCGCCCCGGCGTGGGCGACGACACGCGCCAGTGGGGCCCGCCCTTCTTGAAAGACGCCGAGGGCAACGACACCAACCAGGCCAGCTACTACACCGCCTGCAACCGCAACAAGCGCTCGGTGACCATCGACATGGCCTCGCCCGAGGGCCAGGCGCTCATCCGGCAGATGGCACAAGAGGCGGACATCGTGGTGGAGAACTTCAAGGTCGGCGGCCTCAAGCAATACGGCCTGGACCATGACAGCCTGCGCGCACTCAACCCGCGCCTCATCTACTGCTCCGTCACCGGCTTCGGCCAAGACGGGCCCTATGCCGAGCGCGCAGGCTACGACCTGATGGTGCAGGCCATGACGGGCCTGATGAGCATCACGGGCCAGGCCGACACCGAACCCGGCGGCGGCCCCATGCGCGTGGGCGTGGCCGTGATCGACCTGTTCACCGGCCTGTACGCCAGCAACGCCATCCTGGCCGCGCTGCATGTGCGCGACAACGCCACCAATGGCACCGGCCAGGGCCAGCACATCGACATGGCCCTGCTCGACGTGGGCATGGCCGTGCTGGCCAACCAGGCCTCGGGATTCCTCGCCACGGGCAAGGCGCCCGGACGCATGGGCAACAGCCACCCGAGCCTCGCGCCCTACCAGGACTTCCCCACCGCCGACGGCAACATGCTGCTGGCCATTGGCAACGACGGGCAGTTCCAGCGCTTTTGCGCCGCCGCCGAGCAGCCCCAGTGGGCCAGCGACCCGCGCTTTGCGACCAACACCCTGCGCGTGCAAAACCGCACCGCGCTGATCCCCGCCATGGAGGCCGTGACCCGCACGCGCACCACAGCCGAATGGATCACGCTGCTGGAAGACAAGGCCGTGCCTTGCGGCCCCATCAACACCATTGCCCAGGCGTTTGACGACGCACAGGTGCAGGCCCGTGGCCTGGCCGTGACGCTGCCGCGCTGGAAGGACGGCGAGGCCGCCACCGACAACGTGTTGCAGATCACCGGCGTGGCCAGCCCGCTGCGCCTGTCGGCCACGCCACCCGTGCTGCGCAACGCGCCACCGGCACTGGGCCAGCACACCGACGAAGTGCTGCGCGAGATGGGGCTGGACTCGGCGCGCATTGCGGCGCTGCGGGCCAACGGGGTTTTGTAGCCAGACCCACGCTGCACCGAGCTGCGCAACGCCCCCGCCATTGAACAGCCTTGCCCTGACCGGCAAGGCTTTTTTGTCTGCACCATCTGAACCAAATCAGGTTCTAGCGCTTATCCACCAAACGCTATCAGCTATCAATTTGATAACAAATCTTGGTGCTCTCGGCGCCTACATGTGTTCGCACCTTGGTAAAAAAGACATGTACAAAAATTTACACATCTCTCCATAATGGCAGCGGGAATCTCTCCGGCACGGCGCACAGCACGCGCCGGTTGACCGAGACGAGAGGCGCAGTGGGACAACCGCCGCAACGTACGGGGAAGTCCGGCTGGGCCGCATGCACTTTGCCCCGCCCCAGCGGCGAATAGTGGACCCCACAGGAGTTCCCCATGAAGCTCAGCCTCAAGCTCCCCCTGGCCTTTACCGTGTCGCTGCTTTTGCTGTTTGCGGCGGCGCTGTTTGGCATCAGCCGCCTGAACCAGGCGCTCGACACCTACCAAACCACCGTGGCCCAGAGCTTCGAGCACGAGCGCATGGCGGCGGACATGCTCAACAACTTCAAGGTGCAGGTGCAGGAGTGGAAGAACGTACTGCTGCGCGGCAAGGACCCAGCCCAGCTCACGCGCTACTGGGCCGCGTTTGAAAAGCAGGAAAAGGCCATCAAGGACGAGGCGCAAAAGCTCGTGGTCGCCCTGCCCCCCGGCGAAGGCCGTGAACGCGTGTTGCAGTTTTCCCAGGCCCACGAGCGCATGGGCGCGGCCTACCGCAAGGGGTTTGAGGCCTTCAAGGCCGCCGACCACGACCCGCAGGCGGGCGACAAGGCCGTGGCGGGCATGGACCGTGAGCCCTCGCAGCTGCTGGACCAGGCCGGTGGCCTGATCGCCAAGGCCAGCAGCGAAGTGGCCGAGCGCGCCGCCAAAGCAGCGCAGCGCGCCACCACTATCAGCCTGGTGGTGATGCTCGTGGTGTGCGCCCTGGGCATTGCGGGCGCCATTGTCTTCAGCCGCACCGTAGTGAACCCGCTGGACAACGCGGTGCGCGTGTCGCAGGCCGTGGCCAGCGGCGACCTCACCGTGGCACGGCAAGTGCAGGGCAAGGACGAAATCGCCCTGCTGCTGAATGCCCTGCACGACATGCAGATCAGCCTGTCGCACGTGGTGAGCAATGTGCGCAACAACGCCGATAGCGTGGCCGCCGCCAGCACCGAAATCGCACAGGGCAACAACGACCTGTCAGCCCGCACCGAGCAGCAGGCCAGCGCGCTGGAAGAGACCTCGGCATCGATGGAGGAGTTGAGTTCCACCGTGCAGGCCAATGCCGAAAACGCGCGCACCGCCAACCAGCTGGCCGTGAACGCCAGCACCGTGGCCGTGCAGGGCGGTGATGTGGTGGCCGAGGTGGTGACGACCATGAAGGGCATCAACGACAGCAGCAAGAAGATTGCCGACATCATCAGCGTGATCGACGGTATCGCCTTCCAGACCAACATCCTCGCGCTGAACGCCGCCGTGGAAGCAGCCCGCGCGGGCGAGCAGGGCCGGGGCTTTGCGGTGGTTGCCAGTGAGGTGCGCAACCTGGCCCAGCGCAGCGCAGACGCCGCCAAGGAGATCAAGACCCTGATCCACGCCAGCGTGGAGCGCGTAGAGCTGGGCACCACGCTGGTAGACAAGGCGGGAGCCACGATGAGCGAGGTGGTCAGCGCCATCCGCCGTGTGACGGATATCGTGGGCGAGATCAGCGCCGCGAGCAGTGAGCAAAGTGCAGGCGTGGCCCAGGTGGGGGACGCCATCACCGAAATGGACCAGGCCACGCAGCAGAACGCGGCGCTGGTCGAACAGAGCGCCGCCGCCGCCGACAGCCTCAAGGTGCAGGCGCAGCAGCTGGTGCAGGCAGTGGCGGTGTTCCGGCTGGCAGACACCGACGCCAACACCCCCAGGCAGGCCAGCATGCCCGCACCGGGCCACCACCAGCCCCGGTTGGCTGCGGGCTGACGTAGCGCGGGCATTTCAAGCCCAATCGGCCTGAAGCGCCAGTAAATCATGCACCAGTAGCTACATAAAAAGTAGCAACTGGCACCTTCTCAGGCTTCTGCCAGCACCGGCGAAGCCTGCTGCACGGAGGCCAACGTGGGCGAGGCCAGCTTGCGCAGGTAGGCCATGGTCTGCAGGCAGGCCTGGGCCACCTCGGTGCCCTTCTTCACGAAATGTTCGCGGAAGAAGCGCACATGGTCCTCGTGGTCGTGAAAGTCGCGCGGGGTGAGCACAGCCGACATCACGGGCACCTCGGTGTCGAGCTGCACGCGCATCAGGCCGTCGATGACAGCGGTGGTGACGAACTCGTGGCGGTAGATGCCGCCGTTGACTACCAGCGCGCAGGCCACGATGGCATCGTAGCGCCCGCTGCGCGCGAGCTTGCGGGCCAAAAGCGGGATCTCAAACGCACCGGGCACATCGAACAGCGCCACCTGCGCGGGTGGCAGGCCGTGGCGGTCGAACTCGGCCAGGGCCGCGTCACGCGCCTGGTGCACGATGTCCTGGTGCCAGCTGGCACTGATGATGGCCACACGGGCGCCACGGTGTGCGGCGACGGGGGCCAGGGGGGAAACGGAATGTGAAGAAGACTGATTCATGGGTTCCTCAAAACAGGTCAGACCAGAATCAGGGCGCGCGCGAATACGGCGCCCGCACAGGGCGGCGCAGGCCTCACGGCGCTTGCGAGCGGGCAAAAAACACGCAGGCAAACGCCAAGGGCCCAGCCACCCATAGCGGGTGCTCTAGGGATGTCCTGCATAACTCCCTGCGGTCCGTGATGGCGCGGTCTCGGGCGGTCCGCTGCGTTGCTTTTCATGCCAATAGCCGCGCTATTGGCTGCAAAAAGTCGCCTTGCGGCCCATCCCGATCCGCACTACCACCGACTCGCGAGGGTTATGCAGGACATCCCTAGTTTCGCGATCTCTTTCATCCGGACTGTGACCGTCGGCTCTGGTTTCGCACCAGATCTGCTGACCCTGCGGGCCTGTTCCAAAGAACGGCACCACAGGCGCTCGCGGGCTCTTGTTGGCTTTTCAGCCCTCAAATACCGCCGGTGGGGAATTCCGCCCCGCCCTGAGAACGCTGCCGGCCCTGGAGTGGATCCAGGGCCGGCAGGGGGATTCTAGGAGCTTGGTGACATTCGCGCCGTCGCCAAGGCGATTGGCCCCCTTCGCCGATCCCGTTCACCCGTTCTGGCTGAGCCTGCCCAAGCCAGGCGCGGCGCTTGAACGGCGCTCAGCGAACGGTTCAAGTTGATGGAAGCCGGATCATTCAAAAGACCGGCTGTAGCGCACCTGCACAAAGTCTTCGCCCGGGTTGGGCTTGCGGATGCCGCCGTTGGAAATGTGGCGCACGATCAGCATCAGTTCGTGCTGGCGGCGGGCGCCAAAGTTGAAGCCCACGCCCTGGTGGTCGGCAAAGTTGAAACGGGTGCTGAAGGCCTTGTGCCGGGTGGCGTAGTGCCCGTCCAGCGCCGACAGGCCGATGCCGCCTTCCATGAACCAGGCGGACCGCCCGCCGTCGAATCGCCAACGCAGTGTCGGCACCACCGCCAGCTGCGTCCAGCGGCGGCGCCCGCCCGGCACGGCGGTGCCGGGCGGCACGCGCCAGTGCGCGATGTGGATATCCCAGTGCCCCGTCAGTTCGCCGCCCAAAAAATCACGGCGCCAGGCCCAGGGCCATTGCACACCCACTGAGGCCAGCCCGACGTCGCTGGCCGCGCGTGCGCCGTCGATGAAGATGCGGCGCGGCTCGGGGGTAGCGGAGACCGCAAGCTCCTGGGCCCGGGCGGAGGGCTGCGGCGCGCCAGCCCCCTGCTGCGCCAGGGCCGGCAGGGGCAACAGCGCGCAGCAGACCAGCAGGGCGGCTCCAGCACAGCCTGCTCGCGGTGGTGGCGGGAACAAGCCCTCGGACGGGGAAGGCAATGGCAGCAAGGGTTGAAATGAGGAACGCACGGCAGGACTCCGACGGGCCACTGGGCCATGCCCTCCAATCTACCCAAACGCCGCCCTGCGCGCAGCACCTGGCAGCGCGCAGGGCTGCAAGAAACTCTTCGCCACCTTGTCGGGGGCGTGCAAAAGCGCTGGGCGCCGAGGTCAACGGGGCCGCGCAAAGCCCCCGTCCGCCCAGGCGGTGGCGCTGGCGGCCGTCAGGCGGAAGGTGGGCGGCGCAGGCACGCGGGCGATTTCCTGGCCCAGTGCATCCTCGGCGCTCAGCGTGGCCGTGGCGCCTTCCTCGTCGGGCACGATGGCCAGCGCCACGCGCAGGCGCTGGCCGTCGGCGGTGGTGATGTGCACGCTCTTGTTCAGCTGCGCGTGCAGTTGCTGCTCATGGCGGCGCACCACCTCGCTCGCGGTCTTGACCAGGGTATGGAAGGCCGACACATCGAGCGGCTTGGGGTTCTTCTTGTCGCGGCCCATGGTCCAGGGGCCCACCAGCGCGGGCTCGGACTCCCCCTTCAGCGTCATGGACACGGCCCAGCCATCGTCGTCTTCGTTCTTGATGACCTGCGCCGTCCAGCGACCATCGCTCCAGCAGCGGGGTTCCTGGATGGTGTCGGGCGTGTCGGGTGCGTCGGTCATGGAGAAAAAGGCCTGGGTTGCGGGAAAGGGCGCAGAGCATAACGGCAGGGCCTGGTGGCCCAGATCTTCAATAACCGTTGGTTATCGAAAAAGGCCGTGCATAGCGCGGACCTTGTCACTCTGCCGAAGGGTCCGGCGCCACGCCCGCCGCCTCGCGCAGCACATCGATAAAGGCCTGCGCCGAAGGAGTGGGCGGCTCGCCCAGCCGGGTGATGAGACCGTAGCTGGGCATGCGGTCGGGCAGCTCGACGGGGATGCGCGAGAGCAGGCCCCGGTCCACATATTTCTGGATCAGCGCGGCGGGCTGCAGCGACATCATGTGGGTGGTGTTCATCAGCTCCAGCGCAAACAGGAAGGACGGCGTCTCCACCACCCCCGCCGTGAGTGCCAGCCCCGCGCCACCGAACAGATCGTCCGACACCTTGCGCACGGCCGTGGAGGCGGGGTACAGAATCCACGGCCAGTGCGCCAGCTCGGTGAGCGACAGGTCGGTGGCGCCGCGCAGCGGGTGGTGCTGCCCACCCACCACATGCAGCGGCTCGGCGGACAGGTGCTCGTAGTGGAACTGGCTGCGCTGGTCCTCGGTGGTGAAGCGGCCGATCATCAGGTCGATCTTGCGCTCGGCCAGCCAGGCGATGAGCTGGTCGCTGCTCTGCTCCAGGATCTTGATGACCAGCAGGGGCCGCAGGCGCTGGATCTCCACCACCGACGCCACCAGCACATGCGCGGCTGACCCGGTGATGGCGCCCACCGTCACATGGCCGTGGCCGCCCTGCTTGAGCGCATTGAACTCGTCCACAAACTTGCGCTGCCCATCGAGCGCCGCGCTGGCGTAGCGCAGCGTAAAAAGCCCCAGCTCGTTGGGCCGCATGCCGCGCGAAAGGCGGTCGAACAAACGCGCCTCCAGGATCTCCTCGATGTCCATCAGGATCTTGGTGGCCGCAGGCTGCGTGACATGCATCTGCTCGGCCGTGAGCCGCAGGTTGCGCGTGCGGCCCAGGATGTCGAGAAACTGCAAATGCCGAAAGCGCAGCCGCGCACAGGCCTGCGCCAAAGACAAGGGTTTACCCGGAAATTCGTCTGGACTCATAAGCGTTTGGAATGGATTGTCGCAAAACATTCAGTGGACCCGGCAGGACGCGAAACCTAACCTTCGCCTTGCGTCCATGACGGCTTGCCCCAAAAAGCTGCATACGCCGAAGGCCTCGCCAACGGGGTCAGCCATTCCAACGGAGACAAGACACCATGCAATTCAAGACCCTCGCTAAATCCTTGGCGCTTGCTGCCACGCTGCTGGCCGCCTTTGCCGCCCCCGTCGCGGCCCAAGTCAAGGAACACACCTTCAAGGTCGGCATTGGCCTGAGCGACGACCACCCGCAGGCCCAGGCCGTGCGCCACTTTGCCGAGCGCCTGCAGGCCAAGAGCGGCGGCAAGATGAACGCCAAGCTGTTCGCCAGCGGTGCGCTGGGCAACGATGTCAGCATGACCTCGGCCCTGCGCGGAGGCACGCTGGAGATGACGATTCCCGATTCGTCCACGCTGATGTCGCTGATCAAGCCCTTTGGCGTGCTGAACCTGCCGCTCACCTTCAACACCGAGGCCGAAGCCGACGCATTGCTAGACGGCCCCTTCGGCCAAAAGCTGCTGGCCATGCTGCCGGACAAGGGCCTGATCGGCTTGGGCTTCTGGGAAAACGGCTTCCGCCATGTGACCAACTCGCGCCGACCTATCAACACGGCCGACGATCTGGCGGGCCTGAAGCTGCGCGTGATCCAGAGCCCCCTGTTCCTGGACACCTTCAACGCGCTGGGCACCAACGCCACGCCCATGCCGTTCACCGAGCTGTACACGGCCATGGAACAAAAGGCCGTCGACGGCCAGGAGAACCCGCCTGCCACCATCCTGGCCAGCAAGTTCTATGAGGTGCAAAAGCATCTGGTGCTGTCGCGCCACATGTACAGCGCGTGGGTGCTGCTCATCTCCAAGAAGACCTGGGACGGCCTCTCGGCCGACGAGAAGAAGATCGTGCAGGAGGCCGCGCGCGAGGCCACGGTGTTCGAGCGCAAGACCATCCGCGCCTTCAGCGAAACCGCCCTGGGCGAACTGAAGAAGGCCGGCATGCAGATCACCGAGCTGCCTGCTGCCGAGCAGGCCAAGCTGCGCACCAAGCTGCAGCCCGTGCTGGCCAAGTACGGCAAGGAGTTTGGTGAGGAAACCACCAGCGAAATGATGGGCGAGCTGGCGAAGGCGCGGGGCGGGAAGTAAGCGATTCGCCTCCCGGGGCGCAGCTGGTTGCAGCTGCGCCCCGCCCCTCCTTTTGCGACGTCCCGACCCCATGACCAAAACACCCCGCCGCCCCTTCCGCTCCCGCGACTGGTTTGCCGCCCCCGAGCGCTCGGACATGACCGCGATGTACCTCGAACGCTTCATGAACTACGGGCTCACGCCCGAGGAACTGCGCTCGGGCCGGCCCATCATCGGCATCGCGCAGACGGGCAGCGACCTGTCGCCCTGCAACCGCATCCACCTGGACCTGGCGCGCCGCGTGCGCGACGGCATCCGCGATGCGGGCGGCATTCCGATGGAGTTCCCTGTTCACCCCATCTTTGAAAACTGCCGCCGGCCCACGGCCGCACTGGACCGCAACCTGGCCTACCTGGGGCTGGTGGAGATCCTGTACGGCTACCCCATCGACGCGGTGGTGCTGACCACGGGCTGCGACAAGACCACGCCTGCTGGCGTCATGGCCGCGTCCACGGTGGACATTCCGGCCATCGTGCTCTCGGGCGGACCGATGCTCGATGGCTGGCACGAAGGGCAGCTGGTGGGCTCGGGCACCGTCATCTGGCGCAGCCGCCGCCAGCTCGCGGCGGGCGAGATTGATGAAGAAGAGTTTCTGCAGCGCGCCTGCAGCAGCGCACCGTCGGCGGGCCACTGCAACACCATGGGCACGGCCTCCACCATGAACGCAGTGGCAGAAGCCCTGGGCCTGTCGCTGCCCGGCTGCGCGGCCATTCCTGCACCGTACCGAGAACGCGGTCAGATGGCGTACGAAACCGGGCGGCGCATTGTTGATATGGCCTATGAAGACCTGCGCCCCTCGCGCATCCTGACGCGCGAGAGCTTCTTGAACGCGCTGTCGGTCATCAGTGTGGCCGGGGGCTCCAGCAATGCGCAGGTGCACGTGATGGCCATGGCGCGCCATGCAGGCGTGGTACTGGAGGCCCAGGACTGGACGGACCACGCCTACGACCTGCCCCTGCTGCTGAACATGCAGCCTGCAGGCCAGTTCCTGGGCGAACGGTTCTTTCGCGCGGGCGGTGTGCCTGCGCTGATGTGGGAGCTGCAGCAAGCGGGCCGCCTGCACAACGACTGCGCCAGCGTGACGGGCAAAACCATCGGCGACAACCTGCAGGGCCACGAAGCGCGCGACCGTGAAGTGATTCGCCCCTTCAACGCGCCGCTGATGGAAAAAGCTGGGTTCCTGGTGCTCAGCGGCAACCTGTTTGACTTCGGCATCATGAAAACCTCGGTGATATCGCCCGCGTTTCGCGAGCGCTACCTGAGCCAGCCGGGCCGCGAGGGCATCTTCGAAGCCCGTGCCGTGGTTTTTGAAGGCGCGGACGACTACCACGCACGCATCAACGACCCGGCGCTCGACATCGACGAGGGCTGCATCCTGGTCATGCGCGGCGCCGGGCCCATCGGCTGGCCGGGCTCGGCCGAGGTGGTCAACATGCAGCCGCCCGACGCGCTGATCAAGCGCGGCATCAACACCCTGCCCACACTGGGTGACGGGCGCCAGTCGGGCACGGCAGACAGCCCGTCCATCCTCAACGCATCGCCCGAGAGCGCCGTGGGCGGGGGCCTCTCCTGGCTGCAAAGCGGCGACACGGTCCGCATCGACCTCAACACCGGGCGCTGCGATGCGCTGGTCGCGCCCGAGGAAATCGCCCGCCGAAAGCGTGAACTGCCCGACCCACCCGTGCCCGCGAGCCAGTCCCCCTGGGAAGCGCTGTACCGCGAGAAGACGGGGCAGCTGGCCGATGGCGCGACGCTCGACTTCGCGCTGGCATTCCAGCGCATTTCCGAAAAGACACCACGCCACAACCACTGACAACGAGCGGGCGGGCCACCGGCGCCACCCCCGGATTTTTTCGAAGGACTCTCCATGAACAACATGACGGCGGCGGCAGTTGCCGAACGGGCCCGTGCGCCCCAGACCGCATTGCAAGTGCTTCCCGACGATGGCCTGCAGGGCTCGCTGGTGGGCCGGGTGTGGGCACCACAGGGCGCCGTCGCGGGCCCAGCTGTGGTGGCCCTGCGGCCCCAAGGCGTGTTCGACCTCAGCGCGCACTACCCCACCATGAGCACGCTGCTCGACGCCCTGGCGCCCGCCGAGGCCGTGCGTGCAGCCACCGGCCAGTACCTGTGCAGCGTGGAAGACCTGCTGGCCAACAGCCTGCCCGGCACGCGCGACACGAGCCGCCCCTGGCTGCTGGCGCCGTGCGACCTGCAGGTGGTCAAAGCTGCGGGCGTGACGTTTGCGGCCAGCCTGATCGAGCGCGTGATCGAAGAACAGGCCCGGGGCGACGCCAGCCGTGCGCAAGCCTTGCGAAGCCAGGTCATCGAGCTGATCGGCGAGAACCTTGCCGACATCCGCCCTGGTTCGCCCGAGGCCATGGAACTCAAAACGTTGTTGCAAGAGAAAGGCCTGTGGTCGCAGTATCTGGAGGTGGGCATTGGCCCCGATGCCGAGGTGTTCACCAAGGCGCCGGTGCTGGCGTCCGTCGGCTGCGGGGACGACATCGGCATCCGCTCCGACTCGGCCTGGAACAACCCCGAGCCCGAGGTGGTGCTGGCGGTGAACAGCCGGGGCCAGATCGTGGGCGCCACGCTGGGCAACGACGTGAACCTGCGCGACATCGAGGGCCGCAGCGCCCTTCTGCTGGGCAAGGCCAAGGACAACAACGCGTCGTGCGCGTTAGGCCCGTTCATCCGCCTTTTTGATGCCAGCTTCGGGCTGGAACAAGTGCGCAATGAGACGGTGCACCTCCGCGTCGCGGGCGTAGATGGCTTTGAGCTGCGCGGCATCAACACCATGGCCAGCATCAGCCGCGACCCCACCGACCTGGTGGCGCAGACGCTGGCCGCGCACCAGTACCCGGACGGGTTCATGCTGTTCATGGGCACGCTGTTCGCCCCCATCGAAGACCGCGGCCAGCCGGGCGGCGGCTTCACGCACCAGCTGGACGATCTGGTGTCCATTCAGAGCGCCTGGCTGGGCGGACTGCACAACCGCGTGGCGCACAGCGAGGCCGCGCCGCCCTGGCGCTTTGGCCTGCGCGCCTTCATGGCCAACCTGGCACAGCGCGGGCTGCTGCAGGGCACAGCGCTCTGAGTCAAAAGAAAAACAGGAGACAACCCCATGCTCAATGCCTTCATCGACCGCTGCTGCCGCTGGATCAACCTGCTCATTGCCCTGGCGCTGGCGGTGATGGTGGTGATGGTGTTTGGCAACGTGGTGCTGCGCTACGCGTTCAACTCCGGCATCGCCATCAGCGAGGAGGTCTCGCGTTGGTTGTTTGTGTGGATCACCTTCCTGGGCGCCATCGTGGCGGTGCGCGAGCGGGGCCACCTGGGCACGGACTTTCTGCTGGCGCGCCTGCCGCCGCTGGGCCAGCGCATCTGCCTCGCCGTCAGCTACGCGCTGATGATCTGGTGCACCTGGCTGCTCTTCAGCGGCGCGCTGGAGCAGGCGCGCATCAACTGGGATGTGGATGCACCGGTCACGGGCGCGTCCATGGCCATCTTCTATGCGTCAGGCGTGGTGTTTGCCGTGGCGGCGGGGCTGCTGCTGGCGCTGGATCTGTGGCGGATTGTGTCGGGGCAGATGCCCGACAACGAGCTGCTGCACATCGCCGAATCCGAAGAACTGGCCGCCGTGGGCAGCCAAGTGCCGCACACAGCCCCAGCGCCCACGGCCTCGCGCCAGTGAACCCCACACCGCAATGACCTGGAGCGCTCTCCCATGACCGTTATTATCTTCCTCGGCTCCCTACTGGCCGCCATGGCCATCGGCGTGCCGATTGCCTACGCGCTGCTGGTGTCCGGCGTCGCCCTGATGTGGCACCTGGACCTGTTTGACGCGCAAATCCTGGCGCAGAACGTGATCAACGGCGCCGACAGCTTTCCGCTGCTGGCCGTGCCCTTCTTCATGCTGGCGGGCGAGATCATGAACGTGGGTGGTCTGTCGCAGCGCATCGTCAAGCTCGCGCTCACGCTGGTGGGGCACAAGCGGGGCGGGCTGGGTTTCGTTGCCATCCTGGCGGCCTGCATGCTGGCGGCGCTGTCAGGCTCCGCCGTGGCCGACACGGCGGCGCTGGCGGCCCTGCTGCTGCCCATGATGGTGAAGGCCGGGCACGACAAGGCACGAGCGGGCGGGCTCATCGCTTCGGCGGGCATCATCGCGCCGGTCATTCCGCCGTCCATCGGCTTCGTGGTGTTTGGCGTGGCGGCCAACGTGTCGATCAGCAAGCTGTTCCTAGCCGGCATCGTGCCGGGGCTGCTGATGGGAGTGGCGATTGCCATCACCTGGTACTGGGTCTCCCAGCGCGAAAACGTCACGCCACCGCCCAAGGCATCCACCGCCGAAAAGCTGCAGGCGCTCAGGGAATCGACCTGGGCACTGTTCCTCCCGGTGATCGTGATCGTGGGCCTGAAGATGGGCGTGTTCACCCCTACCGAAGCCGCCGCCGTGGCCGCCGTCTATGCGCTCTTCGTGGCCACGGTGGTGTACCGCGAGCTGCACTGGCGCCAGCTGACCGCCGTGTTCGTGAGCGCTGCCAAAACGACGGCCGTGATCATGTTCCTGGTGGCCGCCGCCATGGTGAGCGCGTGGCTCATCACGGTGGCCGACATCCCCAGACAGCTTGTTTCGCTGCTGAAGCCCTTCATGGACAACCCCATCCTGCTGATGATGGCCATCATGCTGCTGGTGATGGCTGTGGGCACCGCCATGGACATGACGCCCACCATCCTGATCCTAGCGCCCATGCTGATGCCGGTGGTCAAAGCCGCAGGCATCGACCCGGTCTACTTCGGCGTGCTGTTCATCATGAACAACGCCATCGGCTTGATCACACCGCCGGTGGGCACGGTGCTGAACGTGGTGGCGGGGGTGGGACGCATGCGCATGGACGAAGTCACCCGGGGCGTGCTCCCCTTCATGGGCGCGCAGTTCGCGATGATGTTCCTGATGGTGCTGTTCCCGTCCATCGTGCTGGTGCCGATGCGCTGGTTTATCGGCTAAACCGTGACTATTTATAGCCAAATTGGTCGCTAGCGCTTATCCATCAGGCGCTAGCAGCTATCAAAACAGAAGTATTCTGGCCTTTTCGACCTTTGCACCGCGGCAAGCACTGGCGGTCAGTTCGCCACCGTAAACCGCTTTTGCACGTGGCGCGGCGTCTCCAGCTCGTCCACGATGGCCACAGACAGGTCGGCCACGCTGATGCTGCCGGGTTGCTCGCCATTCATCAGCGGCGCTTCGTCGCCCAGGCGGTATTGGCCCGTGCGTTCGCCAGGCTGCAGCAGGATGGGCGGTGACAGGAAGGTCCAGTCCAGCGTGTTTTCGGTGCGAATCCAGTTCAGCGCCTCGCGCGCGGCCAGGGCGCCCTGCTTCCATTCGGCGGGGAACTGGGGCGTATCCACCAGCTGCACGCCGGGCGCCACAAACAGGCTGCCAGCGCCACCCACCATCAGAAAGCGGCGCACACCAGCCGCTTTGGTGCCGTCGATGATGGCGCGGGTACCTTTCAGGAACTCGTCGTGGATGTTGGGGTTCTCCCAGCCGGGGTTATAGGCGCTGACCACAGCATCATGGCCGGCAGCGGCCTTGGCGACCTGGGCTGCGTCTTGCGCGTCGGCCGCCACTACCGTAAGACCTTCGCGCGCGGCGAGCTTGGCGGGGTTGCGGGCCAGTACCGTCACGCGGTGGCCGCGTTGCAGCAGTTCATTCAGCACGGCAGCGCCAACAAAGCCGGTGGCGCCAATCAGGGCGATGTTCATATCGATGTCCTTGGGTCGAAGTTGCGATGTAGTGAGAATAGGAGATTGTCAAAGCGGGCGGTAGATGGCTAAATCTGCCTTCTCTTTGAAGCTCAACTTCACAATGGATGAATCACATCCTGAGTCGCTTTGCGCCTTCCCCCTCTCTCGCATGGCTGCGCCATGCGGGATGGGGACACCCCCAGCGCACTCCAGCGAAGCGCCGCACAAGCAGCTTGGCGGCCCTTGCGAGGGGGCACTGGCCTTGGTCGCGCCAGTTCCAAGGCATGGAGGCGGACAACAGCCCAGTGGGGATTGACGAGAAGACCTGATATGGAAGACCTCAAACGCATGGCGGTGTTTGCCGCCGTGGTGCAGCACGGCTCGATGAGCGGCGCCGCCCGCGCCCTGGGCATGAGCACTTCTGCCGTGAGCCAGCAGGTGCGCAAGCTGGAAAGCGATGGCGGTGTGACGCTGCTTCACCGCTCTACGCGCAAGCTGGCGCTGACCGAGGCAGGCCAGCGCTACCACGCGCGCTGCGCCGCCATGTGTGCCGCAGCCGACCAGGCGCGGGCCGAGCTGGCCGCTTCGCGCGATGCCCCGAGTGGCGAGCTGCGGCTGTCGGCTACCGTCGGGTTTGCACGCCACATTGCCCCAGCGCTGGGCGAGCTGCTAGCCGCCCACCCGGCGCTGCGCCTGCGCCTGCTGGTAGACGATTCGCCCATTGACCTCATCAATGCCCGCATCGATCTGGCCGTGCGCTACGGGCGCCTGCAGGACTCCACCTGGGCAGCACGGCGCCTGGGAGGCATGCAGTGGTACCTGTGCGCGGCGCCCGGCTGGGTGGCTGCCCACGGCGTGCCACAGCACCCGGACGCACTGCTATCGCACAGCTGGCTGGGCTTTGCGCGCGAGAACGGCGGCCTGCTGATCGACCTGCGCAGCCCCACGGGCGATCCCCGGGCCCTGCGGGTGGAGCCGCGCATTGCCAGCAACAACCAGCTTTCGATCCAGCAGATGTGCGAGGCGGGGCTGGGCCTGGCGCTGGTGGGTAGCATGGATTCGCAGGATGCGCTGCAGGCCGGGCGGCTGGTGCGGCTGTTGCCCGACTGGTCGTTTGGCACCCTGGACATCTGGGCCATGACGCCCCAGCGCGACGCCCAGCCCGCCAAGGTGCGCCAGACCATTGCCGCGCTGCACCGCTATCTGAGCCAGCTGCCCGGCGTCACGGAATGAGAGGGGAACAGTCCGTGGGTGACTGCCTTCGGCGCCTTCCTTCGCAGGGATATCGCTGCCACTTTTTATCCATCATTTTTTTATCGTTCAAACCCACAAATTCCATCGTTGTGCAGGCAGCGCCGGCTGCCTACAGTCGCCCCCCAAGGGCCTGCTTCTGGCCCTTTAACCCCCCGACTGGAGAGCGCACATGACGACCAACCTCACCACAAACTTCCCCATCGACCGCGTACTGGCCGCCTTTGAAAAAGGCGATGTCCCCACGCTGCTCGGTAGCGTTGCCGATGACCTGGATTTCCGCATCGACCACTACCGCGATGATGCAGACACCAGCTGGCAGGTCGCCCGCAACCAGGCCGATCTGCTGACGGTGCTGCAGCGCCTGGGCACGGAGATCTTTCCGCAAGGCACGCAAATCGTTCACACCCACAGCCAGCCGCTGGGCGACGACTGGGTGATGACCCAGCTAAGCCAACGCTTCTTTTATGGAGTACAACAGCGCGAAGTGGAGTCGCTGACCTGGATCCTGAGCCACTCGCAAAACGGCCAGCTCGACTACTTTCGCGAAACCGTCACCACGATCACCCCTACCTGACTGTGGCCCCGGCCGCTGAAACCCCATGCTGTTTGACCTGCGCGCCCTCGGCTACTTCGTCGCGGCCTACGAAGAACGATCCGTGACCACGGCGGCGCGCCGCTGCTTTGTGGCGCAGCCGTCCATCAGCATGGCCATCAAGGGGCTGGAGGACGCGCTGGACACCGTGCTGTTCGAGCGAAGCCGCCAGGGTCTGGCGCCCACCCCCGCCGCCCACCGCCTGTACCCGCGCGCCTGCAGCCTGCTGGCGCAATCCAGCGCCATGGTGCGCGACTTTCGCGATGCGCCCCGCGAAACGCTGGGCGTGTTCCTGCAGGACGACCTGATGGTGGGCCCAGCCGCGCCGCTGTTTGCGCAGATTGCCGACCTCCTGCCCAACACGCTGGTCCGACTCACGGCCACAGCGCAGGAGGCCCGGCTGCGCCTGGTGGCGGAGCACTGCAAACCGCCCGGCGACACGTTTGTGTCCTTGTGGCGCGAGCCCTATGTGATGCTGTTGCCCGAGCAGCATCCCCTGCGCTTCAAGAAGAAATTCGGTCTGGCGGATCTGCAAGGGGTGCCGCTTCTTGAATGGCCCTACTGCCCGCTGCACCAGTCGTTCATCCGCCTGCTGGCCGAGCGCGGCATTGCCCTGGAGGTACAGGCCAGCGCCGCACGCGAAGAGCTGTTGCTGCACATGGTGGACAGCGGCTTGGGCGTGGCGGTGGTGCCACAGTCCCACGCAGCGCATGCTCGCCGCTCGGTCACTCGCCCCCTCGATGGCCCCCTGGCGTTCTCGCGCCACCTGGGTCTGGCCTGCGATGCCTCGGATGCACCCATGCTCGCACTGCTGGGCCGCCTGGCCGACAGTTTGAAGGCCTCTGTGATTCCCCAGAGCAGCGTTGCCTGAGCCTCCCGCCTCCCGGTGTGGGTGGGCACAGAACAACAGGCTGCATACGGTAACCCGGCAGTCTTGCGGTAGAAACAGGCACTTCCCTAGCGCACAGCACGCCCCAGCCCACCATGGTTCTCGAAATCGCCCACCTCACCATCCGCCCCGGCCAGAACGCGGCCTTCGAGCACGCCTTTGCCCAGGCGCAACAGATCATTGCCTCGATGCCCGGTTACCTGTCACACGAACTGGGCCATTGTCTGGAGCGCCCGCAGGACTATGTGCTGCTGGTGCGCTGGGTCACCCTGGAAGACCATGAGATCGGCTTTCGCCAGTCGGCCCGGTACCAGGACTGGAAACAGCTCCTGCACCACTTCTACGACCCTTTCCCCACGGTATTGCACTGTGGGCCGGTGGCCCTGCCAGCCCCGGCTTGAGCCCGCAACCCGGCTCCAACGTGTGACAGCGCTGCCACGCAAGGATGCGGCAGTGCACTATTCGGGTATTGCCTGAACATTTAGCGCACTGCGCACCCCGTTCTGATCCTAGAATTTGTAAACGCGCGTATCTTCTTCTTTTCTGCGCGAAGGACCCATCATGAAAGCAGTGCAGCAGGATATCGACGAGCGGACCAACCTCACCAGCACCAACAAGTTCGAACTGCTGCTGTTTCGCTTGGGCACCGACAGTGCCCTGGGCAAGTCAGAGCTGTTTGGCATCAACGTGTTCAAGATCCGCGAGATCGTGGCCATGCCCAGCATCACGCCGATCGCGGGCACCACGGCCCATTCGCTCGGGGTGGTCAACCTGCGCGGACAGGTGATTCCGGTGCTGGACCTGCCCTCCATCGTGGGCTGCAAGCCACAGACGGGCCTGAACATCATGCTGGTGACAGAGTACGCACGCACCACCCAGGCGTTTGCCGTCGAGTCGGTGGAAGACATCGTGCGACTGGACTGGAAACAGGTGCTCTCGGCCGAAACCAGCGGCGCCGCTGGCAAGCTGGTCACCAGCATTGCCCGCCTGGACGGCAACACCGATGAATCCCGCCTGGCCCAGGTGCTGGACGTGGAGGCCATCCTTCAGATGATCTCACCCTCGGACGGCCACGAGGTCACCGAAGAAAAGGTTGGGGCCAAGCTCAAGCTCAAGCCCGGCTGCATCATCCTGGCGGCCGACGACTCGTTCGTGGCCCGCTCGCTCATCGAGCAAGAGCTCAAAGTGCTCAACGCCCCGTATGAAATGGTGAAGTCCGGCAAGGAAGCCTGGGACCGTCTCAACGCCATCGCGAAAAGCGCCGAAGCCGAGGGAAAAACGGTCTTGGACCGCGTCGCCATGGTACTGACCGACCTGGAAATGCCGGAAATGGACGGGTTTACCCTGACACGCAACATCAAGCAGGACGCGCGTTTTCATGGGCTGCCCGTGGTCATTCACTCCTCGCTGTCGGGCTCGGCCAATGAAGACCACGTGCGCAGCGTCGGAGCCGATGGGTACGTCGCCAAGTTTGTGGCGGAAGACCTGGCCGAAACCATCCGCCGGGTGCTGCCCAAGCCTTAAAGGCAGGGCGGCCTGCCGCGGAGCAGGCGCCCCGCCCCCACGGTCAGATATTGGGTAAAAAATTGGCCGCTTCCGCTAATCGGGCAATGGTTCATAGCTATTGTTTTTGAAGTTTCTCCACGGCAGCGCCCGGCCCCGACGGATGGGACAATAGGCGCCGTCCTACCCGGCACATCGGCAGGCAGGTCAACCAAAACGGGGGGCCACGCGCTACATTGAAAGCGGCTTCAACGCGCCAGCCTCCGAAATTTGTAACACCCCGCCGGGGTGCTTTTCGGGGACTTTACGAGCAGGGTGGAACGGCCACTCCCTGCCAGGGTCTGACCACCATGACAAACACACTTGCCCGCCTTATTTCTGCCACGGTCCTGGGCGCCGCGGTGACCGGCTGCGCCACGGTGCAGGGTGACCCGTACTACGAACCCACTCCGTACCGTGTTTATGAGCAGCCGGGTTACATCTACAACAACGCGCCGCCGGTGTACCCCGCGTATTCGGCGCCCCCAGCCGTTATCTACTACGGCGGACGTGACCGGGACGACCGCTGGGAGCGAGACCGCAACCGTAACGACTGGCGAGAACGTGAACGCGAACGGGAACGTGCCGAGCGCGACCGGCAGGCCCGGGAACGCGAGCGTGATCGCCGCGAACAGCAGGCCCGCGAGCTCGATCGCCGCCAGCGCGACCGTGACCAAGCCCTGCGCGAGCAGGCTGAGCGCGACCGCCGCGCCGCAGACGATCGCCGCAACCGCCAACCCCCTCCAGGCCGTGTTGCGCCAGGCAGCTACTCGTTTGACCCCCACGACTGGCGCTCCCGCCAACAGTCCAACAGCCCCGACAAGCCCTGACAGGGGCTGACCAGGGCTCCCACCGCCACGCTTTTGCCCACCTTGGCCGCAGACCATGAGCCTCCGCAACCGCCATCTCGCCCTCTTCCTCTGTGTGTGCGCAGCCTGGCTGGGCACCGTGGCCCACGCACAAGTGGTGCGCTGCACCGACACCCGCACCGGCAAGGTGACCTATACCGATGGGGCCTGTACGGGCGGAGCGGCGGCGCGCGAAGTGGAAGCGCGCAAAACGCCGGAAGAACTCCAACTGGAACGCGAACAGGCCGCTGAGGCGCTGGAGCGCAAGCAACAGCGGCTGCAGGCCGAGGCCACCGCCGCAGAGACCGAGGCCCGCCGCAACGCCGAGCGCGACCGGGCACGCGCTGCGCAGGCCGCTGCCGCAGCCCCACAACCGCAGGACTACGCCCGCTCCCCGGAATGTGCACGTTCGCGGCGCAATTTCGACATGGTGGCTGCAGGCCTGTCGCGCTCGACCTATGAGCAGGAACTGCGGCTCGAAGCGGCCCAGAGGCAGGTGGACCTGGACTGCCTGGGCCCCCAGGGCTATGCCGAGGTCGAAAAGGCACGTGCCAACCAGCCGCGTGTGGTGGTGGTCCCACCCTCCAGGCACCGCCCTCTCTACCCCGATCCGTTTCCCCAGGCAGGTAACCCACAACCCCCACCACGCCTCACCCAATGTGGCGACTTTCGCTGCACCGACAACCTGGGCAACACCTACCCCCGCACAGGTCCGGGGCGGTTTCCCGGGCCCGGTGGTGTCTGCCGCTCAAACGGCGGCCAGGCGCCCTGCTGATGCCACGGGCGCGCACCAGCAGGCCCTAACGCTGCGGCTGCCCGCTCAGCCCCTCGGCCACGCTGGGGTATCGCAGCCGCAACCCCAGTTCCCGCACCATGCGCTGGTTGTCGAGCCGGCGTGACTCGCTCATGAAGCTCAGCAGCATCAGCGACAACTGCTCCTGCGCTGCAGTGCGGGGCACACGCGGGGGGCGCGGCAGGCCGTACAGGTCGGCGGCCAGGTCAAAGTAATCGCCCATCTTCAGGTGGGTGGCGTCGCTCACGTTGTAAGTGCGCTGTGACAGCCCTTTCCACACGGCGGCCATACAGGCCCGCGCCAGGTCATCGGCATGGATGTGGTTGGTAAACACATCGTCTTCGGCCACCAGCACCGGCGTGCCTCGGCGCAGACGGGCCTCGGGCGTGCCGCCTTCACGGTCAGGTGCGTAGATACCCGGAATGCGCAGCACGCTGGCCCGCACACCGGCACGGCCCAGGTGGCGTACCGCAGTTTCTGCGTTCACGCGGCGCTGCGCCCGCGGGGTGCCGGGAGCCACCGCCCGCGTCTCAGGCACCAGGGCCCCCTGGCAATCGCCGTACACCCCACTAGTCGATGCATACACCAAGGACACCGGCAGGCTTCGCAGCCGCAGCGCGCGGGCCAAGGCGATGGTGCGAGGGTCCAGCCACCAGGCATTTCCTCCGGCCCCTTCGACCGGCGGAGGCGCCAGGTGCAACACCCGGGTGGCCAGCCCAGCAAGCCTACGCAGCGAAGGCGCATCGTCCAAATTGCCCACGATGGGCCTGGCTCCCAGGGCGCGCAGCCCCGCGACCCGCGAGGGGCTGGACGTGAGCGCCATCACCCGCATGCGTGCGGCGCCGGGGCCTGATTGCAGATCGCGCAGGATGCGTTGACCTACATCACCGCAACCCACGATCAGGAGGCGTTCACGGCGAAAGCGCGCAGGGAGGGCGCCAAGGGGGCTTTGTATTGAAGGCAAAATTGGGTCCGTTTGCTTGGCTTTTGCTGGGCCGATAGTTTGATCGAAGACGATTCCAAGGATACCCACACATGACCAGCGCAGAGGCTGCAACTCCCGCAGCGTTCCAGATCACCGTGCAGCCCAGCGGCCGCGCTTTCAGTGCCAATGCGGGCGAGGCCATCCTGTCCGCCGCCATCCGCAGCGGCGTGGGCCTGCCCTACGGCTGCAAGGACGGCGCCTGTGGTTCGTGCAAGTGCAAGAAGATCAGCGGCGCCGTGCACCACGGCGAACACCAGTCCAAGGCACTCACGGCCGATGAAGAGGCTGCAGGCTTGGTGCTGACCTGCTGCGCGCAACCGCTGACCGACGTGGTGCTCGAATCACGCCAGGTCACTGACGAAAGCGCGTATCCGATCAAGAAGATGCCGGTGCGCGTATCTACCCTGGAAAAAAAATCCCACGACGTGATGCAGGTGCGCCTGCAGTTGCCCGCCGCCGATACCTTCCGCTACCACGCAGGCCAGTACATCGAATTCATCCTGCGGGATGGCGCCCGCCGGGCCTACTCGGTGGCCAACGCGCCCCACACGCAGGCTGAAGCGCCGGGCGTGGAGCTGCACATCCGCCACATGCCGGGCGGCAAGTTCACCGACCATGTGTTCGGCGCGATGAAGGAAAAGGAAATCCTGCGGGTGGAAGGCCCGTTTGGCAGTTTTTTCCTGCGCGAGGACTCCGACAAGCCCATCGTGCTGCTGGCCTCGGGCACGGGCTTTGCGCCCATCAAGGCGCTGATCGAGCACATGCAGTTCAAGGGCATCACACGCCCGACCGCGCTGTATTGGGGCGGCCGCCGGCCGGGCGACCTGTACCTGCATGACTGGGTGCTGGCGCGTGCGGCCGAAATGCCCCACTTCACCTACGTGCCCGTAGTGTCCGATGCCATGCCCGAAGACGGTTGGACTGGCCGCACCGGCTTTGTGCACCAGGCGGTGATGGACGACTTTGCCGACCTCTCGGGCCACCAGGTGTATGCCTGCGGGGCGCCCATCGTGGTGGACTCGGCCCGCGATGCCTACAGTGCACAGCGCGGCCTCCCCGCAGAAGAGTTCTATGCGGATGCCTTCACCTCCGAGGCGGACAAGCACGGCGGCTGACCGGGGCGCACATGCCAACCACCCCGGCTGAGCCCGCTGCACCCCGTGCGCCGCTGGCGCTGCCGCCTCCCGGCACTGCGCTCCCACCAGGGCGGATTTCGCGATGGCGCGCCGCAGTGCGCGGCACGGGCCCCATGGCGGCCGTGGTGGGGCTGGCGGTGCTCCTGGTGCTGGGCGCGGGAGAATGGGCAACCCAGAGCGAACTCGACAACCAGTGGGACAACCTGCGCCGCTCGGGCGAGGTGCAGGCCCTGGCACTGCGCGGCGTGGCCACCCGCTACAGCTATCTGCCCTTCACGGCGGCGCAGCAGCCGCTGATTGCCGAGTTGCTGCACAACCCCGGCGCACAACCGCTGCGCAGCGCTGCCAATGCCTACCTGCAGACCATCAATGCCAATGCAGGCTCGGACACGCTGTATGTGATGAACACCGACGGGCTCACGGTAGCCTCCAGCAACTGGGACACCCCCACCAGCTTCGTGAACCAGAACTACGGCAATCGCCCGTATTTCCGCGATGCACTGCAAGGGCAGCCGGGGCGGTTTTACGGCGTGGGCAAGACCACCGGCGAACCTGGGCTTTTTGCATCGGCACCCGTGGTGGAAAACGGCCGGGTGATCGGCGTCGTGGCCGTGAAGGTGTGGATGCAGCCCATCGTGGACACCTGGGCGCAACTGCGCGACCCGGTCTTCGTGACCGATGAGCGCGGCATTATCTTCCTCGGCTCTGTCCTCCCCTGGCTGTACCAGACCACGCGCCCACTGCCCGAGCAGGACGTGCAGCAGGTGCAATTCGACGAGCAGTATGGCGCACGCTGGACACCCCAGCCCGTGCCCTGGAAAACGCTCCAGCGCGACGGCCAGCCAGGCACCGAGATCCTCGTGCCCGGCACCGGCAAGCGCTATCTGGCCCTTGAAGAGCGCCTGCCCGATCTGGGCTGGACGCTGACCCTCACGGCCGACAGCAAGGCCGTCGCCCTGGCGCGCCAACAGGCCTGGGCACTGGCGAGCCTGGCGTCGGGCCTGCTGGTGCTCGGCGCCCTGTACTGGCAGTTGCGCGAACGGCGCCTGCAAGAGAACCGGCAGGCCCGCATCGAGCTGGAGCAGCGCGTCCAGGAGCGCACCCATGCACTGCAGCAGGCGCAGGCATTTCGCCAGTCGATGGAAGACTCGCTGCTGGTGGGCATGCGCGCGCGCGACCTCGAAGGCCGTATCGTCTACGTGAACGCCGCCATGTGCGACATGGTGGGCTACAGCGCAGACGAGCTGATCGGCTGCCTGCCGCCCTACCCCTACTGGCACCCGGACGACCTGGACCGGCACTGGAACGACAGCGACACCGCCCTGGCCGGCAAAGCCGCGCCCCAGGGCAACGAAAACCGGCTGCGGCACCGCAATGGCTCCGACGTGTACACCATGTTCTACACCGCACGCCTCATCGACGGCAACGGCCAGCACATCGGCTGGATGAGTTCGGTGGTGGACATCACCGCCCAAAAACGCGCCGAAGAACAGCAGCAGCAGCGCGAGGCCCAGCTGCAGCGCGTGCAGCGTGTGATCACCGTGGGCGAGATGGCCTCCACGCTGGCGCACGAGCTGAACCAGCCACTGGCCGCCCTGGTCAACTACGCCGCCGCAGCGCGCTCACTGGCGGCGCAGGGCAAAACCGAGCTGCTGAACGACAGCCTCACCGCACTCTCCAGCCAGGCCCTGCGCGCCGCCGACATCGTCGGCCGCATCCGCCGCTGGGTGCGCCAACACCCCGAGGCCCGCGAGCCCTGCGACCTCAATGCCGCCGTGGACCAGTCCCTGGGCCTGCTCCTGCGCGCCGAGGCGCGACGGCACGGGGTGGCGGTGCGGCTGGACCTGGCCCACGGCCCGCTGCGCGTGAATGCCGACCGCGTGCTGCTCGAACAGGTGGTGCTGAACCTGGGTCTCAACGCCTTGCAGGCCATGCAGGCGATGCGCGCAGATGCCACGCCGCCCGAGGCGCACGAACTATTGCTGCGCACCACGGCCGATACCCGGTTTGCCTGCCTCGAAGTGCTGGACCGGGGGCCCGGCCTGCCACCCGAGATCGCCGAACGCCTGTTCGAGCCCTTCTTCACCACCCGTTCCGACGGCCTGGGGCTGGGCCTGAACATCTGCCGCTCCATTGTCGAAAGCATGGGCGGCGAGCTGCTGGCGCGCAACCGCGACGGCGGCGGCGCCGTGTTTGAGATCCGGTTGCCCCGCATTTTCTTGCCCCCACCATGATCGACAGCCGTCCGACCACTCCCGTCACCGTCAACACCACAGTTCCCGCGAATGTCTACGTCGTGGACGACGACGAGGGCGTGCGCAACTCCCTGGCCGCCCTGCTGCTGGCCGGTGGCCATGCGCCCCGCACGTTTGCCAGCGGCCCTGAGTTCCTGGCCCGCGCCGACCTCGCCCACCCGGGCTGCGTGCTGCTGGACCTGCGCATGGACGGCATGAGCGGCCTGCAGGTGTTCGATGCCCTGCGCGAGCGCAATGCCGTGCTCAAGACCGTGTTCCTGTCCGCCCATGGCGAACTGTCCTCCGCCGTCACCGCCGTCAAGCAAGGGGCCGTGGACTGGCTCGAAAAACCCTGCGACGAGCAAACCCTGCTGGCCGCCGTGCTCCGGGCCGCGAACCTGTCGCTGGAAGACGCACAGCGCGCACAGCGGCGCAACACCTTGCGGGAGCGCTGGAACACGCTGAGCCCGCGCCAGCAAGAGGTGGCGCGCCTGCTGGCCACCGGCATCAGCAGCAAGGAGGTGGCCCGCGCGCTGGCCCAGCGCGACCCGGAGCGACCCATCGACCCGCGCACGGTGGACACGCACCGCTCTGCCATCTTCCTGAAACTGGACATCCGCTCGTCGCACGAGCTGGGCATGCTGGTGGAAGATCTGGGGCTGGCAGAAAACACGTTGCGCACGCTGTGACAGCCCTCCACAGGCACCCTCCACAGCTGCCGTCCACCAGTTTTCGTAAGCAGTCTTATTATTTTTTGCACAATGGCACCATGAACCGCAGAAACCACCTCATCGCCAGTGCCGCTGTTGCAGCGGCTTTTTCATCCCCCTTCGCGGCCTCGGTCGCGCTTGCGCAGGACTCCGGCCAGCCCATCCGTCTGGTCGTGCCCTACGCACCCGGTGGGCCCATCGACGTGACGGCGCGTGCACTGGCCGAGCGCGTGCGCGACTCGCTGGGCACCGTGATCATTGAAAACAAGGGCGGTGCAGGCGGCAACATCGGTGCCGACGCCATTGCCAAAGCCGCACCCGATGGCCTGACCATCGGCATCGCCGCCACGGCCACGCACGCAGTGAACCCCTGGCTGTACACCAAGATGCCCTACGACGCGGGCAAGGACTTCGCGGGCATCACGCAGATGGTGCGTGTTCCCAACGTGCTGGTCATCAACGCCGCCAAAGCCGAGCAGCTCAAGATCAACACCCTGGCCGACCTGATCGCCTACGCCAAGGCCAACCCCGCCAAGCTCAACTACGGCAGCGGCGGCAATGGCAGCGCGGGCCACCTGGCGGGCGAGATGTTCAAGCAGCGCGCGGGCATCTTTGCGCTGCACATCCCCTACCGCGGCGCCAACCCCGCGCAGCTGGCGCTGCTCGCGGGCGAGGTGGACTTCAACATCGACAACCTGGCGGCCGCCGCACCCAATATCCGTGCCGGCAAGCTCAAGGCCCTGGCCGTGACCTCGCTGGACGCCTCGCCCTCGCTGCCGGGCGTGCCGCCCCTGTCTGCTACTTTCAAGGGCTTTTCCATCGACACCTGGTGGGGCCTGGTGGCACCTGCAGCCACGCCCAAGCCCATCATCGACAAGCTGAACAAGGCCTTTGTAGCCGCCCTCCATGCGCCAGAAACCAAGACCCGCTTTGGCGCCTTGCTGGCCGAACCCGTGCCCACCACGCCGCAGCAGTTCGACAGCTTCATGGCCAGCGAACGCGCGAAGTACCAGCAGGTGGTGAAGGCATCCGGCGCGAAGGTGGATTGACCCCCTGAGCGGCAGTATCTCAACCCCCAAGAGGTACGCCGCCCGTGGCCCGGCAAAGCCGGTTCCACGGTGGCACTGGCGTTGGGCTGCGCCAGTTTCATCCGGTGCGGGTCCATCCGTCGCGCAGGGTAATATTTTTATGCTTTTTTAGCCTCTAGCGCTTATCTACAAAGCGCTAGCAGCTCCTGATTTAGGAGCAAATCATCTACCCACCACCGCGTCCGCCCAACCCGGGCCTTCGAGCCGGTGGATGTCCTGCAATGCCACGGCCTGCAGCGCTGCGGCGTCCACCCGCTCTGGCGCAAGATCGGCCAGGGGGCGCAGCACAAACGCGCGCTCAGCCATCCGAGGGTGGGGCACGGTGAGCTCGGGGGTGTCGATGGCCTGGCCGCCAAACCACAGGATGTCCAGGTCCAGCGTGCGCGGGGCGTTGCGGTAGGGGCGCTGGCGGCCAGCGGCTTGTTCGATGGATTGCAGGGCCTGCAGCAGGGGCTGCGGGGCCAGTGCCGTGGTCAGCTCGGCCACGGCATTGAGGTAGTCGGGCCCACCGGCATCGACCGGCGCGCTGCCGTAGAGCGGCGACACGCGTGTGACCCGGGTGCCTGGCAACTGGTCGATTGCCGCCAAAGCATTGCGCAAGGCCGTCTCACGCTCGCCGAGATTGGCGCCCAGGCCCACGTAGACCAGGGCGGGCCGTTCGCGCTCGTCGCCGAGGTCCGGCAGATTCACTCGCCCGCCGCCGCAGGGGCTGCGCCTTCGCCGCCTCCCGCACCACCGGGCTTGCGACGGCGGCGGCGGCGCTTCTTGGGGGCACCACCTTCGGAGGGGAACTCAGCGTCGCTGTCGACCGGTCCGGCGTCTGACCCTTGGGGCAAGCCGCGCGGATCGGCGGCGGGTGCAGCGCGGGGCACGCGCTTGACCACTGGCTGCGCTTTCTGGCGGGCTTTCTGTTCTTCCTTGGCCTGGTCCATCAGGTCATCACGGCGCTCGTCGTCGGCGGTCTGGAAGTCCTGCCACCACTCGGCCAGCGCTTCTTCCACCTCGCCCACATCGGCGCGCAAGCGCATGAAGTCGAAACCGGCGCGAAAGCGCGGCTGCATCACCATGCCAAACGGTGTGTTGCCCACGCGCTTTTCAAAACGCGGTTGCATAACCCAGATCTCGCGCATGTCGGCGGCAAGTTTGCCCCGGCCGGACACATCACCAATGCGCTTGTCGAACACCTCGTCGATGGCCTCCTGCAGCGCGGGCAGCGGGTGCTGGCGCTGGTTCAGGCGCGCCTGCCAGCCATTGCGCACGTCTTCCCACAGCACGCAGGCCAGGAGGAAGCTCGGGGCGACGGGCTTGCCTTCGTTGACGCGGCGGTCGGTGTCCACCAGGGCGGCTTTGACAAACGGCGTATCGGCGCGCTCCACGGCCACGTCCAACAGCGGGTAGATGCCCTTGGCCATGCCCAGCTTGCGCAACTGTTCAATGGTGGCAATGGCGTGGCCGGTTTGCAGCAGCTTGAGCATTTCGTCGAACATGCGGCTCTGCGGCACCTCGGCCAGCAGCGCCTGCGACTGCACCAGCGGGGCTGCCGACTTGGCCTCGATGCTGAAACCCAGGCCGCTGAGCTTGGCTGCAAAGCGCACGGCACGGATGATGCGCACCGGGTCTTCGCGGTAACGCGTGGCGGGGTCGCCAATCATGCGCAGTGTCTTCTTCTTGGCGTCCTGCAGGCCCTTGTGGTAGTCGACCACGATCTGGCTCACCGGGTCGTAGTACATGGCGTTCACGGTGAAGTCGCGGCGCGTGGCGTCTTCGTCCTGCGGGCCCCAGACGTTGTCGCGCAGCACGCGTCCGCTGGCATCCACAGCGTGCTGCATGCCCGACAGCTGGGCCTTGCTGGTCTTTTCGTTGCCCGCCACCTGGCCTGCAGCGGCGTTGTCCAGGTAAGCGCGGAAGGTGGAGACCTCGATCACTTCATGCTCACGCCCCCGGCCGTGCACCACGTGCACGATGCGAAAGCGCTTGCCGATGATGAAGGCGCGGCGGAACAGGCCCTTGACCTGCTCGGGCGTGGCGTTGGTGGCCACGTCAAAGTCCTTGGGGCGCAGGCCCAGCAGCAGGTCGCGCACGGCGCCGCCGACGATGTAGGCCTCAAAACCTGCTTGCTTGAGCGTGGCAACCACCTCGGCGGCACGGCGGTCCACCAGTTCGGGGTTGATGCCGTGCACCGAGGCGGGCACCTCCTCGCGCTTGCCGAAGTGGGGCTTGCCGCCCGAGGTGCCGGGCGTCGATTTGCCCATCAGTTTGTCTAGGAACTTCTTGATCATGGAGTGAAAGGTTTCAGGGGGTCGGGCACGAAACGGCGGCTGGTGGGGGCTGCAAGGCGCTCATCATTCAGCTGGTGGTGCAGGCGTTTCGGCATCGGCCGCAAACAGGTCCAGTATGCGCCAGCCGCGCTCCTGGGCCAGGGCGCGCAGGCGCGGGTCGGGGTTGGTGGCCACCGGGTGGTTCACCTTCTCCAGCAGGGGCACGTCGTTCATCGAGTCGCTGTAAAACGTGCTTTCGACGTCTCCCCAGGCCAGTTGCCGCTCGGCCAGCCATTGTTCCATGCGGTGCACCTTGCCTTCGCGCATGGTGGGAATGCCATCGATCTCGCCGGTGTACCAGCCGCTGGCGTCGCGCACCAGTTGCACGGCCAGAAGTTGCGACACGCCCAGCGCCTGCGCGATGGGCGTGGTCACAAATTCATTGGTGGCGGTGACGATAAGTACCTCGTCGCCCGCGGCCTGGTGCTGGCGGATGAGGTGGAGCGCCCTGGGTTTGATGGCCGGGGTGATGACCTCGCGCATGAACTGCTGGTGCGCGGCCGCCGCCGCCTCGGGCCCGCGCAGGCGCACGGCCTCGGTCGCAAAACGCACGTAGTCGTGCACATCGAGCGTGCCCGCCTGGTAGTGGGCGTAGAACTCGTCGTTGCGGCGCGCGAACTCCACAGGGTCGTTCCAGCCGATGCGGATGGTGAATTCGCCCCACTCGTAGTCGGAGTCGAGCGGCAGCAGCGTGTGGTCCAGGTCAAACAGCGCAAGCCGCAGGCGGCGGGGTTCAGAAGTCATTCAGGTTCACACGTAAAAAAAGACGTGGGGGCACGGCGTTATTCCGATTCCAACATTGTCTTGAGCAAGGGAATCGTGATGGCGCGCTGGGTGCGCAAGGCAAAGGCATCCAGCTGGTCCAAGAGCTGCATGAGGCTGCCCAGGTCGCGCGAGAAGCGGTTGAGCATGTAGTCCATAACTTCATCGCCCAGGAACACGCCACGTGCGTCGGCCTCCTGGCGCAGCACGGCGCGGCGCTCGGCCTCGCCCAGCAGCTGCAACTGGAACACATGGCCCCAACCCAGGCGGCTGCGCAGGTCGTCGCGCAAGGGCAGGTCTGCCGGGGGCAGGTTGCCAGCAGCCAGCACCCAGCGCTGGCTGCCGCTGGCGGGGCTGATGGCGTTGACGAACCAATTGAACGCGGTGGCCTGCTGGGCTGTGCTGTACAGGTGCACGTCGTCCATGAGCACGGCTGCCCAGTTTTCGTCGAAATCAGGGGGTTCGGCGACGGCCGGGTCGAGCCAGCCTACGCTGGAGCCCTGCTCGCGCAGGGCCTGGCGCACGGCCTGGAGCAAATGGGTCTTGCCACTGCCGGGCTCGCCCCACAGGTAGGTGGGCACGGGGGAGCGGGTGGCTTCGCTGCTGCCTTCGCCAGCGGCCAGGCGCAGATGTTGCAGGGCGGCTTCATTGGGGCCTGCATAAAACCGGGCCAGCGTGGGCCCTGTGGCCAGGCCGATGTCCAGTGCCAGTTGCTTCATCATGGCTGCCGCCCACAGGCACGCAGGCAGAGGGTTGGGGCATGAAACAGCATGGGCTTGAAGGACAAAACAGGGCGGTGTGAAGGGGTGAGCGGGTGGCACTGGGTGCGCAACCCGTAAAATCTGTGCAAATTTTAGTCTGCTGCGCACGCTGTTCCGTGCCGTCCCTGCCTTGAGCACCCCTATGAGCACCTCTGCCACCTCCCCCACCCCCCTGTCCTACAAAGACGCTGGCGTTGACATCGACGCGGGCGATGCCCTGGTCGAACGCATCAAACCCCTGGCCAAGAAGACCATGCGCGAAGGTGTGCTGGCGGGTATTGGCGGCTTTGGCGCGCTGTTCGAAGTGCCCAAGCGCTACAAGGAGCCGGTGCTGGTCTCCGGCACCGACGGCGTGGGCACCAAGCTCAAGCTGGCGTTTGAATGGAACATGCACGACACCGTGGGCATCGACCTGGTGGCCATGAGCGTGAACGACGTGCTGGTGCAAGGCGCCGAGCCCCTGTTCTTCCTGGACTACTTCGCCTGCGGCAAGCTGGATGTGGACACGGCTGCGGCCGTGGTGGGCGGCATCGCCAAGGGTTGCGAACTGAGCGGCTGCGCGCTGATCGGCGGCGAAACGGCCGAAATGCCCGGCATGTACCCTGCCGGTGAGTACGACCTGGCCGGCTTTGCCGTGGGCGCGGTCGAAAAGTCCAAGATCCTGACCGGCAAGGACGTCAAGCCCGGCGACGTGGTGCTGGGTCTGGCCAGCCATGGTGTGCATTCCAACGGTTTCAGCCTGGTGCGCAAGTGCATCGACCGCGCCGAAGCCGCTGGCACCCTGCCCGCCACGCTGGACGGCAAGCCCTTCAAGCAGGCCATCATGGAACCCACCCGCCTGTACGTGAAGAACGTGCTGGCTGCGCTGGCGGTCCATCCGATCAAGGCCCTGGCCCACATCACCGGTGGCGGCCTGCTGGAGAACATCCCCCGCGTGCTGCCCGAAGGCACGGCCGCCCATCTGACCAAGGGCAGCTGGCCCCAGACCGAGCTGTTTGCCTGGCTGCAAAAGACCGCCGGCATCGACGACATCGAGATGAACCGCACCTTCAACAACGGCATTGGCATGGTGGTGGTGGTGGATGCCGCCAACGCTGAGGCCACAGCCGCCACACTGCGTGCTGCGGGCGAGCAGGTGTACACGATTGGCACGATCGCTGCGCGCGCCGAAGGCGCCGCCGTGGTGGTGGCCTGATCGCCCCCGCCCGCGTTCATTCAACCCCACCGCACACGACCAGTTTCAGCGCATGGCGCAGCGCCCCCCTTCTGCCCCCGTCGCCCCCGCACCGCCCGAGCCCACCACGCTGCCACCGCGCGCCCTGACCCGGGGCGTTGTGGTGGCCAGCTACCTGTTGGTGGCGGCCGTGCTGCTGCTGGTGATGTGGCGCGGCCTGCTGCCGGGCCTGTTGTGCGTGTGCCTGGGCTTTCTGCTCACGCGGGCCCTCACGCGCTGGTTTGCCCAGGGCCTGGGACGGGTGCAGCGCCAGTCCACACCTTCCGCCCGCAGCCTGCGGGTGGCGCAGGTGGTGGCGGCAGGTCTGGTCATGCTGCTGCCGCTGGCGCTGCTGGCCGCCGGACTGACGCACTCGCGGGGTTATCTGGTCGATGCCCCGCAGCAATACCGTGAGCTGCTCAACTACATGGCGCGTACGGTGCTGGAGCTGCGGCTGAAGCTGCCTGCCGACATGGCGGCCCACCTGCCCGAGGGCGCGGCTGAAATCCAGCGCATCATCGCCAACTACCTGGGCGCCAAGGCCGGCGCGCTGGCCATGGCCGGACGCGCCTGGCTGGCCGGGCTGCTGTTTGCCTACGTGGGCCTGCTCATCGGCGCGCTGGCGGCCGTGCGCCCACCAGCCCTCGCGCGCGGCCCGCTGGCCCAGCAGCTCAAGCTGCGCATCACACTGTTTGGCGAGGCGTTCCGGCAGATCGTGGCCGCGCAGTTCTGGATTGCGGCGTTCAACACCCTGCTCACCGCGCTGTTCCTGCTGTTTGTGCTGCCGCTGTGGAATCTGGAGCTGCCCTACACGCCCGTGCTGATCACGTTCACGTTCATTGCCGGGCTCGTGCCCATCGTGGGCAACCTGGTGTGCAACGTGGTCATCACCATCGTGGGGCTGTCGGTGTCGCCGCTGGCGGCGGCCGCCTGCCTGGGCTTTCTGATCCTGATCCACAAGGCCGAATACGTGATCAACGCCAAGGTGGTGGGCCGCCGCACGCAGATGGGCGTGTGGGAGCTGCTGAGCGTGATGTTCGTGGCCGAGGCCGTGTTTGGCCCCGCCGGGCTGGTGGCGGCCCCGCTGTTTTATGCCTACCTCAAGAAGGAACTGGTGGCAGCGCGGCTGGTGTAGCAGGCCATGGATGCTGCCACCGGCAGCATCAACACCACATTCACTACAAATTTAATAGCTTCTCACGCTTGACAGATAAGCGCTAGAGCTTATTTTTATTCATTTTTTGCAAACTGCCGCGCCACAAAGGCCCACACCAGGGCCGAGGCATCCGGCCCGGCCGGGTCGCTGAACGGCAATTGCGCCACGCCGCCGCTCCAGGCGTGGGCCAGCCCCGCCACTTCGCGCAGCGCCACCACGGTGCGGCCCCGGGTCTTGAATTCGGTCACCCGCATGGCATGGCGCTGGCCACGCTGCAGGGTGCGCAAGGCTCCGGCCCGCGCGCCCAGCGCATCCGCCCACAGCAGGGCCGTGGCCGCCGCGTTACGCACAGAGACCACACCATCGGCATCGCCATGCAGCACCAGCAGGGGCGGCAGCGGCAGCACGGAAGGGGTTGCACCCTGGTTGAGGGAGACACCCAGGGGCTCTGGCAGGTGCGCAGCGCGCCGCCCGTGCATGGCGGCCAGCGCCGTGGCGGCCGATTCGGCCGTGCCCGGTGCCACCCCAGAATGCATGGCCACGGCACAGAACCGCTGGGGATAGAGCGCGGCCATCAGCACGGCCATGCTGGCACCGGCCGACAAGCCCGCCACGGCCACACGGGCCAGGTCCACCGGGTAGCGGCGCGCCACCTTGTCCACCGCAGCCAGCAGCGTGGCTGCTTCGGCCTGGGCCTTGCCGTTGCGGCGCTCAAACCAGTTCCAGCAACCATGGGCGTTGGCCATGCGCTCCTGCTCGGGGTACAGCACCAGAAAACGCTCGCGCGCGGCCAGCCGGTTCATGCGCGTGGCGGCAGCCAGATCGCCCCCCGTCTGGCCGCAGCCATGCAGCATGACCAGCAAGGGCAGTTTCTCGTCTGCTTTCAGCGCCAGCCCTGGCGGGATGTAGAGGTGGTAGCGCCGCGCGCCCGCAGGCCCGGGTGCAATGCCACCGACCCACTCTCCGCGAGCGGGCACGGGCTTGCTGGCCGCGCGCCGGGCTGGCACGGCTGGCGCAGGCACCACCCGGCGCGGCGCAGCCGGGGCCTTGGCGCGCACAGGGCGCGCCACCCGGGCAAAGGCCTTCAGGTTGCGCTGGTAGGCCCGCGTCAGCGCTGACAGGGAAAACAAGCGGGAGCGTCTGGCCATGGCGGGGAGTCGTGTAGTGGGTGGGCTGTAGAGGGCAAAAAAATTTAGGGAAAACCCTAATCACCATAACAGCTTATGCGGCTCACCGCGCAAAACTATCAATTTGATAGCTACAAAACATTACCCATAAAGCGTTAATCGCCTTTTTCCAGACAACCCCATGGCCCGCTTGCCCACCATTCCCTGTGAAACCTCACCAAGACCTCCACCGATGGCGTAAATTGATCGAAACCTGTCCCGTCTGGCGCGGACTCCACGCCTTAGCGCAATAAAAATAAAGGCTTCAAACCATCCATCGAAAGAAGCACACCATGAAAACATGTCTGATTGTGATTGACGTCCAGGAGTCCTTTCGCCACCGCCCTTACTTCACCACGCACGACCTGCCCGCCTATCTGCAGGCCCAGAACGCCCTGATCGAAGGCTGCGTGGCGCGCGGCGTGCCGGTGGTGCGGGTGTTCCACAGCGAAGGCCCCGAAGTGCCCGAGAATGCGTTTTCGCAGGTGTCAGGCCAGGTGCGCGCACTCGACGGCCTGGCGCCCTTCGAGGCGGCCGCCACCTTCACCAAGTCGCGCCACAGCGCGCTGGTGGGCACGGGACTGGACGTGTGGCTGACGCGCCATGGCATCCAGCGCCTCATCATCAGCGGCATCCGCACCGAACAATGCTGCGAAACCACCACGCGCCACGCCTCGGACCTGGGCTGGGAGGTGGACTATGTGACCGACGCCACCTTGACCTGGGACATGGTGCAACCCGACGGCCAGACGCTGGCAGCCGCCGACATCAAGACCCGCACTGCCACGGTGCTGCAGGGCCGCTTTGCCACCCTGCGCACCGTGCGGGAAGCCCTGGACGCCCTGGAAGCGGCCGCAGCCTGACCGCCGGAGAACACCATGCGCGCCACTGTCTGCGAATTGCCCTACCAACCCCATCTGCTCGAAGCTGCCTGGGTAGCACTGTGCGCCCACACCCACAGCGCGCAATCCGAGCTGGTGCTGCTGCCCGAGTTCGCCTTTGTCGAGCCGGTGTGGGAATCGCTCCCCGCCGATCCAGCACGCTGGGGCGCTGCCGTCGCACTCAGCGACGCCTGGGCAGCCCGCCTGCCCGAGCTGGGCGCCGACTGGGTGGTGGGCGCGCGCCCGGTCACTGCGGGCGAGCAGCGCTTGAACGAAGGCTTTCTCTGGTCCGCGCAGACCGGCTACGCGCCCCTGCGGCGCAAGTTTCACCTGCCCGATGAACCGGGTGGCTGGGAGGCCCAGTGGTTTACGCGCGGTGATGCAGCATTTCCCCGTTTCAACGCCGGGCCGCTGGCCTTCGGCCTGAACATTTGCACCGAACTCTGGGCGCTGGACACCTATGCCCACTATGCGGCGCTGGGCGGGCTGCAGGCCATCCTGTCGCCGCGCGCCACAGCGGCCGCCACCACCGACAAATGGCTGGCCGTGGGCACCGTTGCGGCCGTGCGCACTGGCGCTTACAGCCTGTCGTCCAACCGCGCGGACCACGCCGCAGGCACTTATGGCGGCGCGGGCTGGGTCATCAGCCCCGATGGCGCCCTGCTCGCCCGCACCACGGCAGAACAACCCTTTTGCACCGTCGATATCGACCTGAACGCCACAACGACGGCGCACGGCACCTACCCGCGTTATGTGTTTGCCCACCACCCTCCCCGCACCACACCATGACCACCCCATCTGCCATCAAACCCCCAAAGCCCCTGCAAGTCGCCATCCTCGTTTTTGACGAGGTGGAAGCCCTGGACCTGGGCGGCCCCTACGAAGTGTTCACCACCGCCGTGCGCATGGCGCAGCGCCTGCAGCCTGGCGCACCCGCGCCATTTGCCGTGCAGTGCGTGGCCCGCAGCCTGGCCCCCGTGCGGGCCCGCGCTGGTCTGCGCGTGCTGCCGGACGCGGACTTCACCAGGGCCACCGCGCCCGATGTGCTCATCGTGCCCGGCGGCGTGGTGGACGCCGCCGCGGCCTGCGCAGACACCCGCGCCTGGGTGGCCCAGGCGGCGCGTGGTGCGCAGATGACCGCATCGGTGTGCACAGGAGCATTCATCCTGGCAGCCGCAGGCGTGCTGACCGAAGGCCCTGCCACCACCCACTGGGAGGACATTGCTGACCTGCGGGCGCGGTTTCCCACCCTGGATGTGCGGGAAAATGTGCGCTGGGTAGACCGGGGGGCGCTGGTCACGTCGGCCGGCATCAGCGCCGGCATTGACATGAGCCTGCACCTGGTCACCCGGCTGGCGAGCGCAGCACTTGCGGAGCGCACCGCCCGCCAGATGGACACCCCGTGGAACAGGGAGCCATAAAACGCCTTGGGAGCGGCGCCTTTTTCAAGAACTTGTCATGCAGGACATAAAACATTCCCCCATCCACGTGTACTTCGCCCTGCTGCCTGGCAGCCTGGTGCTGGACTGGGCCGGCCCGGCCGAGGCGCTGCGCATTGCCAACCAGACCCTGGTCGCCCTAGGCCAACCAGAGCGCTTTGTGCAGCACTTCGTGAGCCCCACGCCCGAGTCGATGTCGTCCGTGGGGGTCGCTGTCACCGGGCTGGCGCCGCTGCCTGACACACTGCCCAGCCCCGCGTGGGTGGTGCTGGTGGGCCTGGCAGGCCACCACATCGACGTGAGCGGCCCCGAAGCCCAGGCCCTGCTGCACTGGCTGCGCGGCCTGCGCCCGGTGGCGGGGCAGCTGGAGCTGGTCACCGTGTGCGCGGGCGCGGTGCTGGCCGCCCATGCAGGGCTGCTGACCGGCCGGCGCGCCACCACGCACCACCTGCACCTGGACGAGCTGGCCCTGGTAGACCCACGCTGCGACGTGGCCGCCAACCGCGTGTTCGTGGCCGATGGCCCCATCTACACCAGCGCAGGCGTGACCACCGGCATCGACCTGCTGCTCCACCGCATCTCCGACATCTGCGGCCCCACAGTGGCGGTGCAGGTGGCGCAGGCCATGGTGATCGGGCTGCGCCGGGGGCCGGACGACCCGCAGTTCTCGCCGTTTCTGCACCACCGCAACCACATGCACCCCGCACTGCACCGCGTGCAGGACGCCGTGGGCCAGCAACCGCAGGCCGACTGGAGCGTGCCGCAGATGGCCGAGGTGGCACATACCTCGCCGCGCCACCTCACGCGGCTGTTTCTGGAACATGCAGGCATCGCCCCGCTGCAGTACCTGCGGCGCATCCGCCTGGCCACGGCCGAGGCCGCGCTGCGGTCTGGCCAGAACGTGACGCAGGCGGCACTGATGGCGGGGTTCAGCTCCGACACCCAGCTGCGCCGGGCCTGGCACCAGTTCGGGCGCGGAGGCACGCCGTCGCAGGGTACGGGCCGGGCGCGCGCGCACTGAACTGCGGGCACCGGCCCGCTTCGAAGCCTCGGCCACGGCCCCAAAAGGCACCCGCCGCGACGGCACAGACACTGCCATGAAAGAGCCATCGCGCCGATGAGAATGAACGTCTGCAGGCCCCGCGCCCGCAGCAGACTCTGGACACCCTGCCCGAGGAGCGCTTTGACCGGGTCACGGCTTTTGCGGCGCACCAATTCAAAGGCCCGGCCCAGCCTTAGAAATCTGCAGCACGTGAATCCGCAGTTTGAATTTCCGCAATTCGACCGTTCTCAGGAACTGGAGGATGCAGCGGCATCCGCTCGAATGACCACACCAAGCACGCCCTGGCCTACTGCGCCACAAACCCGCTGGTCTTGATGATGCGCGTCCAAGCCTCGGTGTAGGCCGCCTGGCGGGTGGCCAGCTGCTGCGGTGTCATGTAGCCCACCGTGAGGCCCATGGCCGTCAGGTGCTCGCGCACATCCGGCATCGCCACCACCTTGGACAGGGCGATGGAAAACTCGGTGATGAACTTCTGCGGCGTGCCGGCAGGAGCGTAGATGCCGTAGTACGGCAGGTCTTCAAAGCCCTTGAGGCCCATTTCGTCGAACGTGGGCACATCGGGCATGGCGGCCTGGCGCTTGGTGCCGAGCACGCCCACCACGCGCACCTTGCCCGCCTTGTGGTTCTCGATGAAATCCTGCACCGAGGCGACGCCTGCACCGATCTGGTTGCCCAGCATGTCGGCCATCATGGGCGCGCTGCCCCGGTAGGGGGCGGACACCAGGTCGATCTGGTACTTCTGCCCGATCAGCTTGACCAGGAATTCGGGGGTGGAAGCTGGCGCCGGGATACCCACGGCCCCCTTGCCCTGGCCCGCCGTGCGCACCCAGTTGACGTAGTCGCCGAACGACTTGGCGGGCGTGCCTCCAGAGACGGCAAATGCATTCACAAAGGTGGCAAAGCCGCCGACGGGAACGAAGTCGCGCACCGGGTCGAAGCCGGCGTTCTTGACCACCTGGGGCAGGATGGAGATGGTGTGGTCGTGCGTGATGAACAGCGTGGTCCCATCGGGCACTGCGGCTTTGAGCGCCTGGGCCGCAATCTGGCCCCCGGCGCCAGGGCGGTTTTCCACCACCACTGGCACGCCCAGTTCGTCCTTGAGCTTCTCGGACAAGGTGCGCGCAATGGCGTCCGAACCACCGCCGGGCGGGAACCCCACCAGCAGGCGAATGGGCTTGGCCGACTGCGCCGACGCGAGCCCCACGGTCAGCGCAGCCCCCAGAAAGGCGCTGGTGCGCAAAAGACGGGACAACAGGCTGCGGCGGGATGGGGTCATGGCAAAAGCTCCAAAGGGATGTGCAATGGGCACCGCAAAAATCAGGCCAGGCGTGCGCGATGGCGCTCCAACTGCAGGCGCACCTGCGCGGGGGCCGTACCCCCCAGCGTGTTGCGAGCGTTGAGCGAGCCACGCAGGCTCAGGCACTCGTACACATCCTTCTCGATGGCGGGGTGAAAGCCCTGTAGCACCGTCAAAGGCAGCTCCGACAGGTCGCACGCGTGCGAGGTGGCCGCCTTCACCGCATGCGCCACGGTTTCGTGCGCATCGCGGAAGGGCAGGCCCTTTTTCACCAGGTAGTCGGCCAGGTCGGTGGCCGTGGCGTAGCCCTTGAGGGCAGCCTGCTCCATGGCCTGCGCGTTCACGGCGATGCCGCCTTCCTTTTGGCCCGTGGCGGGGTTCATCTGGCCGCCCACCATCTCGGCAAAGATGCGCAGTGTGTCTTTGAGCGTGTCCACGGTGTCGAACAGTGGCTCCTTGTCTTCCTGGTTGTCCTTGTTGTAGGCCAGGGGCTGGCCTTTCATCAGGGTGATCAGGCCCATCAGGTGGCCGACGACGCGGCCGGTCTTGCCGCGCGCCAGTTCCGGCACGTCGGGGTTCTTCTTCTGCGGCATGATTGAGCTGCCGGTGGTGAAGCGGTCGGCGATCTTGATGAAGCCGAAGTTCTGGCTCATCCAGATGATGAGTTCTTCGCTCAAGCGGCTCACGTGCACCATGCACAGGCTGGCGGCGGCGGTGAATTCGATGGCGAAGTCGCGGTCGCTCACGGCGTCCAGGCTGTTCTGGCACACGCCTTCCATGCCCAGCGTCTTGGCCACGCGCTCGCGGTCCAGCGGGTAGGTGGTGCCCGCCAGCGCCGCGCTGCCCAGGGGCAGCACGTTGGTGCGGCGGCGCACGTCGGCCATGCGCTCGGCGTCGCGCTTGAACATTTCCACATAGGCGAGCATGTGGTGGCCAAAGCTCACGGGCTGAGCCACCTGCAGGTGGGTGAAGCCGGGCAGGATCACCTCGACGTTCTGCTCGGCCACATCCACCAGCGACACCTGCAGCTCTTTCAGCAGGTCGCCGATCAAATCAATCTCGCCGCGCAGCCACAAGCGCACGTCCGTGGCCACCTGGTCGTTGCGGCTGCGGCCGGTGTGCAGGCGCTTGCCCGCATCGCCCACCAGCTGGGTCAGGCGGGCTTCGATGTTCAAGTGCACGTCTTCCAGGTCGAGCTTCCATTCAAAGGCACCGGACTCGATCTCGGACGTTATCTGCGCCATGCCGCGCTGGATGGAGGCGTGGTCGGAGGCAGAGATGATGCCCTGCGCGGCGAGCATCTCGGCATGTGCCAGGCTGCCTGCAATATCGGCCTGCCACAGACGCTTGTCGAAGAACACGCTGGAGGTGTAGCGCTTGACCAGGTCGCTCATGGGCTCGGAAAACAACGCCGACCAGGCCTGGGCCTTGGTGTCGAGTTGGTTGTGGGACGGCGCAGAGTCGGCGCTGGTGGCTTGGGCTTTGGACATAAGGAGGGCAATAATCCGGAGGTTCAGACACCCGGACAACCCGGGCGCCGCAATGCAAAACACGCAAATTTTATCGACCCAGCCCCCGCTGCCCGATTCTGGCCCGCCAGAAAGGTCTGCGCGCAGCGTGCGGGCGGCCGCTGGCGCCGGGCCGGGCGGGCAGCCGCCGCGCGGGCGGGCCCTGGTGTTTGACGCCTGCCAGGTGGGCGTGGTGCTGCGGGCCGTGCTGTTCGTGGAGCTGGTGGTGGGCGTGGGCGCGATGTATGGGGCGGGCAACCCTGTGGAATGGCTGGCCACCCTGGCACTGCTGACGGGTGGTGCGCTGCCCGCCACGCTGCTGTGGCTGGTCACGGCCTGCAGCCTCAAGACCGTGCTGCAGCGACTGACCACCGTGCAGCAATACCTGGCGGGCGTGCTGCTGGGTGCCCTGGCCGGGGCCTATGCATGCGGCATGCTGGCGCTGGTGGCGCAGCCCACCTCGGCCCCCTGGCTGGCCAGCGCCGCCACGGGCGCGCTGCTGGCCGCCATGCTGGTGGCAGCGCTGGTGCTGCGCGCGCGGGGCCGCACGCCCGCGGCCACCACGGCGCGCCTGACGGAGCTGCAGTCACGCATCCGCCCCCATTTTCTGTTCAACACGCTCAACAGCGCCATCGCGCTGGTGCGCGAAGAACCGGCCAAGGCCGAATCGCTGCTGGAAGACCTGTCCGACCTGTTTCGGGTCGCCCTCATCGAGCAGGGTGAATCGACCACGCTGGCCGAAGAAATCACGCTCGCGCGCCGCTACCTGGGCATCGAAGAGGTGCGCTTTGGCAAACGCCTGCAGGTGCAGTGGAACCTGGACCCCCGCACCGACGGCGCCCGCCTGCCCCCGCTGCTGCTGCAGCCTCTGGTGGAAAACGCCGTCAAACACGGCGTGGAGCCCAGCGACCGGGGTGGCAAGCTCCGCGTGCTGACCGAGCTGCGCGGCAGCCGTGTGGTGGTGCGCATCACCAACACCCTTCCCCCCAAGGAAGGCAAGAACGGCCATGGCAATGGCGAAGACACCGCGCCCCGGGGCCACGGCATTGCGCTGGCCAATGTGCGTGCGCGGCTGGCGCTGCTGCACGATGTGCAGGGCGAGTTCACCGCTGGCGTGCAGGACGGCCTCTACCAGGTGCGCATTACCCTGCCCGCCCCCGACCCCCAGCCCCGCCCCCGGGGTGGGCGCAGCACAGCACCGCCCGCGCGCCGCAGTTCTGGCAACCCCGGCAACCGCCATGGCAGCCGCGCGGCGCCGTTGCAGCGCCGCATGGTGGACAGCCCCAACGACAACAACAGCCCCTTGAGAGACCATGAACATCCTGATCGTTGACGATGAAGCCCTTGCGCGCAGCCGCCTGCGGACCCTGTTGGCCGATTGCGCCCAGGCCCAGCCCGCTCAGCGCATGACGGTGGCCGAGGCCTCCAACGCGAGCGAAACCATGGCACTGCTGGGCCCCACGGGCGGACGGGGTTTTGACCTGGTGCTGCTCGACATCCACATGCCCGGCCAGGACGGCCTGGCCCTGGCCCACACACTGCAGACCCTGCCCCAGCCCCCGGCGGTGGTGTTTGTGACGGCCCACGCCGACCACGCCGTGAGCGCGTTCGAGCTGGACGCCACCGACTACCTGACCAAGCCCGTGCGCCGCGAACGCTTGCAGCAGGCACTGGCCAAGGCGCAGCGCAGCGCACGCCCTTCCGCACCCGCCCAGGCGCCCAGCCTGCCCGAAGGCGAAACCCTGCTGATCCAGGACCGGGGCCGCACCGAACGCCTGCCCCTGGCCGAGGTGCTGTACTTCAAGGCCGAGCAGAAGTACGTGACCGTGCGCACCACCACCCGCAGCTACATCATGGACGGCTCGCTCAGCGAGATAGAAACCAAGTTCGCCCCGCGCTTCCTGCGCATCCACCGCAATGCGCTGGTGGCCCGCCGCGCAGTACGCGCACTGGAGAAACACTACGACCCCGAAGAGGGCGAAGGCTGGGCGGTGCGGCTGCAGGGGTCCACCGAATTGCTGGCGGTCTCCCGCCGGCAAGTCGCGGCCGTGCGAGAGGAGTTGGCGCGCTGATTTTGGCCGCTAGCGCTTGATAGACAAGCGCAGATAGCTATAAATTTAATAGCAATTCTTCAATACACCTCGGGCACGTACATGCTCGCGGGCACCGGCTGGCGCAGGTATTCAGGGTTGCGCACCCGCTCGGGCAGCACCACGGTCGGGTGGGGCACGTCCTGGTAGGGCAGTTGCGACAGCAGGTGGGCGATGCAATTGAGGCGGGCCTTTTTCTTGTCCACCGCCTGCACGACCCACCAAGGCGCCTCAGGGATGTGGGTACGCTCCAGCATCGTCTCTTTGGCCTTGGTGTAGGCCTCCCAGCGCACGCGGCTTTCCAGGTCCATGGGGCTGAGCTTCCACTGCTTGAGCGGGTCGTGGATGCGACCCAGAAAGCGCAGATGCTGCTCTTCGTCGGTGATGGAGAACCAGTATTTGACGAGTGTGATGCCCGAGCGCACGAGCATCTTTTCAAACTCAGGCACGGTGCGGAAGAACTCTTCGTATTCGTCGTCGCTGCAAAAGCCCATCACCCGCTCGACGCCCGCACGGTTGTACCAGCTGCGGTCAAACAGCACCATCTCGCCGGCCGCAGGCAGGTGCGCCACATAGCGCTGAAAGTACCACTGGGTGCGCTCGCGGTCATTCGGTGCGGGCAGCGCGGCCACACGGGCCACGCGCGGGTTCAGGCGCTGGGTGATGCGCTTGATCACGCCGCCCTTGCCGGCTGCATCGCGCCCCTCGAACAAGATCACCACCTTCTGGCGGCTGTGCTGCACCCAGTCCTGCAGCTTGACGAGTTCACCCTGCAACTGGAACAGATCCTTGAAATACTGCTGGCGCGCCAGGCGATCGGTGGGCTGCGGCGCGCCGATGTCGTCCACATTGCGGTCCTCGATCTCCAGCTCCAGCTCTTCGTCGTAGCTGTCGATGAGGTCGTTGGCGATGCGCTGCATCAGCTCCTGGGTGTCAAGGGTGTTGCTGTGGAACATGGTGCCGTCCGGCGGTGCAAAAAAAGATGGCGCCATGGTGGTACCGCCAAGTGACAGGACCGTGACACGGGTGTGATCTGTCACGGCCATGTCATGTGCAGCGGCCAGGATGCAGGCCCGTGCCCTCCGCTACCCTCGCCCCCCACCGCCCCAACGCAGCGCCTGCAGGCAACAGCCTGAACTATGGGGGTGATGCCGCCGGGCTCATCTGCGGCTACTTGCTCGCCGCAAACATCGCGCCGCGCGAGGTCGATACCGTGCAGGCGGCGCAGTGGCTGGCAAGCATTCCATCAGGAGCCGCACCGCAAGGGCAGTTCCTGTGGCTGCATTTCAACCTCAGCCACGCGCAGGCCGTGCGCTGGATGGAGCGGCATGCCGATCTGCCCGAAGCCTTTTTTGACGCGCTCAAGGACCGTTCTGTGTCCACCCGCATCGAGCGCGACGACGACACCCTGATTGCGGTGCTCAACGACGCGCACTTTGACTTTGCGTTCGAGCCCTCGGATATCGCCACCCTGTGGACCAGCGTAGCGCCGCACCTGATGGTGACTGGGCGCACACGCCCGTTGCGGTCGGTGGACGCACTGCGCACCGCCGTGCGCAGCGGCAATGCGCCCTGCTCCAGCGTGGCCCTGCTGGCCGAGCTGATGCGCACGCAGGCCTCGGGTCTGGTGGACATCGTGCGCGGCGTGACGCAGCGCATCGACGACGTGGAAGACGCGCTGCTGGCCGGGCGCCTGGACCACAAACGCGCACGCCTGGGTGTGCTGCGGCGGCTGCTGGTGCGGCTGCAGCGGCTGCTGGCGCCCGAACCTGCTGCATTGTTCCGCCTGCTGCAGCATCCCCCGGCGTGGATGGGCTCGGACGATGCGCAGGAGCTGCGCGACTCCACGGAAGAGTTCTCGGTGGTGTTGCGCGACATGCAGGGACTGCAAGAGCGCATCAAGCTGCTGCAGGAAGAGATCGCAGCCAGCGTGCAGGAAGCCAACAGCCGCAGCCTCTTTGTGCTGACGGTGGTGACCGTGCTGGCCCTGCCCATCAACATCCTGGCCGGCCTGTTCGGTATGAACGTGGGCGGCGTGCCGCTGGCCGACAACGGGCATGGCTTCTGGATCATCGTGGCCGTGGTGGCGGCCTTTACAGCGGTAGCGGGCTGGCTGGCGCTGCGGGGCACGCGAGACCCGTAGCGCCCAGGGCGGCGCCCTGGCCCAGGACTCTTGTCGGGGCCTCTACAATCGCGCCCCTTCCCCGCTCCCGATTGCCTGCCCTGCCATGAACATCGTCGTCAACGAAGAACTCAAAGCCTATATCGAACCCCTGACCCCCGACGAGCACGAGGCGCTGGAGCGCAGCATCCTGGCCGAAGGCTGCCGCGACGCGCTGGTGCTGTGGGGCGATGTGCTGGTGGACGGCCACAACCGCTATGGCATCTGCCAGAAACATGGCCTGCCGTTCCAGACCGTGCAAAACCCGCGCTTTCAGTCGATGGAAGACGTGCACCTGTGGATGATCGACCAGCACCTGGGACGCCGCAGCGTATCGGATTTCCAGCGCGGCGTACTGGCACTGCGCAAGCGCGAGATCATGGTCGACCGCAAGGCCCGCGCAACGACGTCCACAGACACCGAAGCGGCCACCACCACCCCTGACACCCCCGAAGCTGCGGCCGCCCTGCCCGCACCCTCGCCCCTGGACAGCCGCGAAGCCATTGCCAAGGCCGCGCGCCTGAGCAGCAGCCAGGTGGTGATGATCGAAAAAATCCAGAAGCAGGCCGCACCGGAACTGGTGGCGGCCGTGAAGTCCGGCACCATCTCCATCAATGCGGCAGCGGCTGTGGCCACCCTTCCGGCCGAAGAGCAAGTGGCGGCGGTGGTGGCAGGCAAGGACGAACTCAAGCAGGCCGCCAAGCGGGTGCGCGAACTCAACAAGCGCAAGCCACGCGAAGAAGCGCCATCGGACGAAAGCCCTGCGGCCAAGGACGCCAGCCCGGGCGCTGAAGCGGGCGCCGATAAACTGCAGGCCCTGCGGGCCCGCGTGGCAGAACTGACGGCAGAGAACACCGAGCTGCGTCGGCAGGTGGCGCACTTGCAGGCGGCACTGCCAGAAGGCAGCGCGCCGTTCTGAGCGTCAGCCGTTGGCGTTGCGCAGCGCGCTCAGCCGGTCAGCGATCAGGTCGATGTCGAGCCCGTCTTCGGCGTGGGCCAGGTAGGCTTCCAGATCGGCCATCGCTTCGAGGGTGTTGCCCCGCTCGGCATGGGCCAGCCCCCGATCGCGCCGCTCGCCCCAGGCGTCAGGCAGCAGCACGATGAGCCGGTCGAGCACGGTGATCAAGCGCTGCCAGTCGTGCTGCGTGCGGTGCACCTCTTTCAGATTGCGCAGCATGCGCGCAATGATGTCGCGCGGTGTGGCCGCCTGCAGGTACAGGCCCAGCGGCACGTCGTAGTCGTCCACCAGGCCGTTGCGGCGCTTGTAAGGCTCCAGCCGTTCGGCAAGCTCTTCGCGGCTGAGCGACTGGCCCGAGATCGGGTCCAGCACCACCTGTCCTTTGGGCAGCAGCACCTTGACCATGAAGTGCCCGGGGAATGCAATGCCCCGCGCATGCAGGCCCAGGCCCTGGGCCAGCTCCATCCACAACACGGCCAGGCTGATGGGGATGCCCCGGCGCGTTCGCAGCACGGCGTTGAGATAGCTGTTTTCGGGGTCGTAGTAGTTATTGATGTTGCCGCCAAAGCCCAGGTCGACAAAGAAAAACTGGTTGAGCGTACGCAGGCGCTGCAGCGCAGGGGCATCGGCAGGCAGGCGGCGCTTGATGCGCGCAAGCAACTGGTCCATATCGCCCAGCAGTTGCTGCATGTCGAGCTCAGGGTATTCGTCCTGCGCCAGGCTGGCCGCTGCCTCCAGCAGCGGGAAGTGATCATCGCTTTGCACCAGCGATGCAAAGTACTCCAGCGAGGTGGGTACGGAATAGCTCAGTGACATGGTGGTGTTGTAAGTGCCGGGGCGGGCGGCGTCAAGCGACAGAAAGCCCTTCTTGACAGGGCATTTGTGGCCTTCGGTGAAATCAGCGCCGCAACAGCTGGCGCAGCTTGAGCCCGGCTGCCCACAGCGCGCCAAAGTACAGCACGGCAGCAGCAGCCATGAGCGCCGCCAGCAACCCTATCCGCTGCAGGGTTTGCCCCCTCATTTCCACCCAGTCGAAATGCTGCGCACCCCATACCAGCAGCACGGCCAGCAAGGCGCTCGCAGCGATCACCTGCAGGGCGAACTTGCCCCACCCCGGCAGGGGCCGGTAGCTGCCGCGCCGCAGCAGACCGATCAACAGCCAACCGGCATTGATGAGTGCACCAATGCCGATGGTCAACGTCAGGGCCGCATGCTGCAGATAACGCACCAGCACCAGGTTCATCAACTGGGTCAGCACCAGCACCGCCACCGCAATGAGCATGGGGGTGCGCATGTCATGTTTGGCATAGAAGCCCGGCGCCAGCACCTTGATGGCCACAATGCCCACCAGGCCCACGCCATAACCCGTGAGGGCCAGGGTGGTTTGGCGCACGTCCTGGTCGCCAAAGGCCCCATAGTGGTACAGCACCGCCACCAGCGGCTCTGAAAAGACCAGCAAGGCCACCATGCAGGGCACGGACAACAGCACCACCAGGCGCAGCCCCCAGTCGAGCATGGCCGAGTACTGGTCGTCGTCCTGCTTGGCGCGGGCGCTGGCCAGCTGCGGCATCAGTACCACGCCCAGCGCCACGCCCAGCAGCGCGGTCGGCAGCTCCATCAGGCGGTCTGCGTAGGTGATCCAGCTCACGCTGCCTGTGGGCAGGTGCGAGGCAATCTGCGTATTGATCAGCAGGGATATCTGCGCCACGCTCACCCCCAGCAGCGCGGGCAGCATCAGCCGTGCCACTTTGCGCGTGGTGGGGTCGGACCAGGCGGCACGAATGGCCGCCCAGCGCACCCCAATGCGCGGCAGCAACCCCAGGCGCACCAGCGCAGGCACCTGGATGGCCAGTTGCAGCAAGCCACCCAGCATCACCCCCGCCGCCTGGGCGTAGATGGGCTCGATGCCATGGCGGGAAAACCAGGGTGCGCCCACCGTGATGGACAGGATCAGTGCGATGTTGAGCAGCACCGGCGACGCCGCCGGCACTGCAAACTTCTTCCAGGTGTTGAGAATGCCCCCCGCCAGCGCCACCAGCGACATGAAGCCGATGTAGGGGAACATCCAGCGCGTCATGGTGACGGCGGCGTCAAAGCCCTGGGGCGACTGCTTGAGCCCGCTGGCCATGCCCCACACCATCCAGGGGGCGCCCAGCACGCCAGCAATACACAGCAGCACCAGCGTCCATGCCAGCAAGGTGCCCACATGGTCGATCAGCGCGCGGGCACTCTCTTCGCCCTCCTGGGCACGGGTGGCGGACAGCACCGGGACAAAAGCCTGGCTGAAGGCGCCCTCGCCCAGCACCCGCCGGAACAGATTGGGGATACGAAATGCCACATTGAAGGCGTCCGTCATGGCACTAACCCCAAAGACGGAAGCCATGAGAAGCTCTCGCACCAGCCCGGTGATGCGGGAGGCAAGGGTCAAAAGGGAAACGGTGGAGGCGGCTTTGAACAGTGACACGGGCGGGAGTGTATTCCCCCTGAGCCGCTTCGCACCTTCCCCCAGAGAGAGACGCACCCTGTGGTCTGGCAGAGCCGGTTCCAGGGGTACGCTAGCGATGGCGCTACGCCGGTTTTGAACACCATGGCGATGAACAAACAGCCTTGGGCTATAATCGCGGGCTTTGCTGGCATCATCCACAGACCCAAGGAACTAAATCATGGCATCCGCTAAACCCAAGAAAAAGAACCCGCGCCTGGCGTCGGGCCGCAAGCGCGTCCGTCAGGACATCAAGCTCAACGCTGCGAATACCTCGCTGCGCTCCAAATACCGTACCGCTGTCAAGAACGTCGAAAAGGCTGTTCTGGCTGGCGACAAGACCAAGGCGACCGAACTGTTCGCCAAGATGCAAGCCGTGGTGGACACCGTGGCTGACAAGGGCATCTTCCACAAGAACAAGGCTGCTCGCGACAAGAGCCGTCTGTCTGCCAAGGTGAAAGCCCTGGCACTGGCAGCCGCCTAAACCAACCCCTCCGCCTGCCCCGGCAGGCAAACAGCCCGAACGGCATGTACCGTTCGCCGTTTGTAACGGGTGCGCTGCCAGCAAAAGAAAAACGAATTAAACCGCCTTCGGGCGGTTTTTTCGTTTCTGGGCGGGAAGCAAGCACCGAGCCAAAGGGCCGGACGTGTGAGGACCCTGCTTTGGGGCAGCCCATGCTGAAATCCGTGAGAGAGCCAGCGCACAGGCCGAAAAAGACCCCCCTGGCCCGCAAGCGGTCAGGCCACAAGCCGGCTCAGAGCTTGGAGGACGGGGGATCAGGCAGCAGGCAGGCTTCAGCCACCTGCAGATTGTTGTCGCGCGCGAAATTGATGACAAAGTCCCAGGCCATGGGCTCGTGGCCCTGCAGGTCGCGGTGCACCACCACACATTTCACGCCATTGAGCGTGGTGGGAATGCACCAGGGCGAGTAGCTCAGATGGCTGCCAGGGCGCGCTCCGCCGGGGCGGAAACTGCTCATCACCCCGGCCAGCCGCTCGGCCCAGTCGCTGGGCCGAAAGGTTTTCCCATCGTGGGTGATGCCCTGAATGAAGACTTCTTTGGAGGAGGGGGAAACCATCGGGGATTGGAGTGGTAGTGAGCGCGCCAGACACAGGATCACTGCATGCTGCACCGCAGCGCGACATTCTAACTCTTATATAAGAGCTGGCTCCCTAAACCCTGCGTCGGGCTGCACATAGGGACCAAAACTCAGGTAGTGCCCGCATTGCAGTGATGCGCAATCTTCAACAGCCATGCACCGGGCTCCCCCTAGAATCGTGCTTCGCTTTTTCGGGTTTCATACAGGCCACAAGCCAACCCATCACCGCACCGTCTGGAGATTTCTGCATGACCGCTACCACCCCGGCAGCTTCGCCCCACGTGATGAACACCTATGGCCGCGTACCTATTGCGCTGGCCCGTGGGCAAGGCTGCCGAGTCTGGGACGTGAACGGCAAGGAATACCTCGATGGTCTGGGTGGCATCGCCGTGAACACGCTGGGGCACAACCACGCCAAGCTGGTGCCCGCGCTGCAGGACCAGATCACCAAGCTGATCCACACCTCCAACTACTACCACGTGCCGCTGCAAGAGCAACTGGCCGCCAAGCTGGTGGAGCTGTCGGGCATGCAGAACGTGTTCTTCTGCAACTCGGGCCTGGAAGCCAACGAAGCCGCGCTCAAGATCGCGCGCAAGTTCGGCGTGGACAAAGGCATCGCCAAGCCCGAGATCGTGGTGTACGAGAAGGCCTTCCACGGTCGGTCGATTGCCACCATGTCGGCCACGGGCAACCCCAAGATCCACAGCGGCTTTGGCCCGCTGGTCGAAGGTTTCATCCGCGTGCCCATGAACGACATCGAGGCCATCAAAAAGGCTACCGAAGGCAACCCCAATGTGGTGGCCGTGTTCTTTGAAACCATCCAGGGCGAAGGTGGCATCAATTCGATGCGCGTGGAATATCTGCAGCAGCTGCGAAAGCTGTGCGACGAGCGCGGCTGGCTCATGATGATTGACGAAGTGCAGTGTGGCGTGGGCCGCACTGGCAAGTGGTTTGCGCACCAATGGGCAGGCATCGTGCCCGACGTGATGCCCTTGGCCAAGGGCCTGGGCTCGGGCGTGCCGATTGGCGCGGTGGTGGCTGGCCCCAAGGCCGCCAACGTACTGCAGCCCGGCAACCACGGCACCACCTTTGGTGGCAACCCCCTGGCCATGCGCGCAGGGGTCGAGACCATCCGCATCATGGAAGAAGAAGGCCTGCTGCAAAATGCGGCCACGGTGGGCGACCACCTGCGGGCAGCGCTGCAGCGCGAACTGGGCAGCCTGCCCGGCGTGAAGGAAATTCGCGGCCAGGGCCTGATGCTGGGCATTGAACTGAACAAGCCCTGCGGCGCACTGATTGGCCGCGCTGCCGAAGCCGGCCTGCTCTTGTCGGTGACGGCCGACAGCGTGATCCGTTTGGTTCCCCCGCTGATCCTGACCACCGCCGAGGCCGACGAAATCGTCGCCAAACTGACCCCGCTGGTCAAAGCTATCCTGGCCGAGTAATCGGCCGGCACCGAGACACAAGCCCATGAAACATTACCTGCAGTTCAACGACCTCACCGCCGACGAATACACCTACCTGTTCGAGCGTGCCGCGCTCATCAAGAAGAAGTTCAAGGCCTACGAGAAGCACCACCCTCTGGTAGACCGCACGCTGGCCATGATCTTCGAGAAGGCCAGCACACGCACTCGCGTGAGCTTCGAGGCCGGCATGTACCAGCTCGGCGGCAGCGTGGTGCACCTGACCACCGGCGACAGCCAGCTGGGCCGCGCCGAGCCGATTGAAGACAGCGCCAAGGTCATCAGCCGCATGGTGGACCTGGTGATGATCCGGACCTACGAGCAGGCCAAGATCGAGCGTTTTGCCGCCAACTCCCGCGTGCCGGTCATCAATGGTCTGACGAACGAATACCACCCCTGCCAGATCCTGGCGGACATCTTCACCTACATCGAGCACCGCGGCTCCATCCAGGGCAAGACGGTGGCCTGGGTGGGCGACGGCAACAACATGGCCAATACCTGGCTGCAGGCGGCTGCGCTGCTGGGCTTCAAGGTGCATGTGAGCACACCCCGTGGCTACGAAATTGATGAGAAATTGGCCGCTGGCGCAGGTGGGACAAGCGCAAGCAGCTATCAATTTTTTAGCAACCCGCTCGAAGCCTGCCAAGGCGCCGACCTGGTCACCACCGACGTGTGGACCAGCATGGGCTACGAGGCAGAGAACGAAGAGCGCAAAAAGGCGTTTGCCGACTGGTGCGTAGACGCCGAGATGATGGCCGCCGCCAAGCCTGATGCGCTGTTCATGCACTGCCTGCCTGCGCACCGGGGTGAAGAAGTGGAGGCGGATGTGATCGACGGGCCGCAATCCGTGGTGTGGGATGAGGCAGAAAACAGGATGCACGTGCAGAAGGCACTCATGGAGTACCTTCTGCTCGGCCGCATAGCCTGATTTTTTGGCTCTCCATGCCTTGGCGTCGCCAGCCCGCCCACAGCGCCGAACTGCTGGCATACTGGGCATCGCTGGGCCAAGCACTCGGCCGGGATACACCGGCGTGGCGTAAAGAGGGGCGACGGCTTGTGCTCAGTTGGGCGCGCTGGCCGCGCGCCTACCACGACACCACCCACCTCTGGGCCTGCCTGCGGCATTGGCACGCGGTGCAGGATCAGCAACCCGCCGCACTCGACAACCCCCACGCTGTTGCGCTGGCCCTGTGGTATCACGATGCCATTTACTGGCCGTGGAGCAAACACAACGAAGAGCGCAGCGCCGACTGGGCAAGCCGCTTCATCCTGGGCCAGGGCCTACCCGCCACGCTGGCGCAAACCGTGCACCAGCACATCCTCGACACCCGCCACTCCCCCGGCCCACTCACAGGCGATGCGCAGTGGGTGGTCGATATCGACCTGTCCATCCTCGGCCAGAGCGACGGGGTGTACCGCCAGTTCGAACGCAATGTGCGGCGCGAATACTTTTTTGTGCGCTGGCCGCGTTATGTAGCGGGGCGCAGCGCGGTGCTGCAGGGGTTTCTTGACCGGCCGCGCATTTACGGCACGGAACTGCTTTACCAACGGCACGAAGCCCAGGCGCGCACGAACCTGAGCCATGCGCTGGAGGCGCTGACCGAAGGGCGGCTCTACGGCCCGGAGACAAAGTAACGCGCTGTACCGGACACCAGGGTCGGGCGTGACAGCGCTACATCAGTCGCAGGACTGAAAGCGCTTGCATTCCGGCACTGCGTGAATGCTGGTCAGCGTATTTTCACCATCGATATTTCGGGCCGTGAACTTGACCCACGCCCCCTCGGGAATGTCAGCCAGAAGCTCCCTGTCGCGCACCGTGAAAGTCTGCGTGGTGAACGGAATCTTGGAGCGCGGCAGCAGCTTCAAACGCACCAGCAGTCGGCCGTCCCGATCCAGCTGAACGGACACCAAGCGGGCCCGCGTGAAAACCGGTTCTGCCGTGGCAGCGCCTTGATCAACCTGCTTTGCAGAGCCAAACGGTGCGGCGACTGCGTCGGCCACCATGGCACAGCACAGCGACGCTGTGACCACAAGTACAGAGAGTTGGCTAGAAACTGCTGCAAACCTCGTTCCTGTTTTCATGCTGACCTTTCTCGCTCACTCGGCTGACTGAGAGCGCTGACGGACGCTACACCACCGTTGCGCAGCGAGTTCAAAACTGCGTCCCTACAGTCAGGTACGCACGCGGCGTCCACTGCATGCTGCTGCGGCTGACCACAGGCACCGCGCCCGAAGCATCCACGCGATCTCGGCGGAAGTGCGCGTCGCCCACGTTGTACACGCCCAGCCGCCAATATCCCAGTCCGCGTACCAGCTGCCCCACGTAGAAGTCCAGCATGGCGTTCGCGCGGTTTTGGCCGGTGAGTGTGGAGTTGATGTCCTGGTCGGCACGCCCGGTCATGGTCAACGTGGCGCCGCCATACCAGCCGCCGGTGCGCGGCATGGGTTTGGCAGCGGTCAGCGTGGCCACGTAGCGTGCCTGCCCGGGGATGCGCCGCCCTTCATTGGGCCCGCTGGTCATGCGCGATTGCAGCAGGCTCGCGTTGGCCGACAGCGTCCAGTCGCGTCCCAGGCCCAGCCAAGCGAGCCCCGTGCGGGCATCCGCTTCCAGGCCCCAAACCATCGCGTCGCCCACGTTCGCACGTTGCTCTACCCATCGCGATCCGTTCAATTGCAGCGTGGGCGCCAGCACATCGCTCATCTGCCGCACAAACAGGTTCAGGCCTGCGTGGCCGTTGGTCAGGCGCCGCTCGAAGCCGGTGTCCAGCGTCCAGGCTACCTGCGGGCGCAGGTTGGGGTTGCCGATGGTGTCGGGGTTGCCCAGGCTGTTGCTGCCCTGACTGGGGATGACCCGGTCCACCAAGTCCCACACGCGCGGCAGCTGGGTGACGCGGGCGAGGTTCACACGCCACTGCAGGTCGTCGGACAACGGCGTGCGGGTGTGCAGCGATGGCTGGAGGATGTTCCACTGCTTGCTGCCCGCCACTGCCGAGCTTCCCCCGTTCAGCTCCACACGCTCGCCGCGCAGGCCCAGCGTGAGCGTGGTGCTGGCCGGCAGCTCCCATTCGTTCTGCCCCCAGACCACCCACCGGCGGATGCCAGCGTCCAGGCCCGAGTTCACCGGCAGGGCGCCGCTCGCGGTGGTGCTGACGAAGAGTTTGCGGTCTTCAAATTGCGCCCCGGCACTCCACAGCAGTGCATCGGCCGTGCCGGTGAGCTTGCTGCTGAGGCTCCAGACATCCTCGCGCCGGTCGTCCACAAAGCTGTAGCTGTCGGTGACCACTGCACCGCCCGCGCCAATGTTGCGCAACAGATCTCCTCTGCGGTCCACGGTGTCGCTGGCCCGGCTGGCGGTCAGCGTGGTTTCGAGCTTGCTGGCAGCAAAGCGGTGTGTCCAGTCGGCGGCTGCTTGCAGATAGCGACGGTCGTACTGGTGCGACTCCTGCGAGTTCAGGGCATATGTGCCATCGCCACTGCCCACGCTGTCGGCTGTGCCGCCAAAGTCAGCCTTGCTGAGGGTTGCCCGCAGCGTCACCTGGTCTGCCGCCCCCAGCTTCCCGCTGATGCGCGGCACCAGCGCGTAGTCGGTGCGCTTGTAGCGGGCGCTGGTGTCGGACTGCGCCACGTCAGCCCCGTCACGCTGCGTGCTGCGGTGCGTGTCTGAACCCAGAAGCAGGCCTGTTGCAGACGCAGCGACGAAGTACGACCAGGGCTGGCTGGCCTCCGCTTCGCGAGGCGCGTCGGCGCCCGTGGAAGTTGGCCCCAAGGGGCCGGTGCGCGAGAAAAACGCCTGCCCCGCATTGCGGCCCCACACGTGGTTGTCGGTCAGGCGCAGCGTGGTTTCACGCTTCACGGTGGCCTGGCGCAACACGATGTTGAGCGTGCCACCCGTGGCGCCCGAGAACTCTGCGCTTGGCGCGCGCACCACCTCGATGCGTTCGATCAGCTCGGGCGGCAGCTGGTCAATGGGCAGCTGCGTGCGCTTGCCGCCCACGCGCTGGCCATCGATGAGCAACTGCGTGGCACCGCGCTCCATGCCACGCATGCGGATCTCCACGCTGCCGTCAGCACTTGGCGTCACCTGCACGCCTGGCAGCTGGCGCAGAACATCGGCCACCGAGAACGCGCCCATTTGCTCGATGTCGCTGCGGTCCACCACCACCAGCGACCCGGCTGCAAAAAAACGCTGCTCCAACGACCTGCGTGCCGTGACCGTGACGCCATCAAGCGATGGCGTAGCGCCGCCCGTTCCCTCCGGCGTACCCTGCGCCCATGACGAACTCCCTGCCGCAGAGGCCAAGCACGTCGCCCAGATGGCAATGCGATGGCTGTTGTTTATTGTTTGCTTCATAGATGCCCTCTCTGCGCCAGATTGTCCGAGGGCAAGGCTTAAGCGCAGCCTAAGACCTATGCCTGTGCCCCTGGGTGTCGCTGAACTGCAGCATCCACGCGACAGGTGATTCCGGAGCCAACGCACGCCGCGACTACAGCTTGGGCACCTCCAGCGGCTTGCGGTAAATCGTGTTGCGCTTGACCACCTGAAATCCGCAGTCCGCATACACACGATTAGCGCCCGTCAGGTTCTCACCGTCCACCGCCAGCGCCGACTCGGCCATCCCTTCGTCGGCCAACAGGCGGAGGCTGCGGGCGATCAATGCCCTTGCAAGACCGCGTCTGCGCCACTTGCGCCCCACGCTGATGAACTCGGTGTAGCCCCGGCGCCGTGACAGATGGCGGTTCTCATCCTCGTTGATATACGTGCGGACCTGGCCTGCGACCTCATTGCCGTCCCACGCCACCTGCCAGCGCGCGGGCTGGAAAACCCAGCTCTCCAACCAAGTGTCGTAGTCACGAGGCAACGGCGGTGCCATGCCCCAGTGGTCTTCAAACGCAGTGTGGTGAGCGTCCCAGATGGCGCGGTAGTGCTCTGGAAAAACGGGCCGCAGTTCCAGCCCTTGCGGCAGGGGAAAGTCCGGCGCAGCATGCAGTTCGGTATTCAGCATTTCGAAGAAGTACCGCATCGGCGCATAGCCTCTGGCCTGCAGCAGCTTCGCGCGCGCTTCCTCGCCTTGCTGCACATAGGCATGGTGCACGTGCGGGCCGCCCGGCTGCTGCGCTGCCACGGTGTGGTGCCGCCGCTCAATCCAACCTTGCAGCACACGGCCAATGCCGCGCCCGCGCCAATGCCCGGGCACAAAACCGATTTGCGCGTGCAGCGTCAACCCGTCGGCCTGGGTAAACCGCCAGCACCGGCCATAGCCCACCAGCTCGCCATCCAGCTCGGCCATGATTGCGTCGTGATACGGATCACAGTTGGTGAAGGCGGCGTAGTCGCGTGCCAGGTCTTCGGGCGCGCGGCGTGCGAGCACCCCGTCGGCATCAAAGCTGGCATTGGCCACCTCGGCCATGGCCGGGAAGTCCGACGGGCCGCGAAACGGCCGCAGCACCAGCCCTGAAGGGGCCGATACATTCGTCATCGATTTGTCATCACCCACAAGAGCATCCTCCCCAGCTTCTTCCATTCATTCTTCTTCTCCCTCAAACGTCGGTGCGCGAGTCACGTTGGGCTGCGCCCGCTGACATTGTGCAAACCACAGCCTTAACGCCAGCCAAAGACACCGCTTCAGACAACGCCCCGCAGGCTTCGCACCCGCCACAATCGCACCCCATGCACATTCTGCTTATCGAAGACGATCTGGACCTGGGCCGCGCGCTGCAGTCCGCGCTGAAGGTGGAGGGCCTGACCAGCGAATGGCTGCGCCGCACGGTGGATGCCCCGGCCACTGTCGATGCCACCACCATCGACTGCGTGCTGCTGGACCTGACGCTGCCCGACGGCAGCGGCTTCGGCCTGCTGGCACGCTGGCGGGCGCAGGGCGAGCAGGTGCCCATCATCGTGATCACCGCGCGCTCGGCCGTGGAAGACCGGCTGGCCGGGCTGGATGGCGGGGCCGATGATTTCGTGGTCAAGCCTTTTGCTACGGCCGAACTGCTCTCGCGCATCCGCGCCGTGCTGCGCCGCAGCGCCCGCCAGGCCAGCGAGCGCTGGGTGCTGGGCGAGCTGGTGATCGAGCCGCGGCGCCATGCCGTGCAGCGCAATGGCACGGTGCTGGATGTGTCACCGCGCGAGTTCCAGCTGCTGCTGGAGCTGGCGCGCGAGCCGGGCGTGGTGGTGTCCAAAAGCCTGCTCTCGCAGCGGCTGGACCCGCTGGGCGAGCCCGTGGACTTTGGCGCCATCGAAGTGCATGTGTCCAACCTGCGGCGCAAGATCGGGGCGGAGCTGATCCGCACGGTGCGCGGCGTGGGCTATCTGTTGCAGGCATGAGCATGAGCACCCCCGCCTTCCCCCCGAGCACCGGCAGCCGTACGCCCCGCCAGTTGCGCGCGACATGGCGTCGGCTGGCCGAGCCCACGCTGGTGCGACGCAGCGTGTTGTCCGTCACCGTGGCGTTTGTGCTGGTGTGGGCTGTGCTGCTGGGCTACAACTACTTCAACTACAAGCAGGCCATCACCAACGACCCGGGGCTGCTGAAGTACGGCGACGCGCTGCTCGAGTCGCTCACCCCGATCACGGACCCGGCGCAGGCCGCTGCGGCCGTAGCGGCCACCAACCACTGGACCAACATCCGCCGTCGCCAGATTGGCCTGCTGCCGGGCGCATCGATGCATGAGCTGCGCAACAGCGCCACAGGGCAGGTGGTCTATTCCCCCGCAGGTCTTCAAGAGCTGGACATCCCACTGCCTGCTCTGCAAGAAGGCTCTGCCCTTTCCGAATCCGTCGTGCAGGGCAAGCCCTATCGGATCTACGTCGGCCACAACGCCCGCTGGAGACTGCGCATTGTCGATAACAAGCGGACGGATGCGGATTACTTGGCCTACAACGGCCGCTACCTGGTGCCCTATCTCCTGTTGGCCGCCCCCTTCGTGCTGCTGCCCGTGTGGCTGTCAGTGCGCAACGGCCTGCGCCCGCTGCAACAGTTGGCAAACCTCATCGCCCGCAGGGACAAGGACGATCTGCAGCCCGTTGGCTTCCGCGCCCGCCACCGCGAACTCAAGCCTCTGGAGCAGTCACTGGACCACCTCTTCGCCCAGTTGCGCCAGAAGGTGGAGCGCGAGCGCGCCTTTGTGCAGGACGCTGCGCACGAGATCCGCACGCCGCTGGCCGTGATCACCGCCCAGGCCCATGTGATGGCCCGCTCGCCCATCGAAGAGGAACGCATGCAAGCCCAGGCCCACCTGGAGCAGGCCATCGCCCGCACCTCGCACCTGGCGCAGCAACTGCTCGACCTGGCCGCGCTGGACGACGCCCAGCGCCCCGCCCCGCGCGACCTGGACGTGGCGCAGTGGCTGCGCGGCGCGCTGGCCCAGGCCGTGCCTGATGCGATGGCACGGCAGATCGAGCTGTCGCTGGACGCGCCCGACACCTTGCCCGCGCGGCTCGACCAGCCTGCGCTCGAATCCATCGCCCACAACCTCATCGACAACGCTGTGCGCTACACGCCCAACGGCGGCAACGTGGCGGTGGCACTGTGGCGCGAGGGCACGGCGCTGCACCTGTCGGTGCAGGACGACGGGCCGGGCATCGCGGCCACCGAGCAATCGCATGTGTTCGAGCGCTTCTACCGTGGCCTGGGCCACGCCGCCAACGGCTCGGGCCTGGGCCTGGCCATCGTGCGGCAGGCAGTGCTGCGCATGGGCGGGCAGGTGCAGATCGGCGTGGGTTTGAATGGCAAAGGTGTGGGCTTTTTCGTTAGCATTCCCCTCCCCCACAAAGCCTGACGGCCCCGCCACAGGCCCACTGCCCGTCCTGCATGTCCGTCACCACCACCACCGCCGATTCCGCCCACCCGTGCCTGAGCTGCGGCGCCTGCTGCGCCAGCTTTCGCGTGGACTTTGCCGTGTACGAGATGCAGGCAATGGGCGGCACGGTGCCCGACGGTCTGGCCCTGGATGTGAACGGCAGCACCTGCCGCATGCGGGGCACGGAGCAGGTGCCCATCCGCTGCGCCGCGCTGACCGGCCAGGTGGGCCAGCAGGTGGCCTGCAGCATCTACGAACTGCGCCCGGCGCCCTGCCGGGAGTTCTCGGCGGGCGACTACGCCTGCCACAAGGCGCGTGCGCGGCACGGGCTGGCGCCGCTCCCGGAAGGCGCCATCTTGTGAGGTGACACGCTCCAGCAGCCGGGCTACTGCCGCATCAAAATAGTTTAGGCTTCAACAAAAAATCGACCAGGTGTTGGAAATAACCGACACCACGGGTTTTTCGGGACATGCAAACTTTGTCCCATGTCAACGCCCTCCTCCCCCACCGCCCGCCAGCTTTGGGACATCTCGCCGCCCGTGCACGCGGGCAGCCCCGTGTTCCCCGGCGACACGGCCTACAGCCAGCAGTGGTGTGCCACCATCGGCCCGGGCTGCCCGGTCAACGTGAGCGCGATCACCATGTCGCCCCATGTCGGCGCCCATGCCGATGCGCCGCTGCACTATGACGCACAGGGCGCCACCATTGGTGACGTGTCGCTCGACGCGTTCCTGGGCCCCTGCCGCGTGATCCACGCCATCGGCTGCGGCCCGCTGATCAACTGGGAACACATTGCCCACGCGGTGAACGGCACCCTGCCGCAGCGCGTGCTGGTGCGCACCTATGAACACATGCCTGTGGACCGCTGGGATGGCCAGCTGGCCGCCTATGCCCCCGGCACCATCGAACGCCTGGCCGACCTGGGCGTGTTGCTGGTGGGCATCGACACCGCCAGCATCGACCCGGCCGACAGCAAGACGCTCGACAGCCATCAGGTCATCCGCCGCCGGGGCCTGCGCGTGCTCGAAAACCTGGTGCTCGACGCCGTGCCCGAGGGCGACTACGAACTCATTGCCCTACCGCTCAAGCTGACCACGGCCGACGCATCGCCCGTGCGCGCCGTGCTGCGGGCGCTGTAGCCCGAAAATTTCAAGCTTTTTTGGCCTCTACCGCTCGTCCATCAAGCGCCAGTAGCTATCAAAACAGAAGCAAACCACTCTGAACACCATGACCACCACCTTGCAAGACTGCCGCGCGCTCGACGCGCAAGACCCCCTCGCGCCGCTGCGCGGCCACTTCGCCCTGCCCCCGGGCGTGATCTACCTGGACGGCAACTCGCTGGGCGTGGCCCCCAAGGCCGCCGCCGCGCGCGTGGCCGATGTGGTCACCCGCGAATGGGGCACAGACCTCATCAAATCGTGGAACACAGCAAGCTGGTTTGACCTGCCCCAGCGCCTGGGCAACCAGCTGGCCCCGCTGATCGGCGCGGGCCAGGATGAAGTGGTGTGCACCGACAGCACGTCCATCAACCTCTACAAGGTGCTGAGCGCGGCGCTCAACATCGCGCGCGAAGACAGCCCCGCGCGCAAGCGCATCGTGAGCGAGCGCAGCAACTTCCCCACCGACCTCTACATTGCAGAAGGCCTGTGCAAGGAGCGCGGCCTGGAGCTGGTGCTGGTAGAGCCCGAAGAGATCACCGCAGCACTGACCAGCGACGTCGCCGTGCTGATGCTCACGCACGTGAACTACCGCACCGGCGCCATGCACGACATGGCGGCCATCACCGCTACCGCGCACGCCCAGGGCATCTTGTGCGTGTGGGACCTGGCGCACAGCGCGGGCGCGGTGCCGGTCGATCTGAACGGTGCAGGCGCGGATTTCTCGATTGGCTGCGGCTACAAATATTTGAACGGCGGCCCCGGCGCACCGGCCTTTGCCTGGGTGCACCCGCGCCATGCCAGCCGCTTCTGGCAGCCGCTGTCCGGCTGGTGGGGCCATGCCGCACCGTTTGCCTTCACGCCCGACTACCAGCCCGCCCCGGGCATCACGCGCTACCTGTGTGGCACGCAGCCCATCATCAGCTTGTCGGCCCTGCAATGCGGGCTGGATGTGTTCACCGCTGCGCAAAGCCTGGGCGGCATGGCCGCGCTGCGCGCCAAGTCGCTGGCGCTGACCGACCTGTTCATCCAGCTGGTGGAAGAGCGCTGCGCTGGCCACGGCCTGGGCCTGGCCACGCCGCGTGACCATGCCAAGCGCGGCTCGCAGGTGTGCCTGACGCGCGACGAGGGTGCGGGCGTGAACGGCCAGGGTAGCGGCGCCTACGCCATCGTGCAGGCGCTGATTGCGCGCGGTGTGATCGGCGATTTCCGCAAGGGCGACGGCGGCACTGGCCGCCACAAGGACATCCTGCGCTTTGGCTTCACGCCGCTGTACCTGGGCTTTGAGGATGTGTGGAATGCCGTGGAGCACTTGCGCCAGGTGCTGGAGAGTGGCGAGTGGAAGAAGGCCGAGTTCAACCAGACGCACGCCGTCACTTGATCGGAAAGGCAAACCACCATGTGCCCTTTCTCGCAAACTCCTGCCGACGGCAACAACCCGGCGTCTGCCGCCCTGCCCGAATCCATCGTGCACGAAGAGCGCGCCCAGCTCGACTTCAGCCAAAGCATGAGCTATGGCGACTACCTGCAGCTCGACGCCATCCTCACCGCGCAAAAGCCGCTGTCGCCCGCACACGACGAGATGCTGTTCATCGTGCAGCACCAGACCAGCGAGCTGTGGATGAAGCTCATGCTGCACGAGCTGCGGGCGGCCATCGGCCACATTGCGCGCGACGAGCTGCCGCCCGCGTTCAAGATGCTGGCGCGGGTCAGCAAGATCATGGAGCAGCTGGTGCACGCCTGGGACGTGCTGGCCACCATGACACCGCCCGAGTACAGCGCCATGCGGCCGTACCTGGGCCAGTCCAGCGGCTTCCAGAGTTATCAGTACCGCTGCATCGAGTTCTCGATGGGCAACAAGAACCGCGCCATGCTCAAGCCCCACGAGCACCGCGCCGACCTGCTCGCCCTGGTGCAGGCGGCGTACGAGGCACCGTCGCTGTACGACGAGGCCCTGCGGCTGCTGGCCCGGCGCGGCCTGGCCGTGCCCGCCAGCCACACCGAACGCGACTGGACACAGCCCTATGTGGAAAACGATGCGGTGGAGCAGGCCTGGCTCACCGTGTACCGCAACCCCGAGAAGCACTGGGACCTGTACCAGCTGGGCGAGGAGCTGACCGACCTGGAAGACGCCTTCCGCCTCTGGCGATTCCGCCACGTGACCACGGTGGAGCGCGTGATCGGCTTCAAGCGCGGCACGGGTGGCACGGGCGGGGTGAGTTACTTGCGCAAGATGCTCGACGTGGTGCTGTTCCCCGAGATCTGGAAGCTGCGCACGGACTTGTGAACCGGGTTCGGCGCGCCTTCAAGACGCCGCCTTGAGCGCGCCCTGCAGAAAGCGCAAAAACCGCGGGTCGTTGGCATAGGCCACGTTCACCCGCATGGCCTGCAAAGGCTGCTGCTGGCCCTGCCGCTGCGGAAAGAACACGGCGCCCGGCGCCAGAAAAATGCCCCGCTCTGCCGCACTGCGGGCCAGGCCCAGCTCGGTGATGCCATGCGGCAACTCCACCCACAGGTAATAGCCGCCCGGGGGGCTGGGGTGCACGGTGAGGCCCAGGCGTGCCAATGCTTTTTGCGCAGGGCCCAACGCACTGTCCAGCCGGGCCTTGAGACGGCTCAGATGGCGCCGGTACTGGCCCGCAGAGATCAGCTGGTGCACCACGCGCTCTACAAAATCGGACGTGGACACCACCGTCACCATCTTCAGGTCACACAGCGCATTGATGCGGTGCGCCGCCCCTGCGATGTAGCCCACGCGCAGACCGGCCGACAGCGTTTTGGAAAAGCTGCTCACGTAGATCACGCGCTCCAGCTGGTCCAGCGCTGCCAGGCGCGGGGCGTTGGGCGGCTGCAGGTCGGCAAATGGGTCATCCTCCACCACCAGAAACCCGTGGGCCGCAGCCATCTGCAACAGGCGGTGGGCCTTGGGCAGGCTGATCGACCCGCCTGTGGGGTTGTGCGCCAGCGACTGCGTGAAGAACACCTTGGGCCGGTGCTTTTCCAGCAGCGCCTGCAGCGCATCCAGGTCGGGGCCATCGGCCAGCCGAGGCACGCCCAGCATCTCCACCTTGGCGAGCTTGAGCTTGCCAAACAGCGGGTAGTAGCCGGGTGAATCCACCAGCACCTCATCGCCCGCGTCCAGCAGGTGCCGCACGATGAGGTCCAGCGCGTGGTTGGCGCCCTGGGTCAGCAGCACCTGGCGCGGGCTGACGGGGATGGTGCGCTCGCCCAGCATGCGCGCAATGGTCTCGCGCAGTGGCAGGTAGCCCCAGGGAGTGCCGTAGCCATGCTCGATGTCCGTCAACCCTTGCGAGCGCGCGCGGCGCAGCGAGCTGCCCAGCTCGGACCCCTCCATCCACGACGCGGGCGGGCGGCCATCGCCCACACGCACCTCGTAGTGCTGCTCCAGTTGCTCACGCAGCAGCGACACCACGTCCACCGCTTCGGTCACATGCGGCGCAGGGGCCTGGGCATGTACGCTGCTGGGCTTGCGCACGTAATAGCCCGAGCCGGGCCGCGCTTCCACATAGCCGCGCGCGGCCAGGCGGTTGTAGGCCTCCACCACCGTGTTGCGTCCCACACCGTCCTTGGCGGCTGCATCGCGGATGGACCGCAGGCGGGTGCCGGGTAGCACGGTGCCTTGTTCGATGGACTGCGCAATGCGGCGCGCCAGCGCTTCGACCTTGCTGTCGGGCGATGCGTCTTCTTCGGGGTGGGGCATGGGTCTGTCTCCTGATCTGTACCCGTTTATTGATGGGTACAGTTTTGTGATCTGTGCCCAAACTGTATCCAACCACCGGCTGCATTGTCCATATACTTTTCGAACTCGCCCGCAGCCCACACTGCGCATTGGGCCGAGGCAGCAAACCCACGGCGATGGGTGCACACATTCCAAACCAACCGGAGACAAGACATGGCAGACAAAGCCGTCCAACGACGCAACATCCTCAAATCCACCCTGGCTGCAGCCGCTGCCGTGGGCGCAGCGGCGCCCCTGGCCAGCCACGCGCAGGCCACCGTCACCTGGCGCATGCAGGCACTGTGGGATGGCGGCACCACGCCACAAAAGTTTGAAGAGCGTTTTGTGGCCCGCGTGGCAGAGTTGACCGGTGGCCGCTTCAAGATCAACCTGTTTGCGGCCGGCCAGATCGTGCCCGCCGCGCAAGCGTTTGATGCCGTGCGCGGCGGCGCGTTTGAGCTGATGAAAACCTTCGACGGCTACGAAGCCGGCAAGATCCCCGCATTTGCCTTCACCAGCACCATTCCGTTCGGCTTTGCCGAGAGCGACGAATACGAAGCCTGGTTCTACGAGCGTGGCGGGCTTGACCTGGTGCGCCAGGCGTATGCGCCCGCAGGCCTGCACTACATCGCCCCCACCGTGTACGGCCAGGAGCCGCTGCACTCCAAGGTGCCAATCCGCAAGATCGCCGACCTCACGGGCAAGAAGGGGCGCTTTGTGGGCCTGGCCTCGGCCGTGATGGGCGCCATGGGCGTGTCGGTGACGCCGCTGCCCACGGGCGAGGTGTATTCGGCGCTGGACAAGGGCGTGATCGACATGGCCGATCGGGGCGACCTGACGGCCAACTTTGAAGCCGGCCTAGCAGAGGTGGCCAAGTTTGTAGTGGTGCCGGGCTTTCACCAGCCCACCACCGCCACCAGCTACGTGGCCAACCGTGCAGCACACGACAAGCTGCCCGCCGAGTTCAAGGCCGCGCTGGCCGTGGCCGCGCGCGAGATTTCGGCGGCACTGCGCCAGCACATTCTGGTGAGCGATGCCACCGTGCTGGCCAAGTACCAGGCCAAGGGCTGCGAGATCATCCGCTTCAGCGCAGCCGACATCGCCGCTGCACGGCCCAAGGCCATGGCCGCGTGGCGCACCGCCACCAAGGGCGACGCCCTCGCCACCAAGATCCTGGACAGCCAGGTGGCCTTCATGAAAGAGCTGGGCCTGCTGGCCTAAGCAGCGCTGGAAAGCCCTAGCCCCGGGTGCCCGCCATGGGTGCCCGGCGCACCTGCCATTGTCCCAAGGAGTCACCCCATGCCGTCATGGCTCTCTGTCTCCACGTCTGCCATCACCACACTCAACCGCTGGATCTTCCAGGCCACGGTGTGGTTGATGGCCATCGTGGTCCCCGTCATGCTTTATGAAGTCATTGCACGCTATGTGTTCAATGCGCCCACGGTGTGGGGCATGGAGCTGGCCGTGCTGCTGTTCGGCCCGTACTTTCTGCTGGGCGGTCCGTACCTACTGCACCTCAAGGGCCATGTGGCGCTCGACGTGGCGCGCCAGCGCCTGAGCCCCGCATGGCAGCGGCGGCTGGACCTGGTGAACTTTCCCATCATCGTGCTGTTCTGCGCCATCCTGCTGTACTTCAGCGCACCCGCAGCCTATAGCGCCTTCACCTACCGCGAGACCAGCTTTTCAGCCTGGAACCCTCCCATCTGGCCGGTGAAGGCCGCCGTGCCGCTGGCTCTGGCGCTGATGCTGCTGCAGGCCGTGGTGGAGTTCTTTCGCACGCTGTTTGGCGAAGCAACCGTTGACGCGTCCCCCGCGGAGGCCCACCCATGACCTCCAACATGATTCTGGTGCTGATGTTCGGCAGCCTCACGCTGTTCATGCTCACCGGTCTGCCCATTGCCTTCGTGCTGGGCGGCCTGTCGCTGCTGTTCACTGTGACGCTGTGGGAGCCCAACGCGGTCATCGTGCTGGTGCTGCAGATCTTCGACACGATGAAGTCCGAGGCACTGCTCGCGATCCCGCTGTTCATCCTGATGGCCTGCATCCTGCAGCGCTCGGGTGTCATCGAAGACCTGTACCGCGCGATGGAGCTGTGGTTTGGGCGTCTCAAAGGCGGCCTCGCCATCGGCACCGTCATCATCTGCGTGGTGATGGCGGCCATGACCGGCGTGGTGGGTGCGGCCGTGACGGCCATGGGCATCCTCGCCCTGCCAGAGATGCTGCGGCGCGGCTACAAGCCCGAGCTGGCGCTGGGCACGATCTGCGCGTCGGGCACGCTGGGTATCCTGATCCCGCCATCGGTGCTGACCATCGTGTACGCCGTGACGGCCCAGATCTCCATCGGCCAGATGCTGATTGCAGGCATCGTGCCGGGCCTCATCCTGGCCGCGCTGTACATCGCCTACATCATCGTGGTGGGCTGGGTGAAGCCCGAGTGGGTGCCCCTGGACCCCAGCACCCGCAAGGCACCGCTGCGCGAAAAGCTGGTGGCACTGAAGGCCCTGGTGATACCCGCCATGCTGATCGTGATGATCCTGGGCTCGATCTTCTTCGGCATCGCGACACCGACCGAGTCTGCTGCGGTAGGCGTGGCCGGAGCGCTGCTGCCCAGCCTTATCAAGCGCCGGTGGGAGCGCGGCATGCTGCGCGGCGCAGCGACCGATGCGCTGAAAGCTACGGCGATGATCCTGTGGATCACGCTGGGCGCCAAGGCCTATGTGGCCATCTTCACGGGCCTGGGCGGGGCGGACACGCTGCTGCAGTTCATCCAGGGGCTGGACGTGAACCGCTGGCTCATCCTGGCGGCCATGATGCTGTTGCTGGTGTTCCTGGGCACAGTGCTGGACGAGCTGGGAATCATCCTGCTCACGGTGCCTGTCTTCCTGCCCATCGTGCGGCTGCTGGGCTTTGACGAGCTGTGGTTTGGCGTGCTGTACGCCATCACCATCCAGATGGGCTACATCAGCCCGCCGTTTGGCTACACGCTGTTCTACATCAAGGGGACGCTGCCCAGCCACATCGGCATGAACGCCGTGTACTGGGGCATCTTGCCGTTCTTCGGGCTGCAGTTCGTCGGCCTGCTCATCTGCGCGGCCTTCCCCGATCTGGTCACCTACCTGCCCCGGCTGATGGCGTCGCGCTGAGCCGCTTGTTCACCCATTTATCCCAAACACTTCCATGACTTCCACCGCACACCCCAGCAGCCGCATCGGCGGTTTTCACAAGCTCGCCATTCCCGCACGCATCGACGCCGTGGCCCAGTTTGCGGGCCTTGGCGACGACGACAAGGCCCACCTGCTGAACACCGGCAACCTGCCTGCCGAGCTGGCCGACCACCTCATCGAGAACGTCATCGGCACGATGAACATCCCCGTGGGCATTGCCACCAACATGAAGATCGACGGCCGAGACCGGCTGATTCCCATGGCCACCGAAGAATCGTCGGTGGTGGCCGCGGTGTGCAACGCGGCGCGCCAGTGTTATGACCACGGCGGCTTCGTTACCTCCATGTCGGGCACCGAGATGATTGCGCAGATCCAGCTCACGCAGGTGTCTGACCCGCAGCACGCACGCATCCGCATCCTGGAGCACAAGGAAGACATCCGCACGCTGTGCGATGCCTGCGACCCCATGCTCGTCAAGCTGGGCGGCGGCTTCCGCGACCTGGAGGTGCGGGTCATCGACACCCGCGGCGGCACCATGGTGATCACCCACCTCATCGTGGACACGCGCGACGCCATGGGCGCCAATGCCGTCAACACCATGGCCGAAAAGATTGCGCCGCAGATTGGGGCATGGACGGGCGGACAGACCAACCTGCGCATCCTGTCGAACCTGGCCGACCGGCGCCTGGCGCGCGCGCGCTGCGTGTGGCGCACGGCCGACATCGGCGGCGAGGCGGTGCGCGACGGCATGCTTGCGGCCTACCACTTTGCGGCAGCCGACCCCTACCGCGCCGCAACGCACAACAAGGGCATCATGAACGGCGTGAGCGCCGTGGTGCTGGCCACCGGCAACGACACGCGCGCGGTAGAAGCCGGTGCCCACGCCTACGCCGCACGCGGCGGCCACTACACCAGCCTGACGACTTGGGAGGTGACCAACGGCGGCGACCTGGCAGGCTCCATCGAAATGCCCATGGCCGTGGGCCTGGTGGGCGGCGCCACCAAGCTGCACCCCACGGCCAAGACAGCGCTCAAGATTCTGGGTGTCACGTCGGCCCGCGAGCTGGCCCAGATCATTGCGGCCGTGGGCCTGGCGCAAAACTTTTCGGCCATGAAGGCCCTGGCCACCACCGGCATCCAGAAGGGGCACATGGCCCTGCACGCGCAGAACATCGCGATGATGGCGGGCGCCGCGGGCGACGAGATCGACCGCGTCGCGCAGGTGCTGGTGGCGCAGGGCACGGTGCGCATCGACGTTGCGGAGGCCGAGTTGCAGCGGCTGCGCAGTGGTGCATGAATTCGTTCACAGCGGCAGCGTGAGAGTGCCGACCCGCATCACCCCACCACCTGGAAAAGCGACCTAGAAATTACCCACAAAAAAAGCCACCAGCGCCTTGTTCATAGGCGCTGGCAGCTATTGTTTTTGAAGAATGCCGCAACCCGAAACTACCGGGCGCGGGGGTGGCCTGCTCTGCAGCCCGCCTATTGCACGCCCGCCACCATCATGGGGCGGTTGCTACGGCACCAGATCGGTGCCAGATGGCCAATCTGGATGGTCAGCTCATTGCCCTTGCCGAGCACGGTGGTGGGGCCGTTGCTGAAGGCGTAGCCGGTTTCCGTGGCCTGTTTGGGCAGTTCCACCGTCCAGCCGCTGCGCCGCAACACGCTGCGGCCTTGCTCGGGGTAGAACTGCATCTCCACCTTTTCGCCATTGCCGCAGGCGAACTGCATGCTGCCGCGGTCCGTTGGCTCGCTAAAGGCCTGCATCACGGGTGGCTGGCTGGCGCATCCCGACATCAACAGCGTTGCCAGCGCACCTGAACACAGCGAAACCATCTTCTTCATCAGTCACTCCTGAGTAGCGATGTGCATTGCGGCACACACTCCAACCTGCAAACTGCTTGTGGCCACCGACCACCGGGGTCACTGGGGGCTTCCAAGCACAAACCTTGCCACCACTCCGCTGCAGGCGAAAAGCCGAAACCGAGGAACGGTTTCAGCCGCCATCCACACCCAGCGCAGGGCATGGCCATGAGAGTGCCGCACGGTCCACGCCCCGTCGATTGGGGTGATCCCCACATCGAGAGCCTTCTCTAAAGTCTGACTTCGCTCCGTGGCGCCCCGATGACGGGCAAGACTGCCCCGTCCAACACGGCATTGCAAGCACGCATGGTTGCAATGCACGGACCTAGCACCCGATTGCGCGCAGCCTGGTCCCAAAACGCCACGTCACCTTGGCGACTGGAGCGCCTGCGGCGACGGCTCGGGACATACCCTTAGAACCTGCACAAATGAACCTTCGCAAATCGGGATGCAACAGCCGCCCTTGCCCAAAGGTGCACCGCTGGCCCGAGCCCTGGTTTGCGCAAGTCATGACCCTTATCCCTCGCCCAACGCCCCTACTGCCTGCCCCACGCGCCCGTCGGCCGCTCCCATCTGGTGCAGATTGGCGGACCCGGCAACCCGTGCGATTCACGCGAGACAGCGGTCACCGCCCTGTCCATGTACGCTCGAAACGGGGCAGCCTGTTGCCACCCCTTTTTGGAGACCCACCACCGTGCAGGTGCCCCCGCCCCCCACACCCACTACCCCACTGCTCCCCCTCCGCGCCGCCTGGGCCATGCTGCTGGCACTGGTGACGGGTTTTGCGCTGAGCCAGGCGTTTCGCACCATCACGGCCATCATGGCAACGGGCCTGCGGGCAGAGTTCGGCCTGTCGGCGCAGGCGCTGGGCGTGTTTGCCGGCGCGTTTGCATTCGCCTTCGGGACCATGCAGCTCTTCATGGGCATCGGCATCGACCTCTATGGCGTGCGGCGCACGCTGCTGGTGGCGTTTCCGCTGGCGATTGCGGGCTCGGTGCTGTCGGCGCTGGCGCCCGGCTATGGCGCGGTGCTGCTGGGGCAGGTGCTGATCGGCGTGGGCTGCGCGCCCGCGTTTTTGGTGTGCACGGTGTTCATTGCGCGCTACTTTCCGGCCAGCCGGTTTGCGATGGTCTCGGGTGTGGCCATGGGCGTGGGCGGGCTGGGCATGTTGTTCACGGGCACGCCACTAGCGTGGCTGGTGCAACTGTCGTCGTGGCGCATGGGCTTTGCGGTGCTGGCGGGTTTTGCGGCGCTGGCCTGGCTGCTGATCTTCTGGAAGGTGCACGAGCCGGTGCAGCCCACGCACAACGCGCCCCCGCGCGAATCGGTGCTGCAGGCGGTGCGCGGGTTTGGCGCGCTGTTCTTGCTGCCGCACACCGCCGGAATCATGCTGCTGGCGCTGACGACGTATGCCTCCTTCCTCACGCTGCGCGGGCTGTGGCTGGGGCCGCTGCTCATTGAGCGGCATGGCTATTCGCTGGTGGCCAGCGGCAACGTGGCCATGTTGTCGTCGCTGGTGTCGCTGTTCACACCGGCAATGTTCGGGCGGCTCGACCCGGGGCCTGGCCAACGCCGCCGCTGGATCACGGGCTTCACGGTGCTGCTGGCAACCCTCTTCGGTGCCATCGGCCTGCTCCACGCCGAGTGGCTGGACGTGGCGGGCTCCATCGCGGTGGGCCTGTTGTCGGGCTACATGGTGCTGCAGTATTCAGACGTGCGTTCGGCCTACGCACCCGCCGTCACCGGGCGCGCCATGGCGGTGTTCACGATGGCGCTGTTTCTGGGCGTGGCACTGATGCAGTGGGTGACCGGCGTGGCAGCCTCCATCGCCGCCGCACAGGGCGCAGACCCGTATGTGGCTGTGATGCTGACCATTGCCGCCATGCTGGCGACAGGCGCCCTGGCGTTCAGGTGCCTGCCGGTGCCAGCACACTGACCCGTGCTGGGGACGTGCCCGCCACGCGCCACCACTGCAGCACACCAAACAGCAGCTCAAACAGCGTGAAGCCCAGCACGATCACATTGGCGCCGTGGGCCACGGCATAGATCTGCCAGGCCGCAAACAGAAACCGCGCCACGCCATCCAAGCGCCCCAGCAGCAAGCTGGGCGCAACCATGCGCGCGATAGACCACACCACCACTACCGAGCCGAGCAGGTTGGCCAGCAACATGTGGGTGGTGTCCAACGGGTGCAGGGTGCCGGGCAGGCCCAGCACGGCGGCCAACATGCCCAACTGGGCATACAGCCACGCAAAGGTCCACGGCAGCACAAAAGGCCAGGTCACCAGCAGGTCGTACCAGCCGCTGGCGCGCACGATACGCAGGTAGCGCGGAGTGGGAATTGAAGATAAGGGCATGAGGATCAACCTGGGGATGAAAGAAGCCCCGAGGTTCAGCCCTGAAGTACGCTTCAGGGTCAAGCCCCTTCCAGGGGTGGCATTTGTTTTCACGCCACAAGGAAACCCCCATGCTGATCGGTGAACTCGCCAATGCTTCCGGCCTGAGCCGCGAGGCACTGCGCTTTTACGAACAACAAGGCCTCATCCGATCGCGACGCCTGGCCAATGGCTACCGCGACTACCCGGCCGAAACGTCGATGCTGGTGCAGTACATCCGCACCGCGCAGCAGCTGGGCTTTACGCTGGCAGAGATTGGCGACCGGCTGCCCGCCATCTGGGACGCCGCCGACCCCGGCCCAGCGCTGACCCAGGTGCTGGCAGTGAAGCTGCAGGAGATCGACGCACGCATTGCCGCGCTGCAGGCCCTGCGCCAGACTCTGGCCGAGCGGGTGGCCACGGACTGCCCACTGCGTGGGGCCGCTGCCGCCGCCTGAATGGCGCAATGGTCCCTCATCGTCGGCAGCCTCCAAAACACCAAGCAAAAACAGGCCTTAGCGCTTATCCAACGAGCGTATCCAGCTATATATTTAATAGCAATCTTCCTGCAAAAAATGGGCGCTGGCCCATGGCGCGTACAGCAGGTCTGCAGGCGCGCATCGCGCTGCCACCTCCCCCCCCCGCTCAGCCCCTGTTGTTCACGCGGCCGATGAGGCCACCGAGTGCAGCAGCACGGGGTGGTTGCCATCGGCATCCACACTCTCGATCTGCACCCCAAAACCCCACAGGCGCGCCACATGCCGCAGCACCTCCTGCGTGTCGTCGGCCAGCGGGCGGCCCTGGAACTGGGTGTGGCGCAGGGTCAGGCTGCGGTCGCCGCGCAGGTTCACGTTCCAGACCTGGATGTTGGGCTCGCGCGTGCCCAGGTCGTACTGCTGCGACAGCATCTGGCGCAGGCGGCGGTAGCCGTTCTCATCGTGGATCTCGCTGACCACCAGCTCGCGCTCGTTGGCATCGTCGTGCAGCGCAAACAGACGCATCTCGCGCATCAGATGCGGGCTGAGGTACTGGCCGATGAAACTCTCGTCCTTGAAGTTGCGCATGGCGTGGTCCAGCGCGGGCAGCCAGGGTGTGCCTGCGATGTCGGGGAACCAGTGCCGATCCTCCTCTGTGGGGTTCTGGCAGATGCGCTGGATGTCGCGGTACATGGCAAACCCCAGCGCATAGGGGTTGATGCCGCTGTAGGCGCGGTGGCCCACGGGCGGCTGGTAGATGACGTTGGTGTGCGAGCCCAGCCATTCGATCATCACCCCGTCGCTCAGGTAGCCCTCGTCGTACAGCGTATTGAGCAGCGTGTAGTGCCAGAAGGTGGCCCAGCCTTCGTTCATCACCTGGGTCTGGCGCTGCGGGTAGAAATACTGCGCGATCTTGCGCACGATGCGCACGATCTCGCGCTGCCAGGGTTCCAGCAGGGGCGCGTTTTTTTCGATGAAGTACAGGATGTTCTCTTGCGGCTCCTGCGGAAAGCGGTTGTGCTCCTGCGTGGCATCCTCCTTGCCGGGACGCATGGGCAGGGTGCGCCACAGCTCGTTCACCTGCTGCTGGGCATAGGCCTCGCGCTGCGCGCGCTCCAGCCGTTCGCGCGCCAGGTTCTTCTTGGAGGGGCGGCGGTAGCGGTCCACTCCAAAGTTGGCCAGCGCGTGGCACGAATCCATGAGCCGCTCCACTTCGGCCATGCCGTAGCGCTCTTCGCACTGGGCCACGTAGTCCTTGGCATACACCAGGTAGTCGATGATGCTGGACGCGTCGGTCCACATGCGAAACAGGTAGTTGCCCTTGAAGAAGCTGTTGTGCCCGTAGGCCGCATGCGCAATCACCAGCGCCTGCATGGCGGTGGTGTTCTCCTCCATCAGGTAGCTGATGCAGGGGTTGGAGTTGATGACGATCTCATACGCCAGCCCCATGTGCCCGCGCCGGTAGCGCCGCTCGGTGGCCAGAAACTCCTTGCCGTAGCTCCAGTGCCGGTAGTTCACCGGCATGCCCACGCTGGAGTAGGCATCCATCATCTGCTCGGCGGTGATGATCTCCAGCTGGTTGGGGTAGGTGTCGAGGCCAAAGCGCTCTGCCGTGGCGGCAATGGCGGCGTGGTAGCGCTCGATCAGCTCAAACGTCCAGTCGCTCGGGTCGGGCAACGGCTCGGCAGGCCGCGCGCCCGCAGGCAGGGGCTGGCCGGGCACGGCGCGGTGGCGGCGCTCACCCACGGCGGCGGCCTTCCAGGGGTTGTCGCTGATGCGGCGCTCCAGCACGGGATACTGCACAACGTTGTTCATGCGGCCACCCCCTCTTTCTTGAAGAGGTCGCGGAACACCGGGTAGATGTCGCCGGGTGCGGCGACCTTGCGCATTGCAAAGTGGGAGAACAGCGGCATCAACTGGCTGTACTCGTCCCACAGGTTCTGCTCCTCTTCTGCCACCTGCACATAGGCAAAGTAGCGCACCAGCGGCAGGATCTTGTCCACCAGCAGGTTGCGGCAGATGCCACTGTCGTTGGTAAAGTTGTCGCCATCACTGGCCTGGGCCACGTAGATGTTCCAGTCGCCCTGCGGATAGCGCGCACGGATGATCTGGTCCAGCAACGCCAGCGCGCTGCTGACCACGGTGCCGCCGCTCTCGGTGGAGTGAAAGAACTGCTCCTCGCTTACCTCGGCCGCCTGGGTGTGGTGGCGGATGAACACGATGTCGATGGTCTCGTAGTGCCGCGTAAGAAACAGGTACAGCAGGATGAAGAACCGCTTGGCCAGATCCTTGCGCGTCTCGTCCATGGAACCCGACACGTCCATCACGCAGAACATCACCGCCTGGCTGCTGGGCACTGGCACCGGTGTACGCGCACGAAAGCGCAGGTCGATGGGGTCGAGGTACGGAATCTTGTCGATGCGCGCCGTCAGCGCATCGATGCGGCGCTGCAGCTCGGCCACCGCTTCGCTCGTGCCGTCGTCCTGCGCCAGCAGGGCGTCCAGCTCGGCCTGCAGCGCCAGCAGCTCGCGGTGGGTCGACTTGCCCAGCGCAATGCGCCGCCCCAGCGCCCCGCGCATGGTGCGCAGCACAGCCAGGTTGTTGGGGATTCCATCCTGGCTGTAGCCCGCGCGGCGCGACTTCCACTGCGGGTTCTCGCCGATGTGGGTGCGCAGCAGGTGCGGCAGCGCCAGGTCTTCAAAAAAGAGCTGCATGAACTCTTCCTTGGTCAGCGTGAAGGTGAAGTCGTCCTCGCCCTCCCCACTGTCGCTGGCCTGCGAGCCGCGCCCGCCCGCTCCGCCCAGGGGCCGTTCGATGCGGTCGCCGCGCACATGTTCTGCGTTGCCGGGGTGCACGGTGTCTCGGATGCCGCCTTGGCCATGGTGGAACACGGGCTCGCTGATGTCCTTGCGCGGTATGGTGATGCTCTCGGCCTGCTCCATGTCGCGGATGCCGCGCTGCGAGACAGCACGGCGCACCGCGTCCGCGATCTGTTCCTTGTAACGGCGAACAAATCGCTCGCGGTTGCCCACCGACTTGTTCTTGCCAGCGAGCCTGCGATCGATGATTTGCAATGCCATCCGTTGCCCCCATGCATGAACCAGCGCCCGCAGGGCTGCGCTGGCAATCCAGTCCCTTGATCAGCTGCTCTTGCGCACACGCAAGTACCACTCACACAACAGCCGCACCTGCTTGGGCGTGTAGCCCTTGTTCACCATGCGGGTGACAAAGTCCTCGTGCTTGCGCGCCTCTTCGGCGCTGGCCTTGGCGTTGAAGCTGATCACGGGCAGCAGCTCTTCGGTGTTGGAGAACATCTTCTTCTCGATCACCAGGCGCAGCTTCTCGTAGCTGGTCCAGCTGGGGTTCTGGCCCTGGTTGTTGGCGCGCGCGCGCAGCACAAAATTGACGATCTCGTTGCGAAAGTCCTTCGGGTTGGCAATGCCTGCAGGCTTCTCGATCTTTTCCAGCTCGGCGTTGAGTGCGCCCCGGTCGAACACCTCGCCGGTGTCGGTGTCGCGGTACTCGTTGTCCTGGATCCAGTAGTCGGCGTAGGTCACGTAGCGGTCAAAGATGTTCTGGCCGTATTCGCTGTAGCTCTCCAGGTAGGCGGTCTGGATCTCCTTGCCAATGAACTCGGCATAGCGGGGGGACAGGAACTCCTTGATGTAGCTGGTGTACTTGGTCTCCAGCTCGGCAGGGAACTGCTCGCGCTCGATCTGCTGCTCCAGCACATACATCAGGTGCACCGGGTTGGCGGCCACTTCGGCACTGTCAAAGTTGAACACCTTCGACAAAATTTTGAACGCAAAGCGGGTCGATATACCCGTCATGCCCTCGTCCACGCCTGCGTAGTCGCGGTACTCCTGGTAGCTCTTGGCGCGCGGGTCGGTGTCCTTCAGGCTCTCGCCGTCGTACACCTGCATCTTGCTGAAGATGCTGGAGTTCTCGGGCTCCTTCAGCCGCGTGAGGATGGCGAACTGCGCCATCATCTTGAGCGTGCCCGGCGCGCACACGGCGTTGCCCAGCGACGACTCGCGGATGAGTTTTTCGTAGATGCGGGTCTCTTCACTCACGCGCAGGCAGTACGGCACCTTGACGATGTAGATGCGGTCCAGAAACGCCTCGTTGTTCTTGTTGTTGCGAAATGCCTTCCACTCGCTCTCGTTGCTGTGCGCCAGCACCACGCCGTCAAACGGAATGGCGCCAAAGCCCTCCGTGCCCTTATAGTTGCCCTCCTGCGTGGCCGTGAGCAGCGGGTGCAACACCTTGATGGGTGCCTTGAACATTTCAACGAATTCGAGCAGGCCCTGGTTGGCCAGGCAGAGGCCTCCGCTGTAACTGTAGGCGTCGGTGTCATCCTGCGCAAAGGTTTCTAGCTTGCGGATGTCCACCTTGCCCACCAGGCTGGAGATGTCCTGGTTGTTCTCATCGCCCGGCTCGGTCTTGGCAATGCCCACCTGCTTCAAGATGCTGGGGTAGCGCTTGACCACGCGGAACTGGCGGATGTCGCCGCCAAACTCGTCGAGCCGCTTGACCGCCCACGGCGAGAGCACACGCTGCAGGTAGCGGCGGGGGATGCCGAACTGTTCCTCCAACACGGGGCCGTCCTCCAGCGCATCAAACAGGCCCAGCGGCGATTCGTTCACCGGCGAGCCCTTGAGCGCATAGAAAGGCACCTTCTGCATCAGGTGCTTGAGGCGCTCGGCGATCGAACTCTTGCCGCCGCCCACAGGGCCCAGCAGATAAAGAATCTGCTTGCGCTCTTCCAGCCCTTGCGCAGCATGGCGAAAGAAACTCACCACCTGCTCGATGGCGTCCTCCATGCCGTAGAACTCGGCAAAGGCCGGGTAGCGCTTGATGACCTTGTTGGCAAAAAGCCGTGACATGCGCGGGTCATTGCGCGTGTCCACCATATCGGGCTCGCCAATGGCGGCCAGCATGCGCTGGGCGGCCGTGGCGTAGGCCATGGGATCGCGCTTGCACTCGGCGAGGTACTCGTCAATCGACATTTCCTCTTCGCGGCTACGGGCATAACGCGCGGCGAAACTGCTGATGGCATCCATACGACCTCCTGTGGCGGCACCCCCGGCGTGCTCGGGTGGTGCCACGGTGTTGCAGTGGGAATCGCTACCGGCTTGGCCCTTTGTAGCACCACGGCGTGCGGTTGAACAGCAAATTCGCTGGCGCATCCGTTGCCTTTTCGGGGCTTTGCACACACAGGGATAGAGCGTGGCACACTGCGCAAAGTTCATCCCGCGCAGCGCATGCAGGGGTTGCCCCGGATAGGGAATATCCTGACAACCTGGCGGCGCTGTTCACCCACCCTGCAGGGTCATGAACCGGGCGACTCGGGGCGGGCAGTTACCACCACCCCGACCACTGCAATGAACTCACAACGAACTGGCGCTGGAGCCATCGCCCCGGTACAACCAGGGCACATCCAGCAACCGCTCGCCCAGCAGGCGCAGCGACAGATCGCGGCCCCAGCGCACAGGCCCGGTGGCATGGAAGATGCGGCCGTTGCGGATGGAGCGCGCCTGCACCCGGGCGTTTCGCTCCCAGCGGTTAAGGGCGTAGCGGGTAAGGCGCAGCGGCACGTCCAGGTCGTGCATGGCCAGCGCACGGTGCAGCTCGGCCGCGTCTTCAATGGCCATGCCAGCGCCCTGGGCCAGGTAGGGGCGCATGGGGTGGGCCGCATCCCCCAACAGGGCCACCAGGCCTTGCGCCATCTCGTCGGCAGCGCGCACCTGAGGGCGGTCGCACAGCGGCCACAGGCGCCAGCCGGGGCCACCGGCGGCACCTACGCTGCGCACGACATCCTGCAGCGCCGTGCAGGTGCCTTGCAGGGCGTGCTCCAGGCCCGCAGCATTGGCAGCGTGGTCCCAGTTTTCCAGATCGTGCGGCGCGGGGCCTTGCACAATGACGACGATGTTCTGCAGCTCGCCCCGGCGCACGGGGTACTGCACAGCATGCAGGCGCGGACCCAGCCAGGCGGTGACCTGGCCTGTGCGCAATGCATCGGGCAGCGCATGCTGCGGCACCAGCGCGCGGTAGGCCAGGTGCCCCGTCACGCGGGGCGGCACGGCACCGAGCAGCTGGGTGCGCGTGCGGCTCCACAGACCATCGGCACCAATGAGCGCATCGCCTTCCACCTCCTTGCCCCGGCTGGTGCGAACAGTCACGACGCCCTCGGCATCGGTGAATCCGTCGATGGCGTGCTCCAGATGCAACTGCGTGTCGGTGTATTTGGTCACCGCGGAAAGCAGCAGGCCATGCAGGTCGGCGCGGTGGATGGTGGCGTAGGCCGCACCATAGCGCTGCACCGCCGTGGGGCCCAACGGCAGCACGGCCAGTTCCTTGCCACTGACGGCGTTGCGCACCTGCAAGCGGCTGGGGAACGCGGCCACCGCCTGCAACGGCTGCTGCAGGCCCCAGGCCTGTAAGCGGCGCACTACGTTCGGCCCGATCTGCACGCCGGCGCCCACTTCGCTGAATGCTGCCGCGCGTTCATACAGCCGCACATCCCACCCCGCGCGCGATGCGCCCAACGCGGCGGCCAAGCCGCCAATGCCGCCACCGGCGACCAATACCTGCTTCTTCATGCACCGATTGTGCCGTGCGGGCGTGCCTGGGTGTTTGTCATGGCGCAGGGGCGCTGCAACCACATCCAGACACCACACCACGCCATACGTCGCTCGTCACAGCGCAGGCCGCAGCGCCCGCTCCAGAACCTCTGGTGGCATGGGGCGGCCAAACAGGTAGCCCTGGAACGCCTGGCAGCCATGGCGCTGCAGGAACTCCAGCTGGCCCGTGGTCTCCACGCCTTCGGCCACCACGGCCAGGTCCAGGCTGTGCGCCAGCGCAAGAATGGTTCGCACGATGGCGGCATCGTTGGGGTCGGTCTGTAGATCGCGCACAAAACTCTGGTCAATCTTGAGCTGGTCCAGCGGCAGGCGCTTCAAGTAGCTCAAGGAGGAATAGCCGGTGCCAAAGTCGTCCAGCGAGAAGCCCACACCATAGCGCCGCAGGTACTCCATGCGCGAGATCACATCCTCCACATCGGCCAGCAGCAGGCTTTCCGTCAGTTCCAGCTTCAGGCGCTCGGGGTTGGCCCCGCTGGACTGCAGCGAGCCCAGCACCTGCTCCACAAAATCGGGCTGGCGAAACTGCCGCACGCTCACGTTCACCGACAGGAAGAACTGTCGCGTGAGCGAGCTGCGTGACCACACCACCAGCTGCTCGCAAGCGGCCTGCAACACCCATTGCCCCAGCGGCAGGATGAGCCCTGTCTGCTCGGCCAGCGGAATGAATTCAGCTGGCGACACCAGCCCACGCCGGGGGTGCTTCCAGCGCACCAGGGCTTCTGCGCCCTGCAGGCGGCCCTTGCCGTCCACAACGGGCTGGTAGTACAGCACCAGTTCCTTGTCTTGCAGACCTCGGCGCAGATCGGCCTCCAGGGCCGCGCGGTTGCTCACTGCGGCCTGCATGTCAGGGTCGAAGAAGCGCTGGGTGTTGCGCCCTGCAGCCTTGGCCTGGTACATCGCCAGGTCCGCGTGTTTGAGCAGCTCGTCCACACTCACGGTCTGCTGGCCAAACAGCGCAATACCGATGCTCGGGGTGCTGTGGTGGCTGGTATCGCCCAGCGCGTAGGGCTTGCCCAGCGTGGTGGCGATATGGCTGGCCACCAGCGCGGCCTCGGCACTTGCGTGCGGGCCATCGGCACTCAGGCCTTCCACCAGCACCACGAATTCATCGCCGCCAAACCGTGCCACGGTGTCAGCCTCGCGCACGCAAGCCTTCAGACGCTGGGCCGCCTGCACCAGCAGCTGGTCGCCTGTATCGTGGCCCAGGGTGTCGTTGAGGTCCTTGAAGTTGTCCAGGTCGATGAACAGCAGAGCCCCTTGCGCGCCTGAGCGTGCCACGGCCGCCGTGGCGCGCTGCAGCCGGTCCACCAGCAAGCGGCGGTTGGGCAGGCCGGTGAGCACATCGTAAAACGCCAGCTGCTCGATCTGGCTCTCGACCCGCTTGCGCTCGGTAATGTCGCGGCCCACGCCCCGGTAGCCCCACAGGGCGCCCTGCGCGTCAAACACAGGCACACCGCTGACCGAGATCCAGTGCATGCTGCCATCGGGCCGCTGACGCTGCAGCTCCAGGTCGCGAAACGGCTGGTGGGCCTGCAGCACCGCGCGGTGCGCAGCCCAGTCGGTCTCGGTCATGTTGAGCGCGCCGATCTCCCAGCGCGTGCGGCCCATCACGTTGGACAGCGGGATGCCATTGACGCTCAGGTCGCCCGCCAGCTGCACAAAGCGCCCTTCGGCGTCATGCTCCCAGTACCAGTCGGACGACAGGTCACTCAGCGATCGAAAGCGCGCCTCGCTCTCGCGCAGCTCGTTCTCAACGCGCACGTAGTCGCTGACATCGGCAAAGGTGCGCACGAGGCCCCCATCGGGCAGCCCGGTGGTGCGCACTTCAAACGTGCGGCCATCGGATGTGGTGCGCCAGTAGACGGCGGGCGCAGGCGCCACGGCCCCCCCTGCCACGTAGTCATGCCCGCGCCGGTCCACCAGGCGGTGGCCTTCGCCAAAGTCTCCGCGCTCGGCCTGGATGCGGGTCAAGTCGGCCAGCGTGGGCCGCGTGGCCATCAGCGATTCGGGCAGATTGAGCAGTTCCAGCACACGCTGGTTGTAGACGGTGATGCTGCCATCCGGCGCCGTCTTGAAGATGCCCTGGCTCATGCTGGCCAGGGTGGCCTGCAGGGCCGTGCGCTGCTCCTGCAGCAAAGTTAGCGCTTCTTGCCAGATGCGGGCGTCCACCATGCGCACGGGCTGGCCCTGCCCCTGGGCTCCCTGCAGCAGCACGGCCAGACGGTGCAAAAGCTCCGGCAGGTGTGCCACACCATCTGCCTCGCGCACCATGTAGTCACCCAGCCCGCAGCGAAACGCGCGTGCGGCCAATGCCTCCTGGTGGGCGTCGATGCACATCAGCACCGGACGGCCCGCGCACAGCTCCAGCACGCCAGGCAGGTCCTGCACTGAAGGCTTGAGGCACAACACCACGGCATCCCAGGCCTGCGACGCCAGCGGCGCCCGGGCGGCCTCGGGCGTGGGGCTGTTCACGACACGCCAGTCGGGGTAGCGGGTGGCGATCAGATGCCGCGCTGCCGCTGCATGCTGCGTGTCGCTGTCCACCCAGAGAATGCCCGGCTCGGTCATGGCTTGCGTCCTTCCGGCAGGGCCAGCGCGGGCTGGGCAAACAGGCCCAGCTGGTGTTCGCGCGCAAACACATCCATGGGTACCGGGCGCCCAAACAGATACCCCTGAAACCCCTCACACCCATGCAGCCTCAGGAAACTCAGCTGCCCCGTCGTCTCCACCCCCTCGGCCACCACCTCCAGGTCCAGGCTCTTGGCCAGCGCCAGGATGGTCCGCACAATCGCCGCGTCGTTGGGGTCCGTCAGCACGTCCCGCACAAAGCTCTGGTCGATCTTGACCTGGTCCAGGGGCAATCTCTTGAGGTAGCTCAAGGAGGAGTAGCCGGTGCCAAAGTCATCCAGTGCAAAGCCCACGCCTTCGCTCTTGAGCTGCACCATGCGTGCGATGGTGTCTTCGATGTCTCCCAGCAGCAGGCTTTCGGTGAGTTCGAGCTTGAGTTTGCGGGGGTCTGCGTGGTGGTTCTTGAGGGTCTGCAGCACTTCGGCCACGAAGCCCGGTTGCCTGAACTGCCGGGCGCTGACGTTGACCGAGATGGACAGGTGGGCGGTGGCTTCGTGCTGGCCCCAGCGCTGCAGTTGTTCGCAGGCGGTTTGCAGCACGTATTGGCCTAAAGGGAGGATCAGGCCGGTCTGTTCGGCCAGGGGGATGAAGTCGCCGGGGCTGATCATGCCGCGCTGGGGGTGGCGCCAGCGCACCAGGGCTTCTGCGCCCATGAGCTGGGATTGGTGGTCCACGACGGGCTGGTAGTGCACCAGCAGTTCGCCCCGGGCCAGGCCCTGGCGCAGGTCGGCTTCCAGGTTGGAGCGGGCGTTGACGGCCGCTTGCATGTCGGGGTCGAAGAAGCGCTGGGTGTTGCGCCCTGCCGCTTTGGCCTGGTACATGGCCAGGTCTGCGCGCTTGAGGAGTTCGTCCACCGTGAGGCGTTCGTCGCCAAAGAGGGTGATGCCGATGCTGGGGGTGCTGTAGTGCTGGGCGCCGTCGAGCTCAAAGGGCTGGTTCAGGCTGGCCAGGAGTTTCTCGGCCACGGTTTCTGCCTGGGTGGCGGCGTCTTGCAGGTCGGGGGCCAGGGCTTCGAGCATGACGACGAATTCGTCGCCGCCAAAGCGGGCCACGGTGTCGGCTTCGCGCACGCTGCCCACCAGGCGGGTGGCGACCTGGGACAGGAGCTGGTCGCCCATGTCGTGGCCCAGGGTGTCGTTGAGGTCTTTGAAGTTATCGAGGTCGATGAACAGCAGGGCGCCGAGGTTCTTGGTGCGCTGGCAGGCGGCGATGGAGCGTTGCAGGCGGTCCAGCAGCAGGCGGCGGTTGGGCAGGCCTGTGAGGGCGTCGAAGAAGGCCAGGCGCTCGATTTCTTGTTCTGCGCGCTTGCGGTCTGTGATGTCGCGGCACACCCCCAGCACCCCCGTCACCCGGCCGGTCAGGTCACGGATGGGGGTCTTGATGGTCTCGAACTGGCCTCGGTAGCCATCTTCGGCAAAGGTCAGTGTTTCTTCGTAAACCAGCGGCTGCCAGGCCTGCATGGCGCGTTGGTCGTATTTGCGAAAGCGCTCAGCCTCGGCGGGGGCCACCAGGTCAAAATCGTTGCAGCCCACGATCTGCCGCTCCGACCTGCCCGCAAATCGCTCGAACACCGGATTGACGGACAGGTACACGCCGCTGGCATCCTTCAAGAACACCATGTCGGGCATGGCGTTGACCACGCGGGCCAGATGGGCCTTCTGGTCGGCCAGCTCGGCCTCCACGCGCTTGAGCCCGGTCAGATCGTAGGCAAACAGCACAACGGCAGGCACGCCTTGCTCGGTAACGCTCTCGGGCGCGATGGTGGTGTGGCGAACCTGCAGGCCGTCAGGCCCGTCCATGCGGTTCTCGAACACGGCCGTCTCGCCCGCAAAGGCCTTGGCGAAATGGGGCTGCATGCGGGCGAAAACATCGGCCGGGATCACCTCCTGCAGCAGGCGGTCTTGCAGCTCCTCGGGCTTGCGGTAGAGCCAGCTGGCCTGCTGCGCATTGACATACAAGACGCGCAGATCCCGGTCCAAGCGCGCCACACCGCCGGGCACCTGGCGCAGCATGTTGGCCATCAGGGCTTCGTGGGCATGCGCAGCCTCCTCGGCCAGGCGGTGGGCCGTGATGTCGGTCTGTACACCATCCCACAGCACACGCCCGTCGTCGAGCAGACGGGGCGATGAACTCAGGTGCATCCAGCGTATCTGGCCATCGGTGCGGCGCACGCGAAAAACGGCCTCCATGCTGGTCATGGTCAGAAAAGACTGCCGCTCGGCCTGTCGCAGGCGGTCGATGTCTTCGGGCAACACCTGGCGATACAACACCCGGAAATCGGCCATGACCTCTTGCACCGTCACCCCATTGAGCCGCTCGATCGCATCGCCCATGTGCACAAAGTGTGAGCTGCCATCCAGCTCGCGCACCACCTGGAACAACACGCTGTGGGGCAGGTTGCGCCCAAGCAGCGACAGACGCCCTTCACTCTCGCGCAGGCGCCGCTCGGCCTCCTGCACACGGGCGAACGGCGCCCGTATGCCCGCATCAAAAACGGCCTGGTACAACAACGCATACGCCAAAACCCGCAGACCGTGCGCCAACGGCCCCCCGATGGACGAATGCCCACCCATCAGGCCCACCACCAGCTCCCCCCCCAGAAAGGCCACGGCTGCCCAGGCAAACACCCGTTCGCGCCGGCCCGGATTGCGGTGGAGCCATACTGCGGCTACGCCCAGCGCCACCACGAGCACAAAGGCCAGGTATTGCCGCAATGACCCGCCCGCTGCAGCGGCAAACCAGCCCGGCAGGGGCCCCATGGCCGAGCCCACCAGCAGCAGCGCCACCACGCCCGAGGCGGCCAGCCAAACCTTGGCCGGGCCGGGCATTGCCAGCCGAGCGGCTGTGAGCAGCAGGGTGACGACTTCGACCACCCGCGCCCAGCTGCTCAGCCACAGTGAGATGTGGGCCGTGCCCGATGGCATGTGCACGGGCGTGGAATGTGCCAGCACGCCGTGCAGAAAATTGCACACCGCCGCGACACCAAAGCCTGCCACCAGCACATTGGCCCGGGCCTGCTCGGACGGGTCCAGTGTGTGCAGGGATACCGATACCACCAGCAACCCCAACAGAACCGCCACCAGTTCCATAAATGGCTCCAGGCCGTGCTGGGAACCCGCCCCCGGCCCCAGCATCTGGGCCACTGGCACGATCACCAGCGTCAATGCTGCGACCACCAGCACCACCGTCAGGGCGGGCGCATCCGCCCACGGTGAACGCGCAGGCGGAGTGCGGGTGGGAGAGGACGACAGCGGCATGGTCTGGAGTGTTTCTACCGGGTTCTACATAGCGTCACAAGTGTATCGACGAGTAAGGCGCGGGGGTGCGTGTTTCCCCCCACCATCGGGCTCCATGCAAAACGGGGCCGAAGCCCCGTTGCCGACGATGCCGGTGCCCTGCACCGCCGACAGGGCAGTGTCACCCCTGCAACAACTGGCGCAGCACAAACGGCAGGATGCCGCCGGCCTGGTAGTAGTCCACCTCGATGGGCGTGTCGATGCGCAGCGTGACGGTGACTTCCTGGCGCGAGCCGTCCGCGCGGCGGATGACCAGTTGCGCGTCGCTTTGTGGCGTGAGCGCCGGGTCGGGCACCACATCGATCAGCTCATTGCCCGTAAGGCCCAGCGTCTCCCACGATTCGCCCGCCTTGAACTGCAGCGGCAGCACCCCCATGCCCACCAGGTTGGAGCGGTGGATGCGCTCAAAGCTGCGCGCCACCACGGCCTTGATGCCGAGCAGCTGCGTGCCCTTGGCGGCCCAGTCGCGGCTGGAGCCGGTGCCGTATTCCTCGCCCGCAAAGATCACCGTGGGCGTCTTTTGCGCCATGTACTGCATGGCGGCATCGAAGATGAACATCTTCTCGCCCTGCAGCGCGCCTTCGTTCTGGAACACGGTCACCCCCCCCTCTTCGCGCGAGCCGTCGGCTGTGGGCGGGATCATCAGGTTCTTGATGCGCACGTTGGCAAAGGTGCCGCGCACCATCACGTCGTGGTTGCCCCGGCGCGCGCCGTAGCTGTTGAAGTCGGCCTTTTGGACGCCATGCTGCCGCAGCCACTGGCCAGCGGGTGAGCTTTCCTTGATGGAGCCTGCGGGCGAGATGTGGTCAGTGGTGATGGAGTCGCCAAACAGCGCCATGATGCGGGCACCGATCACCGATGGAAGTTTGGCATCATTTTGGCCTCCAGCGCTTGATGGATCTGCGTTAGCAGCTCCTTTTTCAAGAGCGAACTGTGCAAAAAACGGAGGCTCTGCAATGTAGGTGCTGGCGGGCCAGGTGTAGGCGGTGCCGCTCACGCCCTTGATCTTTTCCCACAGCTTGCCAGGGTCGGTGGCCACCTTGGCGTAGTTCTCGCGGAAGGCCTTGCCGTTCATGGCGAACTTGAGCAGGGCGTGCACCTCTTCGCTGCTGGGCCAGATGTCGCCCAGGTAGATGTCCTTGCCACCCTTGCCCTTGCCCACCGGCTCGGTCATCAGGTCCTTGAGCACCGTGCCGGCGATGGCATAGGCCACCACCAGCGGCGGACTGGCCAGGAAGTTGGCCTTGAGGTTGGGATGGATGCGCGCCTCGAAGTTGCGGTTGCCCGACAGCACCGCGGCACACACCAGGTCGTTGCTGGTGATGGCCTCGTTCAGCTCGGGCGTGAGGTCGCCCGCATTGCCGATACAGGTGGTGCAGCCGTAACCCGCCAGCGCAAAGCCCAGCTTTTCCAGGTAAGGGAGCAAGCCGGTCTGCGTGAGGTATTCGGTGACGATGCGCGAGCCAGGGGCGAGCGAGGTCTTGATGTGCGGCTTGACCTTGAGCCCCGCCTCCACTGCCTTCTTGGCCAAGAGGCCTGCGGCCAGCAGCACGCTGGGGTTGCTGGTGTTGGTACAGCTGGTGATGGCGGCAATCAGCACGTCGCCATTGCCCACGGTCACGTCACCCGTGCGGCTGGCTTGCTGGGCGGGGACTTCGGCATGCGCGGCCGCCAGCGTGGGCTTGTTCTGCTCCATCTCCACGATGAATCGCGGTGCACCCGATGGTGCTGGCACCTCTGCCGGAGCGCCCACATCGACAGGAGCATCACTGGCCCGGACATGGTGGCGCGTGTGCAGCAGCTCGGCCGGGCGGTTGAAACCATTTTGTGCATTGGGCTTGCTGAACAGGTCGGCAAACTGGCTGCAGACCTTGCCCAGCTCGATGCGGTCTTGTGGGCGCTTGGGGCCAGCCAGGCTGGGGGTGACGCTGCCAAGGTCGAGCTTCACCACCTGCGAATAGTCCACCTCGCCCGCCAGCGGCACGCCAAACAGGCCCTGGGCCTTGAAGTAGGCCTCAAACGCTTCGATCTCGGCCTTGGTGCGGCCCGTGCCCTTGAAGTAGTCGATGGTCTTTTCGTCCACCGGGAAGAACCCCATGGTCGCGCCGTATTCGGGTGCCATGTTGCCGATGGTGGCCCGATCGGGCAACGCCAGGGTGCGCGTGCCTTCACCAAAAAACTCCACGAACTTGCCCACCACCTTGTGCTGGCGCAGCAGTTCGGTCACCGTGAGCACCAAGTCGGTGGCGGTCACGCCCTCGCGCAGCTGGCCCGTCATCTCAAAGCCCACGACGTCGGGCGTGAGGAAGTACACCGGCTGGCCCAGCATGGCGGCCTCGGCCTCAATGCCACCCACGCCCCAGCCCACCACGCCAATGCCGTTGATCATGGTGGTGTGGCTGTCGGTGCCCACGAGGGTGTCGGGGTAGTACACACCGTCCTTGCGCTTGTGCACGCCGCGCGCCAGGTATTCGAGGTTGACCTGGTGCACGATGCCAAAGCCCGGCGGCACCACGCCAAACGTGTCGAAGGCCTGCATGCCCCACTTCATGAATTCGTAGCGCTCGCGGTTGCGCTGGAATTCGAGCTTCATGTTCAGGTCGAGCGAATTCTTCTTGCCGTAGTGGTCGACCATGATGGAGTGGTCCACCACCAGGTCCACGGGCACCAGCGGCTCGATCTTCTTGGGGTTCTTGCCCAGTTTCACGGCCACGCTGCGCATGGCGGCCAGGTCGGCCAAGAGCGGCACGCCGGTGAAGTCCTGCAGCACCACGCGGGAGACGACAAACGGAATCTCGTCGGTACGCGCGGCATTGGGCGCCCAGTGCGCAAGCTGTTGCACATGCTCGGCGGTCACCTTGCGGCCATCGCAATTGCGCAGCACCGATTCGAGCACGATGCGGATCGACACTGGCAAGCGCTGGATCTGGGGGAACTGCTTGGCCAGCGCGGGCAGCGAGTAGAACTGGCCTTCTTTGCCAGACGCCGTTTTGAAACTCTTGAGGGTGTTGGCAAACGCGTGGCGGGCGGGCTTGGGCGACAACTTGCGTGATACGGCCATGGCAAACTCCTGTGAAAGGCAACAAAGCCTATTCTGGCAGTCCTGCATGGCGGTGCAATCGTGGGGCTATGCAAACGCGGCCCCCAACCCTGTGTGGCGTGGTCGGGTCGCCCGATCCACGCCACCCGTGCCCGATATCGGCATAAAAAATGCCCCTGGCGCTTGATGGACAAGCGCAAGCAGCTATATTTTCAGGAGCAAACAACCATCTCCATCACGCCGCAGCCCAGGTTGGCAGGCGGCGCACGCCAAACCACTGCAGCTCGGCCAGCATGGCCACCGAGACCACATGCACCAGCAAATAGGCCTGGCCCAGCAAGGTGGGCGTGAGCGTGGAGCCCAGCAGCAGCAATAGGCTGGCCAACGCCCAGGCCAAGTTGCCCACGATCAGCACCCACAGCCAGCCACGCGGCATGGGCTCAGACCGGGCAATCGCTATCGCCAGGGCGGCATAGCCCATCAGCATGGCGCCCGTCACCTGCAGCAGCCCGGGCGGCAGGCCCAGCCACTCGGCCAGGGGCGCTGTCAGCAGCAGGTGCAGGGCACCGAGTAGAACCCCCGTGGAGGCATCGAACCAGACCACGGCACGCAGGAATCGAGGGGAGGACATCAGCTTGAACATGGAAAGCTCCTTGGTTGAGGAAGAAAGAAGGCTCCATCGTTCCCGCCCTGGCGCACCGCGTCGATGACCTGCCAGGTAATGGCCCGTGTGCGGTTAGCGCCTAGGATGGCGGCCATGACCTCCACCGCACCGTCCTCTCACCGCTCTCCACGCCATCCTTTGCCGCACCGCGTGGCACCGGCGGGGCCCACCTCGTTTGGCGACCACCTGCGCACCTGGCGCCAGCAGCGGCACCTGAGCCAGCTGGAGCTGGCCGACGAGGCGGACATCTCCACGCGCCATGTGAGCTTCATGGAAACCGGCCGCACCAACCCCAGCCGCGACATGGTGCTGCGCCTGTGCGAGCGCCTGGCCATTCCACTGCGTGAGCGCAACGCCCTGCTGGTGGCCGCCGGCTACGCCCCCATGTACCGCGAACGCGCGCTGGACGACCCTGCGCTGGCCGCGGCGCGCCAAGCGGTGGAACTGGTGCTCAAGGGCCACGAACCCTGCCCCGCCATTGCCCTCGACCGCTGCTGGAACGTGGTGGCCACCAACCGCGCCGCGCTGGCCCTGCTGTCTGCCCACGTCAGTCCCGAACTGCTGGCGCCACCTGTCAACGTGTTCCGGCTGAGCCTGCACCCCCAGGGGCTGGCGCCGCGCATCGCCAATCTGGCGCAATGGCGGGCGCACCTGTTTGAACGCCTGCGCCAGCAGATACAGGCCACGGCCGACCCGGCACTGATCGCACTGCAGGCAGAACTGCTGCAATATCCCGCCCCGCCGGAATCCGATGCCCTGGTACTGGCAGGTGAAATGCTGGGCGTGGTAATGCCGTTCTGCTTTGAAAGCGTGCATGGAATGCTCTCCCTCATCAGCACCACCACGATATTCGGAACGCCGGTGGATGTGACCTTGCAGGAGCTGGCTGTGGAATCCTTCTTTCCGGCGGACGATTTCACGGCACAGGTATTGCGCAAGATTGCGCAGGAAAACCCCGGGGTTGCAGAAGGCTGAACGTAATGCCTGTGCACTGTGAGGGTGCAATCAATGCGCGCAGTGCAAAATTAAAACGATGACCATCCGATTCACCAAATGGCTCCACAAAGTACATTGCGCTGCCGATAAATCGCAGACACTGCGCGCGAAGTTACCGCACATGCATTTCCTGTTCGTCGCACAGTGCGTACAGTTGTCGAGGCGCCACCCGCCTGAGCACCTTTTGTCCTGGCCAAGAGTAGCCCATTAAAAAAGCCCGCATCAGCGGGCTCTTTTAATGCAGGGCAAAGACCCTTAAATCACAAACTTTTCGCGGTTTTCGTTTTGAATCCACTTGGGAGCCTTGCCACGGCCTGTCCAGGTTTCGCCGGTGGCGGGGTTGCGGTATTTGGGCGCCACCTTGGTGCCGGCCGTAGAACTGCGGCCTGTCTTGCCAGACGCCTTGCCGGTGGGGAACACGTCTTGGGCAGTCAGCCCATATTCGGCCACCAGTGAGCGGACCTGCGACACAGCGTCCGACAGTTCCCGGCGCCGGGCTTCACTGATTTGTTGCTCAAGGGCTTCGCGCTGCTTCAACAGTTCTTTGTAGCTGGTCATGGTGTCTGGATTTTGGATAAGGGTGAAGACCCGCGAATTATAAGAATAATGTGCCTTTTTTGTGCAACCACTTTCAGAATTTCATTAAAAATTCTTGGCATTAACCCCCAACACCCATTGATGCATGGTTTGCGTCTGGCTGAACAACCGGGGTATTGATGCTTGCTGGAGGCGACCGCGGTTCCGTCTTCTGGCTGGGGCAATACGTTGTCGATACGATTGCATTCCAGCGCCAGCACCTCAAATACCCAGCCCATGCACCGAATGCGGTCGCCCACTTCCATCAAATGCCCCGTTTCTTCCCTCAAACGGGCCGCCCGCGTGTTATAGCGACCACGGCCCTCACCCGGTAAATTGCGAATATCCAGGCGCGCCTTGAGTTCCGACACCGGTATCCAGGGATGACCTGCATAACTCCCCGCGGTCTGTGATAGCGCGGCCTCGGGCGGTTCGCTGCGTTGCTTTTCTTGCCAATAGCTGGGCTATTGGCAAGAAAAGACGCCTTGCGTCCCATCCCGATCCGCACTACCACCGCCTCGCGAGGGTTATGCAGGACATCCCCAGCCATCCAACAGCCAGCCTCCGTCATCGCGCTGCGGGGCCCAGGCATCGCGGCCCCCCGGGCTGCAATTCAACGGGAATGGCTTTCAGTAAATGGCGCGGGTCATGGTGCATTGCGCCACACCATATTCATCGCCCACAAACACCATGCGCCCAGAACGGCGCCCGTAACTGCTCCAGCAACTCCACCCCACCGAGGGTTTCGGGCAGAAATTTCGCCGCCCGTCCATGCGGACACCGCGCGTCCCCGGCCTCAACGCCCAGCTCCGGCACATGCTGAGCAAGGTCGGCGACGCGATCAGCAGAAAATCCGTGCTTCACTCATAAAGATCACCATGGCGCATTACTGTATCGGCGACATCCAGGGCTGCGACGCCGCGCTGGGCCGCCTGCTGGACACCATCGGCTTTTCCCCTAGCCGCGACACGGTCTACCTGCTGGGTGACCTCGTCAACCGAGGGCCTGACTCGGCCGCCGTGCTGCGCCGCTGCATGCGCCATGACGACGCCATCCGATGCCTGCTGGGCAATCACGACCTGCACCTGCTGGCCGCCGCACACGGTGCGCGCAAGCCCTCGCGGCGCGACACACTGGGCGCGGTGCTGGACGCCCCCGATCGCGCTGCCCTGCTCGACTGGGTGCGCCAGCAGCCCCTGGCCCGCACCCACATGCATGCGGGGCAAACGCTGCTGATGGTGCATGCCGGTGTGCTGCCCACCTGGACGGCCGCAGAGACTCTCGCGTACGCGGACGAAGTCCATGCAGTACTGCGCGGCCCTGACCTGCCCGATTTTCTGCACGCCATGTACGGCAACATCCCCGACCGCTGGAGTGACGACCTGACCGGCACGGATCGCCTGCGGGTAATCGTGAATGCGCTCACCCGGCTGCGCTTTTGCTCGGCCGACGGCGTGATGGATTTTGAAAGCACCGAAAGCGCCAGCGCCGCCCCTCCCGGCCTCATGCCCTGGTTCGATGTGCCGGGGCGGCGCACAGCGGGCACGTTGATGGCTTTCGGTCACTGGTCCACGCTGGGCTGGCTCAACCGCAGCGATCTGCTCGGGCTGGACACAGGCTGCGTGTGGGGCGGCTGCCTGAGCGCCGTGCGTTTTGGCGCGACACTGGCCGAGCGTGAGCTGCTGCAGGTGCATTGCGAGCAGGCACAGGCCCCGGGCTGAATAAACCGCAGCAGGTTCAGGACGGCACTGGCTCCAGCAATGCCGACATCGCGGTGGACTGCCAGACACCACCGTCCTGCCCGGCGATCAGCACGGCCAGCCCCGGCATGCGCTGCGCCAGTGCCCTGCCCGCCTGCGGGCCCTGCACCATCAGCGCGGCGCCCAGTCCGTTGACGGCCGCCACGTCGCGCGCCACCAGGCTCACGCCATGCACGCCCGATGCCGGGCGCCCTGTTCGCGGATTGAGCACATGGTGCTGGCGCTGGCCTTGGTGGAAGAAGAAGCGTTCATAGTCGCCCGACGAGGCCACCACACCGGCGCCCGCCACGGCCACAACACCCAGCAGGCGCTCGGGGGAACGCGGGTCGCGCAGCCCCACACGCCAGGGCCTGCCTTGCCACAGCCCGTGGGTCAGCACGTCGCCACCACCGTTGATCATGGCGTTCTCAACCCCTTCGGAGCGCAGCATGTTCATGCCGGCTTCCAGGATCGGTAGCTTGGCGATGCCCCCCAGGTCCAGCGCCATGCCCTGGCGGGCCAGGAAGGCCGTGCCAGCGGCCACGTCCAGCACCAGGCTGCCCGCATCCACCAGGGGCAGTTGCCGCGCGATCTCGCTGGCCCCGGGCACCACCTTGTCGCCAGGGCCAAAGTTCCAGGACTTGAAAGCCCCCACGGTCACATCAAAGGCCCCACGGCTTGTTGCCGACACACGCTGCGCACCCTGCAGCACCGCCATGACCTCGGCCGGAACCATCACTGGCGTCACGCCTGCAGCCAGGTTGATACGACTGACCACGCTGCGGGGTTGGTAGCGGCTCATGAGCGCTTCCAGCCTCTGCATCTCTGCATAGGCCCGGTCCATGGCGCGGCGCAGCTGCGGGCCATCAACGCCCTCCACCGCCATATCCACCTGCGTTCCCATCAGGGGACGCGAGCTGCGTTCAGACACCACCCGTGCGCCCGCTGACGCGCCACCACCCCAGACCGCACCACCCAGCAAGGGCAATGCCATCACCATGCGACGACGCGACAGACCCTGAGGGGGCAGAGAAGCTTGCTGCATGGCGCCTCCGCTCAGAGCGACTTGTCGGCCATGTAATCCACGGCGGCCTTGACCTCGGCGTCGGTCAGATTGGCGGAGCCCCCCTTGGCAGGCATCATGCCTTTCGCCCCGGTAAAGCCCTCGATCGCGTGCTTGTACATCGTGTCCTTGCCCTGGGCAATGCGCGGGCCCCAGTCGGCCTTGTCGCCCGGCTTGGGGGCACCGGCCACGCCAGCGGCATGGCACATGGCGCAAGTCTTGCCAAACACGCTCTTGCCCAGTTCGTTCTCTGCGGCAGCCGGTGCGGCGGGGGCCGCTGCGGGCGCTGGGGCCGTCACCGCAGCGGGTGCAGCCACCGGAGCAGGTTCCGACTTCTTGTCGCCACAACCGGCCAGCAGTGTGGCCAAGATCGCTACGGCGACCATCACGGTTTTCTTTTGCATCGCATACATCCTGTTCTTGGGGGTTAAAAAAAATCTGAGAGGGCCTGTGGCTGCGCGAGAAATGCGACGAAATGCGTCCAGCACCTGGCCTGAAAAAACCTACGGGCATTGCACAGGCACCGCTTCAGACTGGTGCATTGACTGTAGGTGCAAGAAGCACTTTTGGGCAGAGGCGAGCGCCGCCAAAGCATGATCCAGATCAAATTGATTCATATTACGTGAATCTATTATTCGTGCCATGCAAAGCCATCACAACCTGCGAACACTGCGCCTTTGGGTGCTGGCGTGGTTTGTCATGGCGCTGGCTGCTGCGGTGGCTTCACCGCTGGTAGTGCCGCGAAGCATGGAGCTGGTCTGCTCCGGCACAGGCAGCGCCAAGCTGGTGGTGAAGACCGCTGAGGGCCTGGTAGCGGCAGACGCCACGGGCCTCGATTGCCCTGTGTGCCTCGCGGCCGACACGCCACCCACCACCCATCTCGCAGCGGCAACCACTGCTGCAGCCCCCACCTTCCAGCCCCGTTTTCACACACCACTTTTTCCACGCACAGGGGTGGCGTTCAGACCCCCTGCACGCGCACCACCCCTTTTCAACTGAGCGATCCCAAAGAGGAAAACCATGACCGAGAGAAAAGACAGTCACCTTCCCGCTGCTGGCCTGGGCCGACGCAGCTTCATCAACACGGCGGCCCTGGTCGGGCTGACTGCAGGCGTCGCCGCATGCAACGAAAAGCCCAGCGCTGCAACGCCTGCGGCCCCCGCCCCTGCAGCACCTGCGGCCAGCCATGCCGCCGCTGGCGCCAACGTGCACCTCAAGCCCGGCGAGCTGGACACCTACTACGGCCTCTGGAGCGGCGGCCACACGGGCGACATGCGCGTCCTGGGCCTGCCCTCGGGCCGCGAGATCACCCGCATCCCCTGCTTCGTACCCGACGCCCTGGTGGGCTGGGGTATCACGAATGAATCCAAAGCTGTGATGGGCACCAAGGCCGATGGCAGCCTGAAGTACACCGTGGCCGACACCCACCACACACATGCCTCGTACAAGGACGGCAACTACGACGGCCGCTACGCCTGGATCAACGACAAGATCAACAGCCGCATCGCGCGCATACGCCTCGACTACTTCGTGTGCGACAAGATCACCGAGCTGCCCAACGTGCAGGGCTTTCACGGCATCTTCCCGGACAAGGCCGACCCGGTGGACCCTGCCATCAACTACACCACGCGCGTGTTCTGCGGCGGCGAGTTCGCCATCCCCCTGCCCAACACGGGCACGGAAGACTCGGGCAAATACCGTTCGATGTTCAGCTGCGTCGATGCAGAAACGATGGAAGTGCGCTGGCAAGTGCTGATCGACGGCAACTGCGATCTGGTCGCCACGTCATACGACGGCAAGCTGGCCGCCACCAACCAGTACAACGTGGAAATGGGCGCGAAGTACGAGGACATGATGTCCGCCGAACGCGATGCCTGCCTGTTCTTCAACGTGGGCCGCATCGAGGCTGCCGTGAAGGCTGGCAAGTTCAAGACCATCGGCACCAGCAAGGTGCCCGTGGTGGACGGCACCCATGAAGCCAACAAGGACCCCAAGACAGCACTCACCGCCTACGTTTCGGTGCCCAAGAACCCCCACGGCGTGAACGCCAGCCCCGATGGCAAATACTTCATCTGCGCCGGCAAGCTGTCGCCCACCGGCACCGTGATCGAGCTGGCCAAGGTGCTGGACTATTTCGACGGCAAGCTCGAAAAGCTGGACTCCGCCATCGTGGCCGAAGTGGAGCTGGGCCTGGGCCCGCTGCACACCGCCTTCGACGGCCGTGGCAATGCCTACACCACCCTGTTCCTGGACAGCCAGGTCGTGAAGTGGAACGTGGAGGCTGCCATCAAGTTCCACGCGGGCGACAAGACCGCCAAGTACGTGGTGGACCGCCTGGACGTGCAATACCAGCCGGGCCACCTGAACGCCTCGCAGTCCGAGACCAAGGCCGCCGACGGCAAGTACCTGGCCGTGGGCTGCAAGTTCTCCAAGGACCGCTTCCTGCCCGTGGGCCCGCTGCACCCCGAGAACGAGCAGCTCATCGACATCTCGGGCGAGAAGATGGTGCTGATGGCCGACCACCCCGTGCGCGGCGAGCCCCATGACTTCATCATCTTCAAGCGCGACCTGGTGCGCCCCAAGCAGGTCTACACGCTCGACGAGTTCCCGCTGGCGGTCAAGGACCCCAAGGAGTCCGGCGTGTTCCGCAGCGGCAAGAAGGTCACGGTGAAGATGACTTCGCAAGCCCCGGCCTTCAGCCTGCGCGAGTTCAAGCTCAAGAAGGGTGACGAGGTCACGCTGATCCTGACCAACCTGGACAAGATCGAAGACCTGACGCACGGCTTCGCGATTCCGAACTACAACGTGAACTTCATCGTGAACCCGCTGGAGACCAAGTCGGTGAGCTTTGTGGCCGACAAGCCCGGTGTGTTCTGGTGCTACTGCACGCACTTCTGCCATGCGCTGCATTTGGAAATGCGCACTCGGATGATCGTGGAGGGGTGATAGGGCGATCCCCCTGAGGCACTGCGCGCCTTCCCCCTTCTCTCGGCTTCGCCGGGAAGGGGGACGATGCACTCGCTGCGGGGCGGCCCTTGCTCTGCATCCCTGGCCTGGGGCGCGCCAGTTGCGACGACTGCGCTCCACTTCGCATCATATTGGCCGCTAGCGCTTGATGAATAAGCGCTAGCAGCTATCAAAAAGATAGTCCCATGATTTCCCTCCGTCGGCAGTTCGCCACGCTTCTTCTGGTCTTGTTGGCAGCACTTTGGCTGGCGCCGCGCGCGCATGCTGCAGCAGGCGCCTACGAGGCCGAGCTGCCTGCGGAACTCTCTACCGCGCGCGACATGTGCGCACTGGTGCCGTGCAAGGACGTGTTTCCCGGCGCCAGCCATTTCTCAGAACGCAAGGGTCAGCCGCCCTACGTGGAGGCGTACGACCAGGCCAGCGAGCCGCGCAAGCTGCTGGGCTATGTGATGCTCTCCACCGACATCACGGACACCCCCGCCTACTCCGGCAAGCCTGTGGTCACGCTGATCGGCATGGACACGCAAGGCCGCTTTGTGGGCGTGAAGGTGCTCAAGCATTCCGAGCCCATCCTGCTGCTGGGCATCCCTGAATCCGCACTGCTCAAGTTCAACGCCCAGTACCTGGGCAAGTCGGTGGCCGACAAGATCGAGGTGGGCCAGTCGCGCCCTGATGAAAACGTGCTGGGTCTCGACGCCATCTCGGGCGCCACCGTCACCGTCATCGCTCAGAACCAGGTCATGATGGCCTCGGGCTCCGCCGTGGCGCGGCAGGTGGGCATCCTCGCGCCCACGGTGCGCGAGCCCGCACGCTATGCCGAAACCGGCAGGCGCCTGAGCTGGGCCGAGCTGGTGCAACAAGGCACCGTGCAGCGCCTGCGCGTGCAGCCCGAACAGGTGGGCCTGGACAAGGGCCCCGACCCGTTCATCGAGCTGTGGTTTGGCGACCTGAACCACCCGGACATTGGCAAGAGCCTTCTGGGCGAGAACGGCTGGAACAACCTGCGCCTGCAGCTCAAGGAGGGCGAACACGCCTTCTTCATCGTCCGTACCGGTGGCAAGGAATCGTTCAAGGGCTCGGGCTTTGTGCGCGGCGGCATCTACGACCGTGTGCAGGTGCGCCAAGGCGCAGATTCGTTCACCTTCCGCGACCTGGACGCGCTCAACCTGTATGGCATCGAGGCCGCAGGCGCACCCAGCTACAACGAATCGGTCATCTTCATCATCCGCTCACCCGCCTTCTCGGCCGCCTACCCGTGGAAGCTGAGCTTTCTGGGCAACCGCGTGGACCGGGCCACGGGCACGCGCAGCTTCACCAGCTTTGACACGCCCTACTGGCTGCCCGCCGCCATGCTGCAAGGCGGGCGCCCCACCATCAACGAGCCCGACGCCCCCTGGGTGCGCGTGTGGAAGTCGCGTGCGGTAGAGATTGCGCTGTTCGCCGCGCTGCTGATTGCCGTCACCGTGGTGTACGCCCTGCGCGAGAAGCTCACGCGCCTGTCCACCCACAAGAACAAGTGGCCGGTCAACGCCTTCAAGTACAGCTTCTGGGCCCTCAGCATCGGCTGGATCGGCTTCGGCGCCATGGCCCAGCCTTCCATCACGCAGGTGCTGACCTGGTTCCACGCGCTGCTGTTCCAGTGGACCTGGTCGCTGTTCCTGTCCGACCCGTTCATCTTCCTGTTCTGGATCTTCATCATCGTCACCGTGTTCCTGTTCGGGCGCGGGTTGTTCTGCGGCTGGATGTGCCCGTTTGGCTCGCTGCAGGAGGGCATCTACAAGATCGCGCGCGCGGTGGGCCTCAAGCGGTTCCAGACCCAGCTGCCGCAGAAGTGGCACGACCGGCTCAAGTGGGTCAAGTACGCCGTGTTTTTCGGGCTGCTCGCGGTGTCGATGTTCTCCATGGGCCTGGCCGAGAAGCTGGCCGAGGTAGAGCCGTTCAAAACCACCTTCCTGGTGGGCGTGCTCAACCGTGCCTGGCCCTACGGCCTGTTTGTGGCCGCCATCCTGGGCGTTTCGATCTTCATCGAACGGCCCTACTGCAAATACATCTGCCCGCTGGGCGCCTCGCTGGCCATGCCCAGCACCTTCCGCTGGTTTGGTTTGAAGCGCAAGCAGGACTGCAATAGCTGCAAGGCCTGCGCCGTGGGTTGCGGTGCACAGGCCATCGACGCAGACGGCCGCATCGACCACCGCGAATGCCTGCACTGCCTCGACTGCATGATTCTCTACACCGACACCAAGGGCTGCCCGCCCCTGGCCAAGGAACGCAAGCGCCGCGAGAAAGATGGCCTGGAAATCACGCCCATCGGCAAGAACGGCTATTTCATCCCGATCCACCCTGCCACGGTGCAGGACCAGATCTCGGCCAAGGCCGCCAAGGGACCCGACCCACGCATGCCCACAACGCCTGCACACCCCGCCCACAAGGCTGGAAGCCAAGGCCTGCGCTGGATCGGGCTGGAGCTGGTGGACCACCTATGGCCCTGGAGCCGCGAAGGCTGGGCCTCGCGGCGCGCGCTGCAGATCGCGGGCTTCTCGCTCGCCCTGGCTGCCAGCGTGGCCTGGGTGATGACCGCCCTGGGCACGTTGTCGACGGGCGCCATCATCGGCTGGTGGTTTGGCTGGAGCGTGTACGAGGTGCTGATCCGCCTGTCGGGCAAGCGCTATGTGAAGGACGGCCCGTGGTGGCGCGACCAGTACCGTCGGGCGGGCGTGATGGACATGCTGAGCTATGTGGGCTTCAAGAACCTGCTGATCGGAGCAGCACTCTTCCTGGCCATCAAGGCCGTGGTGGGACTGGCGTGATGAAGTCCCCCTTTGCACTCGCTGCGGTCGCCACGGCCCTGGCGCTGTGGACAGCACTTCCTGCGGCGGCTGCCACCGTGCAGGTGCGCCCTGGCCAGGACTTGCAGGCCGCCATCACGGCTGCGGCGCCGGGAGACACGGTGGAGGTGCAGCGGGGCTTTTACCGCGTGAACCTGCGCATCGACAAGCAGCTCACCCTGCGCGGTATCGATCGCCCCACGCTCAGCGGCGGGCAGGCGGGCGACACCATCCGCATCACCGCGCCCGATGTGGTGGTCGAGGGTCTGATCGTGCGCGACTCGGGCACCAGCTTGAAGGACCAGAACGCAGGCATCTACGTGTACCCCGGCGCGCACCGCGCCGTGGTGCGCCACAACGACCTCACCTACAACCTCTTTGGTCTGTGGATCGAGAAGGCCAACGATGTACAGGTGCTGCACAACACCATCACCGGCCTGCGCGATGTGAACTCGTCGCAGCGCGGCAATGGCGTGCAGCTGTACAACACCACGGGCGCACGCATCGAGGGCAACCACATCAGCTTTGTGCGCGACGCGCTGTATGTGGACGTGTCGCACCACGCGGTGTTTCGCGGCAACCGGCTGCACCACAGCCGCTACGGCACGCACTACATGAACTCCTACTACAACCTGTGGGAAGACAACGATACCTACCTCAACCGTGGCGGCCTGGCGCTGATGGAGGTGCGCGACCAGGTGGTGCGCAACAACCGCGCGTGGGGCAACAGCGACCACGGCATCATGCTGCGCACCTTGCAGGACTCGGTGATCGAGAACAACGTGGTGGCCGAGAACTCCCGAGGCTTCTTCATCTACGACGTGGAGTACATCACCCTGCGCGGCAACCTGGTGACCCGCAACACAGTAGGCGTGCACCTGTCGGCCGGCTCCAAAAACAACAAGGTCGAAGGCAACGACTTCATCGGCAACCGCGAGCAGGTGCGCTATGTGGGCGCCCGCGACGAGCGCTGGGGCACCGAAGGCGGCAATCACTGGAGCAACTACCTGGGCTGGGACCGCGACGGCAACGGCGTGGGCGACGTGCCCTACGAGGCCAACGACATGGTGGACCGCCTGACCTGGCGCCACCCCGCCATCAAGCTGCTGCTGGCCAGCCCCGCCGTGCAGGCACTGCGCCTGGTGGGCCAGCAGTTTCCGGTGCTGCGCGTGCCCACCGTGGTGGACCCAAAGCCCCGCATGCAACCGAACCAACCCCAACGGAATTTTCAGCGTGACACGCAACCCTCCCCCCATTGACCTGAACGAGCCCCCCGCCATCGAGGTGCAGGGCGCGCACAAGCACTACGGCGCATTGCACGCCGTGGACGGCATCGACCTGCGCATTGCGCGCGGCGAGATCTTCGGCCTCATCGGCCACAACGGCGCGGGCAAGAGCACGCTGTTCAAGATGATCCTGGGCCTCACGCCCGCCACCTCGGGCGAGATCCGGGTGGGCGGCGCCACCGTGCAGGGCCGCGACTTTCGCGCCGCCCGCCGCCACCTGGGCTACCTGCCCGAGAACGTGGTGCTCTACGACAACCTGAACGGACTGGAAACGCTGCGTTTCTTCGCCCGCCTCAAGGGTGCGCCCCTCGCACAATGCCCCGCGCTGCTGGAACGCGTGGGCCTGGCCCACGCGGGCAACCGCGCCGTGCGCGAATACTCCAAGGGCATGCGCCAGCGCCTGGGGTTTGCGCAAGCCCTGCTGGGCGAGCCCCAGGTGCTGCTGCTCGACGAGCCCACCAACGGCCTGGACCCGCAGGCCATCCGCGACTTCTACGCCACACTGCGCGAGCTGCAGGCGGGTGGCGTGACCATCGTCATCACTTCGCACATCCTGGCCGAGCTGCAGGAGCGCGTGGACCGCCTTGCCATCCTGGCCTCCGGCAAGCTGCAGGCCCTGGGCAGCGTGCAGGCGCTGCGCGAGCAGGCGCACATGCCGCTGACCATCCACCTCACCTTGGCTGCGACCGACCGGCCTGCCGCGCTGGGGCTGCTCTCTGCCGTGCCCGGCGTCACGGGGACGGAAACGCCGGAAGGCCTGCATGTGGACTGCCCGCGCGGCAGCAAGATGGCCGTGCTGGGTGCGCTGGCACCGCTGGGCACCGCGCTGCAGGACCTGCAGATCCAGGAACCCTCGCTTGAGGATGTGTACTTTGACCTGCGCAAGGGCTAGCCATGGAATTTCAACAAATTTTCACCATCGCGGGCAAAGAGTTCCGCGACCGCATGCGCAACCGCTGGGTGCTGGCCGTGGCGCTGGTGTTCACCGTGTTCTCGCTGGCCATCGCCTACTTTGGCGGCGCGCAGCAGGGCACGGTGGGCTTTCGTTCCATCGAGTTCACCATCGCCAGTCTGGTCAGTCTGGTGATCTACCTGATCCCGCTGATCGCGCTGCTGCTGGGCTTTGACGCCATCGTGGGCGAACGCGAGCGCCGCTCGCTCGATCTGCTGCTGTCGCTGCCCATCACGCGGCTGGAGCTGTTGCTGGGCAAGTACCTGGGGCTGGCGGCGGCGCTCACGCTCTCCACGCTGGCGGGGTTCGGGCTGGTGGCCGTGCTGCTGGTGCGGCAGTTCAGCGGGGCTGCGCTATTCCACTACGGCGGCTTCATGATCAGCTCGGTGCTGCTGGGGCTGGCCTTTTTGAGCATGGCGGTGCTGCTGTCGGTGCTCACGCACGAGCGCACACGCGCCTCCGGCCTGGCGATTGCCGCCTGGTTCTTTTTTGTGCTGGTGTTTGACCTGCTGCTGCTGGGCGCCCTGGTGGCCACGGGCGGCAGCGTGGGCGGCGAGGCCATGGCCTACCTGCTGCTGCTCAACCCGGCCGACGTTTTCCGCATCCTCAACGTGTTCTCGCTCGACGACGTGCGCACCCTGTACGGCCTGACCAGCATCGTGCCCCCTGCCCTGGCCAAGCCATGGCTCATGGGCGCGGTGATGGCGGGCTGGATCGTGGTGCCGCTCGGTCTTGCAAGCTGGAGATTCAAACCATGAACCATTCTTACCAACCCCGGTGCGGCTGCACCACGCGCCGGCAATTGCTGGGCTGGGCCGCACTCGCTTCGCTCGGCACACTCACGGGCCTGACTGGCCTCACGGGCTGCAGCCAAGCGGACAACAGCGCGCAATCTCTCCAACCCCAGGAGATCGACCGCACCACCAGCTGCGAACTCGACGGCATGCTGCTGGCCGACTACCCCGGCCCCAAGGCGCAGGTGCGCTTTGCAGGGCAGGACAAGCCTTCGTTCTTCTGCGACACGGTGGAGCTGTTCAGCACCCTGCTGGCGGGCGAACAGGTGCGTGCCGTGCAGGCCGTGTATGTGCAGGACATGGGCCAGGCCGACTGGAATGCACCGCAGGGCCACTGGATCGACGGCAAAAGTGCGATCTATGTGGTGGGCGGCAAGCGCCACGGCTCCATGGGTCCCACCATCGGCAGCTTTGCGCAAGAGGCCGATGCGAAGAAGTTTGCTGCTGAATATGGCGGCAAGGTTCTGCGCTTTGCCGAGATCACGCCCGCCATGGTGGACCTGAGCGGCGGGGCACTGCACGACACGCGGATGTGAGCCGCCCATACCTGCGCTGATGCCCCGCCCACACGCAACCACCCGGCGCACAGCCCTTGCAGCCCTGCTGCTGGGCTCGGCAGGCCTGGTGGCATGGCAATGGCCCCAGCGCACTCCGCCCCGCCCATCCGGCAACGCCGCCCTGGAGGGCATCGGCGACGATGTGTGCGTGGTGGCGCCGCCCACGCCCTACGACCCTGCGCTGGGCCAGCCCCTGACCGCCGCCCGCGAGGTGCCCGCCGACGCACGCTGCCCGGTGTGTGGCATGTACCCGGCCCGCGCACGGGCGTGGGCGGCGCAGGTCATTTTTGCGGACGGGGATGCGTATTTTTTTGACTCACCGCTCAGCCTCATGCTGTACCTGGGCAACGTGGCCCACTACACGCGGGGCCGCACGGCAGACGCCATCGTGGCCCGGTATGTGACCGATACCGATTCGGGTGGTTGGCTGAATGCGCTGGAGGCGGTGTACGTGGCAGAGTCTTCGGCCATGGGGCCGATGCGGGCGGGCAATCTGCCCGCGTTTGCAGATGCGGAGGCTGCACAGGCGTTTGTGCAGCAGCGTGGGGGGCGGGCGGTCCCCTTCGGCGCCATCGATGTGGCCTTGCTGCGCAGGCTGGCCCCGAACCTCCGGGCCGACCACCGTTTGCATTCAGACTGACGGGGCCTCAGTTGCTATTGAAAATATAGCTTCTTGCGCTTATCCATCAAGCGCTACAGGCCCAAAAAGGCCTGTATTTCATCACTGCACTGAAGTCTCTGGCTGGGCAGCCTTGAACAGCGCTGCCACCTTGCGCTTGGGCTTGATGTTGGCCGACACGCTGCTGCGCGGGGCCGACTTGGCAGCTTCCCAGGCGGGGGTTGCGTCGGCAGCTGCGCTGGCCTCATACGGCTTCTCGAAGAAGGGGTCGCGCGATGCCACGGCCGGGCGAAAGCCCCGGTGTTGTTCGCGCCCCTCGCGCCCGACACGCTGGTCACGCTCGCGCCGTGGCGCGGCGGGGGCGGCCGGCAGCGCATCGCGCCCGTCGCCCGTTTCACCGGCTTCGCGCCAGGCACGGCGGCCGTCGTTGATGCGGCCACGGGGCTGGTCTTCTTCGTATTCGATGGCTTCGAGATCGATCTTCTTCTTGATCAGCTTCTCGATGTCGGCCACCAGGCGGGCATCGCTGCCCGACACCAGCGTCACCGCCAGGCCTGAGGCGCCAGCACGGCCAGTGCGGCCGATGCGGTGCACATAGTCTTCGGCGTTGAATGGCACGTCGAAGTTGAACACCGCAGGCACGTCCTTGATGTCCAGGCCGCGCGCGGCCACATCGGTACACACCAGCAGATCGACCTCGCCACTCTTGAAGGCTTCGAGCGCCTTCAGGCGCTCGTCCTGGCTCTTGTCGCCATGCAGCGCGGTGGTCTTGAGGCCTTCGCGCTCCAGGCTGCGCGCCAGACGGGCACAACCGAGCTTGCTGTTGACGAAGATGAACGCCTGCTTGATACCCCGGGTCTTGAGCACCTGGTGGATGGCGCGGCGCTTGTCGTCGTCATTGGCGCTGTAGAAGCGCTGCTCCACGGTGGAGGCCGTTTCGTTCGGGCGGGCCACCTCGATGGTGATGGGGTTTTGCAGGTAACTGCTGGCCAGGCGCTTGATCTCGGGCGAGAACGTGGCACTGAACAGGAGCGTGGTGCGCTGCTTGGGCAGGTAGCTCAGGATGCGCTGCAGGTCGGGCAGGAAACCGATGTCCAGCATGCGGTCGGCCTCGTCGAGCACGACGTACTCGACCTGGTTGAGCACTGCATTCTTGGCTTCGATGTGATCCAGCAGGCGGCCTGGTGTAGCCACCAGCACTTCGACGCCTTTTTTCAGCTCGATGGTCTGGGGCTTCATGTCCATGCCGCCAAACACCACGGTGCTGCGCAGCTTGGTGTACTTGGCGTACAGCGCGATCTGCTGGGCCACCTGGTCGGCCAGCTCGCGCGTGGGCAACAGCACCAGGGCACGCACGGGGTGGCGAGCCGGGGATGTGGAGCTGCTTTCGTGCTTGAGCAGGCGCTGCAGCAGGGGCAGCGAGAAAGCCGCCGTCTTGCCGGTGCCGGTCTGGGCTGCGCCCATCACGTCTTGCCCTGTGAGCACCACCGGAATGGCCTGCTCCTGGATGGGCGTCATGGACTCGTAGCCCATTTCGGCTACGGCGCGCGCGAGCGGTTCAGCCAGCGATAGATTGGAAAAGGAACTTGTCATTTAGCCCTCTATTGTCGCACCGGTGGCCCAAAAAGCGATTTTTCACCATGGGGGCGTGGTACAGAGCGCATTTATTCATTGAGCAAGTCACAGCAATAAGCTACATTTTTAATAGCTATCAGCGCTCATCCATCAAGCGCTAATGGCATTTTTTATTCAAAATTACTCCAACACCGCCCGCAATTGGCGTGTGGTCACCGCCAGACGCCTCGCCCCGATCTGGGCGAGGTTATTCATCACGGTGAGCGCTGCCTCGGGGTATTGTCGGGCCCAGGCATCAAAGTGCGCCCGCGACAGGCGCACCAGGTGCGCAGGCCCCCGCTCAGACCCCGCACAAGCGCTGCGCGCAGCGCCGTTGAGGAACGCCATCTCGCCAAACGCCATGCCCGGCCCGACCGTGGCCAAGCGCAGCCCCTTGTCGGGCGGCCACTGGGTCACCAGCGTGATGTGGCCCGACTTCACCACCAGCAGGTCGTGGTCAGTGTCTCCCGCGCTGAACACCACCCCGTGGGGCGGCACGGCCAGAGGCTCCAGCAAGGCCATCAGGGCATTGGCCGCCGCCCGGGGAACGCCCTCGCCGATCTCGCCCAGCAGATCCCTTTCGGGACGCGCGGGGCGTTGCTCAATGGGGCGCTGCGAGAGGATGCCGGCCTCGGCCCATTCCAAGGCGCGGTCCAGGTCGGCAAAGGCGCGTACCTGGTCGCCTGCATGTTCAGCGGCCACAGGATCGAGCGCGGCCACGGCAGCGGCAATGCCCTGCTGGCCCAGGTCGCGCACCAGCGCGCGCAGTTGCGCCAGTGCCGTGCTGTCCCAGGCGGGCACGCGGCCCGCATCCAGAATCACCCAGCGGTGGCGCGGCTGCAGCAGCAAACGCACCTGCTCGGCCAAGTGGGCCGCCACGCCGAACGACATCACGCCCTGCAGTTCAAACACAGCCACTTGGTTCATCCGCGGCGAGAGCCAGGTGTCCGAGCCCGCGCGCCGCAGCCGGCGCGAGCGCAGTTCGCCATCGAGCCGCACATGGCGCAGCACCTTGGCGGCTGAGTCGTGCAGCAACACAAAGGTGGCCACCACCAGGCCCGCAACCAGCGCGCCCACGCCGCCCATCACGGCAAACACCAGCGCCACCAGCCAGCTTTGCGCCCAGGTCACCCGCGAGCGCTGCGCGTAGCGCAGCGACCACATGAGACCCGGCACCTGCATAAGCCCGGCCAGCACCAGCCCACCCGCCAGGCAGGCCATGGGCACCCAGTGCAGCCACCAGGCGCCCGTCACTGCCACGCCCAGCATGATGCCGGCATGCCAGCGCGGAGCGTCGCGGGAGGGGCCCGCCTGCGCCAGCACAATGCGCGAGCGCGATGCGCTGGTGGATGCAGGAATCATCCCGGCCAGCCCGCACAACACGCCCAACAGGCTCTCGCGGCGCAGGGTCAGATTGGCGTTGCCACGCAGACCGTGGTCCAGCTCCAGCTCCTGGTTGAACACCAGTATCTCCAGGCTGTTGACCAGCGCCATCAACAGCGCCAGCACCACCAGATCCGACCCGTGCTGTTGCGCCAGCGCCATCCAGGGGACACCAGTCCAGTCGGGCCACAGCGGGCCCGCAAACTGGCTGGGCTGCACGGCGGGTGCAAACACATCCCCCAGACCACCACCCCACACCCCCGCCACCGCCACGGCCAGCGCCACCAGGACCACAGCCGACAGCAGCCCCGGCATGCGGGGCCAGCGCCAGCGCAACGCCCAGGCCAGCCCCACCACGGCGAGCGCCGCCAGCAGGTGCCAGCCGGTGCGGGCGTTCCACAGGGTGTCGCCCCCCGCGCCAAAGCCGTTGCGCACCTGGCCCACCACCATCGACAGCCCCACCCCGGCCGCGAAACCATGCGTCACCGAAACGGGCAGAAACCGCGCCACCGAGGCCAGCCGCAGCACCCCCAGCAGCCACTGAAAAACAAACGCCAGCGCCACCGTGGCGCCGCTCACGGCCAACACCTGGCGCGCACTCAGGCCCAGCGCAGGGGCCGCACCATGGGCGGTCGCCAGCACGACCGCAAACAGCAGCGCCACCACCGTGGTGGGTGCGTAGACCACCCCGGCACGTGGCACCACCAGCGTGAGCAGCAGGCCCGGCAGGGCCGCCGACCACAGCGCCAGCGCTGCGAGGGAATGGTCGGCCGCCAGGGGTGCAAAAGCCAGCAGGCCCAGGCCGACGGCATGCGGCACCGTGACCGCCGCCGCCGACCACGCGGCGGCGATGCCCGGCGACCGGAGAGGCTGCAGGGACTCAGCCGGGGACATCTCGGTTCTCCATAGCGCCATAGGTCACCCACACCCCACAAAACCGGCGCGGCCCATGCCCGGGCAGCCGCGCAAGGGCCGCCCCGCCGCGCTGGCTGCGTCCCCCTGCCCGCAACGCGCAGTGTTGCGAGAGCGGGGGGAAGCCGCGAAGCGGCTCAGGGGGGTGTTTCAAAGACTCCGCGCCGCGAAGGTATCGCAGGCTTTGACGCTGCCATTCTGCAGTCCGTTGTGAAACCAGCGCTGCCGCTGAGCACTGGTGCCGTGGGTGAAGCTTTCGGGCACCACCGCCCCACCGCTCGAGCGCTGCAGGGCGTCGTCACCAATCTTGGCCGCTGCGTTCATGGCCTCTTCCACATCGCCCTGCTCCAGAATCTGGCGCGCGTTCTGCGCATGGTGTGCCCACACCCCGGCAAAACAGTCGGCCTGCAGCTCCAGCCGCACCGAGAGCGCGTTGTACTCCGCCTTGCTCACGCGGCCACGCATCTGGTCCACCTTGCCACTGATGCCCAGCTGGTTCTGCACATGGTGGCCTACCTCGTGGGCAATCACATAGGCCTGGGCAAAATCGCCGGGCGCGCCCAGGCGGTTCTTGAGGGTTTCATAAAAGCCCAGGTCGATGTAGACCTTCTGGTCCGCCGGGCAGTAGAACGGGCCCATCGCCGCCTGCCCGGTGCCGCAAGCCGTGGCCGTAGCGCCCCGAAACAGCACCAGGCGCGGCTCCTGGTAGGTGCCGCCACCCTGGCGGAACACGGCCTGCCACACGTCTTCGGTATCGGCCAGAACGGTCGATACAAAACGGGCCATGGTGTCGTCGGCCGGGGGGCGCTGGGCAGGCCCCTGCGACTGCACCTGCGCAGGTGGCCCGCCGCCACTGAGCAGCCCCAGGATCGTCAGCGGATTGATGCCCAGCACCCACCCGCCCACCAGTGCGATGACGATGGTGCCAATGCCAATGCTGCGCCCTCCGAAAATCGGCGAGCCGCCGCCCCCACCGCGCCGGTCTTCCACATTGTCCGACTCGCGATTGCCTTCCCATTTCATGCCGTATCTCCAGCGCCCTCAACGTGCGGAGGGCATGGCGCATATTACGCGCGGTGCAGGAACCGGAGGGGCCGATTACGATGGCCTGCCTGTCGGCGCCCGCTGGCACGATTCCCCCCTTCCACGCCCCACCCGAACCGCCCCATGCTCCACGACGCCTCGCACTACGCCCCCATCGGCGACAAGGTGATTCTGATCACAGGCTTTGACCCCTTTGGCGGCGACAGCCTGAACCCCAGCTGGCTGGTGGCACAGGCGCTGGACGGGCAGCGCATCGCGGGCCACCGCGTGGTGGCGGCGCAACTGCCCACCGTGTTTGGCGAATCGCTGCAACAGCTGCGGGCGCTGGCCACGGCCCACCGGCCCGCGCTGACCGTCTGCCTGGGCCAGGCAGGGGGGCGCAGCGCGCTGTCGCTGGAGCGGGTGGGCATCAATATCAACGACGCCCGCATTCCCGACAACGTGGGCGCCCAGCCCATCGACACGCCGGTGGTGCCCGGCGGGCCTGCCGCCTACTTTGCGAGCATGCCACTCAAGGCCATGCTGCGCTCCGTACAGCAGGCTGGCGTGCCCTGCGAGGTTTCACAAACAGCGGGCACCTTTGTCTGCAACCATGTGCTGTACGGACTGATGCACATGCTGCAGGCACAAGGCGTTGGCCCTGCGGGCGCCCGGGGCGGATTTGTGCACGTGCCCTGGCTGCCCGGGCAAGGCACACCCTCCCTGGCACTGTGGGACATGGTGCGCGGCATCCACGCAGCCCTGTGGGCCGCTGTGCTTCACCAGAGCGACATAGCGCTCGGGGCGGGTGCCACGCACTGAAATCATGGCCTTGGACTGGGGACTTGCCCGCTCCCCGGCTCCGCCCTCGCTGTGTAAAGTCGGCGCATGTCCTTCACCTCCCTCTCCCCGGCCCCCGGCACGCTGGACGCAGCAGCCACAGCGGCGTGTCTGCCATGGGACGCGCTGGCCACCGAGATTGCGGCCCTCTTGCGGGACAGCACCGTCTCGGTGCCTGCCCGCACGGTGCTGCCACTGCCCCAGGGCGGCAGCCTGTTTGTCATGCCTGCCACCGACAGCCGCGTGGCGATGGCCAAGCTCATCACGCTGACCCCTGCCAACACGGGCACCGGCCGCCCCGCGATCCAGGGCGACGTCGTGGTGTTTGACGTGACCACGGGCGAACGCCGCCTGGTGCTGGACGGCCCCACCATCACTGCACGGCGCACAGCGGCGGTGTCGCTGCTGGCGGCACAGCATCTGGCGCCGCAGGCCCAGGGGCCGCTGCTCATCGTCGGCGCGGGCGTGCAGGGCCTGGCCCACCTGGAAGCCTTTGTGCAGGGCCTGGGGGTGCGTGATGTGTGGGTGGCCTCGCGCAGTGCCGCCAGCGCCGAGGCCCTGGTCCTGCGCGCCCAGGCGCTGGGCGCCCAGGCACGCACGGTGGCCGATGCAGACGCTGCGGTGCCCCATTGCCCGCTGATTGCCGTGTGCACCCCGGCGCACAGCGTGGCGCTGAGCGCGCCACCACGCCCCGACGCCTTTGTGGCAGCGGTGGGAGCCTTCACCCCGGCCATGGCAGAACTGGCCCCCGCCTTCTGCCGCCATGTGGCCGCACACGGGCATATCGTGGTGGACAGTGAAGACGCACGCCACGAGGCGGGTGATCTGCTGCAGGCGGGCCTCGACGTGGGCATGCTGCCCACACTGCGGGAAGCTCTGCAACGCCTGCGCGCTCCGTCCGCAGGGCCGGTGCTGTTCAAGAGCTGCGGCTGGGCCGGCTGGGACCTGGCTGCGGCCCGCCTGGCGATGCGCCTGGACACAGAGGGCGCACCACCCTCGCAGGCCACGCCATGAGCCTGCTCCGGTTCTCGGACCACAGCCTGCGCTCGCAGATCGCGCTGGTGTTCGGTACGTTAGTGGTGGGCCTGGCGGTGCTGCTGTCACTGGGATTTGGCGAACTGCTCAAGCTGCGCATCGAGCGCGATGCCGGGACTGCCCTGCAGGTCATTGCCGAAAATGCAGGCAAGCTGCTGGCCAACGGCCTGCAGGAGCGCAGCCGCGAGGCCGAGGTCCTGGCGGCCGCCGAGGCCGTCTGGACCAAAGGGCTCGACAGTGCCGAAGCCCACCACATGCTGGCACGCAGTCAGGCCACCCACCCCCACAGCGCCTGGATCGGTGTGGCCGATGCCCAGGGCGTGGTGCGCGCCGCCACGGGCGGACTGCTGGTGGGCCAGAGCGTCGCAGAGCGCCCGTGGTTCAAGGAAGGCCTGCAAACACTGCACGTGGGAGATGTCCACCCGGCCAAGCTGCTGGAGCAGCTGCTGGCCCCGCCGCCTTCGGGCGAGCCCTACCGGTTTGTGGATTTTGCGGCGCCCATTCGCCTGGGCCCGACCACCATCGGCGTGGTGGGTATCCACGGCAGCTGGGAATGGACCCATGAGGTCATGGAAAGCCTGACCCCGGTACGTACGGACGACAAGGCGGTAGAACTATTCGTCTTCGACCGCAAAGGCGAGCTTATCTACGCCCCTGGGGGCCAGACCCGGGCCCTGCAAGTAGCCGGGCAGCGCCTGCCCGTCGAGGCCAACAACCCGGTGGCGTCTGACCGCGCCGCAGGCCGGGCCGTCGTGGCGAGGTGGCTGGATGGCCGCAGCTACCTCACGGCCACCGCACCGATGCAGGCACGCAACAGCACCAGCGACCTCGGCTGGCGCATTGTCGCCCGCGAACCCGTGGAACTGGCCTTCGCCGAGGCCCACCGCACCGTGCAACTGGCACTGGCCATCGGGCTCGGCGCCGCGCTTTTGGCCTCGGTGCTGGCGTGGCTGGCGGCACGCCGCCTGAGCGATGACCTGTACGCGCTGGCCGATGCCGCCAGCGCCGTGGAGGCCGACAAGCCCGGCACCCGCATTCCCCAGGCCCACAGCAGCCGGGAAGTGAGCAAGCTTTCAGGCGCACTGGGCCGCATGACGCACCGGCTTCTGACAGCCCACGAAGCCATGGAGGAAAAAGTACGCCTGCGCACGCTGGAGCTGGAGGCTGCCAACCGCGCCCTGGACCTGCAGGCCCGCACCGATGCTCTGACGGGCCTGCTCAACCGCCGGGGTTTTGAAACGCAGATGGCGTTTGCCCTGGCGCTGGCGCGGCGCAGCGGCCGGCCGTTGAGCCTGATCACAGTCGACGTGGACCATTTCAAGCGCGTGAACGACACCTATGGACACGAAACCGGCGACGAAGTCCTGCGCCGGCTGGCCCGCACGCTGGAAATGCGCCTGCGCAACTCGGATGTGATCGCACGGCTGGGGGGTGAAGAGTTTGTGGTGCTGCTGCCCGACACCGACCTTCTGGGGGCCCAAGCCATCGCCCAGGCCCTGGTCGAAGCCATGGCCGAACAACACGACCCGGTCGTGGGCCGCATCACCGTGAGCGCGGGGGTGGCCAGCATGCGCGGCCTGCAGGACAACGGCCTCGATATCCTGCGCCGGGGCGATGCGGCGCTTTATGAAGCCAAGGGCCAGGGGCGCAACAGGGTCTGCGTGGAGGCGTGACCACAGTCCATGAACAGCGGTCAGCGCACACCAAGGCCAGCGGCGTGCAAGAGCCCCGCCAGTAACCTGTTCTAAGCCTCGCTGATCTCGGCCACCACGGCGCAGCCCTGGGGCGCGGCAACATCAAAATAGGCTTGCAGCCGCAAGGCCAGCGCATTCAGGCTGTGGTCCTGAACGGCCCGCGCCACGGCCAGCTGTTCGAGCGCGTAGGGCCGGTGCCCCAGCATCATGGCGGTATTCACACAGTGGCCCGTGGCGGCCATCTTCAGAACGAAAGCGTTGAGAAGCTCGCAGGGCCAATAGTGGGCGTGGGACACGGCTGCCGGGCGCAATGCGCCGTGGTCCGAGGCCAAGTCGCCTGTGGCACGTGCAGGGTCATGTAGAGAAAGCGCAGCACCCCGGGCCTTGGCGGGTGTGGTCATCGCAGCAAAGGTCAGCATGGTGGACTCCGTGGCCACCGGAGGGCCCGGCGGCATGACACCATGCTAAGAACCTTACCTGCGCTTGCATTTCAGCCAATGGGCACTGGCGCTGTAGGACGCAACCCCTGCGAACAAGTTCCAGCGCATGCCGAAGGTCCGGCGGACGGGAGGTCAGGCCTTGGGCAGCGTCACGCCGACCTGCCCCTGGTACTTGCCGCCCCGGTCACGGTAGCTGACCTCACACACATCGTCCTTGTCGCTCTCGAAGAACAGCACCTGCGCGCAGCCCTCGCCCGCGTAGATGCGTGCGGGCAGCGGCGTGGTGTTGGAGAACTCCAGCGTCACATAGCCTTCCCACTCGGGCTCGAACGGGGTCACGTTGACGATGATGCCGCAGCGTGCATAAGTGCTTTTGCCCAGGCAGATGGTGAGCACGTTGCGTGGAATGCGGAAGTACTCCATCGTGCGGGCCAGCGCAAAGCTGTTGGGCGGGATGATGCAGCTGTCGCCCTCGAAATCCACAAAGCTCTTCTCGTCGAAATTCTTCGGGTCCACCACCGTGCTGTGGATGTTGGTGAACACCTTGAATTCGGGTGCGCAGCGGATGTCGTAGCCGTAGCTGCTGGTGCCGTAGCTGATGATCTTGCGGCCCTCCACCTCGCGCACCTGGCCCGGCTCGAAGGGTTCGATCATTCCGTGCTCGGCCGCCATGCGGCGGATCCACTTGTCGCTCTTGATGCTCATGGCTGAATTTCCTGCGCTGTGGCCCTGGCCGTCGGCAAACAGCCGGGCGCTATTAAATATGTAGCTATTAGCGCTTGATGATCAAGCGCTGGGGCCGTATTTTGCTTGAGAAATCACGGTTTGCTCCACCACACGGTCATCGCCGAGCACGATCAGCGCAAACAAAAGCTCATCCAGGCTGCGCGCCTGGCAGGTCTTGCGCTCCAGCAGAGGCGTAGCCCGAGGGTTGAGCACCACAAAGTCGGCCTCGCAGCCCGGCTGCAAATTGCCCACCTCACCCGCCAGACCCAGCGCCTTGGCCGCCCCGGCCGTGTGTTGCCACCACAGCTGCTGCGGCGACAGGCTCAGCCCCTGCTTGGTCTGGCCCTCACGCCCCACGTAATACGCCGCCAGCATGGTGTGGAACGGGCTAAAGCTGGTACCCCCGCCCACATCGCTGGCCAGGCCGTAGCCAAAGCCCACGCGGTCGGCGCTGGCGTAGTCAAAAAAGCCACTGCCCAGAAAGAGGTTGCTGGTGGGGCTGACCGCCGCCACCGCACCGGTGTCGCGCATCAGCGCGCGGTCGTCATCGTCAAAGTGGATGCAGTGCGCATACACCGCGCGTTCGCGCATCAGGCCAAAGTCGTCGTACACGCCCAGGTAGCTGCGTGCGGCGGGGAACAGCTCGCGCGCCCAGCGGATCTCGTCGCGGTTCTCGGCCACGTGGGACTGAATCCAAACATCGGGGTAGCGCGCAGCCAGCTCGCCCGCGCCGCGCAGTTGTTCATGGGTACTGGTGGGCGCAAAACGCGGGGTGATGGCATAGCCCAGGCGGTCCACGCCGTGCCAGCGCTGGATCAGCGCCTCGGTGTCGATGAGGCTTTGTTCGGTATCGTCGCGCACGCCATCGGGCGAGTGGCGGTCCTGCAGCACCTTGCCGGTGATCAGGCGCATGTGCTGGCGTTGCCCCTCGGTGAACAAGGCATCCACTGAGGCGGGGTGCGAGGTGGCAAAAGCCAGCGCCGTGGTCACGCCATGGCGCAGCAGCTCGGCCACAAAGAACTCTGCCACCTGCGCGCTGTAGTCGGATGCGACAAAGCGCGATTCATGGGGAAAGGTGTAGTTCTCCAGCCAAGGCAGCAGACCATCCGCGGGCGAGCCAATCACGTCGGTCTGCGGAAAGTGGATGTGCATGTCCACAAACCCAGGGGCCAGGATGCGACCCGGCAGGTGCGTGACGGGCTCGTGGGCATACTGGTGCGACAGCGCCTGCCAGGCGCCGGCTGCCAGCACCCGCTGGCGGCCATGGGCATCCGGGCCAATGGCCAGCAGGCCATCTTCGTCATAGAGGGCGCGGCCATCGTCGGCAAATCGCAAAAGGGCGGAACGGTATACAGGCATGGTGCGCTAGCTTAGCGGCACCGCCTGGCGCCAGCATACGGCGCGCCCCATAGTGGCTATGGAAGGCAGTTGGCAGGGTACGGGAACGCTCAACGCGCCACTTTGCCCACCACCCCTTCCACCAGCCAGTTCATCTGCAGTATCTGTGCATCAGTCAGCGCCTGGCCCGCAGCGATGCGCTCTTGCCCGTCGTTGTCGCGCACCGGCGCCTTGCCCGCGCGGAAGGGCTGGAGCTTGCCAGCACCGATGGCCTTTTGCGCATTCAGGACCTCCTGCTGCACGGCGGCAGGCACCTTGGGGCCAAAGTCGCCAACGCGGATCATGCCCTCGCGCACACCGCCCCACAGGTTGGCACTCTTCCAGGTACCGTTCTGCACGGCGCGCACGCGCTCGGTGTAGTAACTGCCCCACTGGTGCGTCACGGCCACGATCTGGGCGTCAGGCCCGGTCTTGCGCATGTCGGAGTGGTAGGCCACGGCCATCTTGCCGCGCTCTTGCGCGGCGGCCATCACGGCGGTGGAACCCGTGTGGAACGCAATCACGTCCACGTCCTGGTTGAACAGCGCCATGGCCGCATCACGCTCCTTGGGTGGGTCGAACCACACATTGAGCCACACCACCTTCACCGCGGCCTGCGGGTTGACCGAGCGCATGCCCAATGTGAAGGCGTTGATGCCCTGGAGCACCTCCGGGATGGGGAAGCCCGCCACAAAACCGGCCACGCCGGTCTTGCTCATGCGGCCCGCTGCAATACCGGCGAGGTAACGCCCCTCGTAGTAGCGCGCGTTGGCAGCGGCCACATTGGGCGTGGTCTTGTAGCCCGTGATGGACTCGAACTTCACGTGTGGATAGTCCTGCGCCACCTTGAGCGTGGGCTCCATGTAGCCAAAGCTGGGGGTGAAGATGATCTGGTGGCCCGTGGCCGCCAGATCACGGATCACGCGTTCGGCATCGGCGCCTTCGGCCACGTTCTCGACAAAGGTGGTCTTCACCTGGTTGCCCAGCGCGGCCTCGACGGCCTTGCGGCCTTCGTCATGCTGGCGCGTCCAGCCTGCCTCGGTGATGGGCGAGACATAGACAAAACCTGCTCTGACAGGCTCGGCCGTACTGCCCTTGGCGGGCGTGGTCTGGGAAAAAACGGGGGAGAAAAAACAGGCGGCCACGAGCGTGGCTGCGAGGTTTTTGTACATGGTGTTCCTCTACATGGCCCTGATGGAATGGAACGGCAGCACCGCAGGACGACGGTGCTGCCGAGGGGAATCAAACTGCGCTGAAACTAGGTTGGAACTGTATGGATTGAAGCCGGAGGGTAGGCCCTGCGGCAGTGCGCAGAGCCCTCCATAGGAACTCAGTTCAGCCGCAGCGCCTGCGGGCCTGCGCCCAGGCGGAAGGCACCCACCACCTCGGCCAGGCGCGACGCCTGGTCCTTCAGGCTCTCGGCGGCGGCGGTGGACTCTTCCACCAGGGCGGCATTCTGCTGGGTCATCTGGTCCAGCTGGGTCACCGCCACATTCACCTGGCCAATGCCCTGGCTCTGTTCCGAAGCGGCTGCGCTGATCTCGCCAATGATGTCGGTCACGCGGCGCACGGAGCTCACGATCTCGCCCATGGTGGTGCCAGCGTTCTGCACCAGGGCAGCACCCGACTCGACCTTCTCCACCGACACGCCGATCAGTGTCTTGATCTCCTTGGCCGCCTGGGCCGAGCGCTGAGCCAGTGAGCGCACTTCGCTGGCCACCACGGCAAAGCCACGGCCCTGCTCGCCCGCACGGGCGGCTTCCACGGCGGCGTTGAGGGCCAGGATATTGGTCTGGAACGCAATGCCGTCGATGGTGCCGATGATGTCGGCAATCTTCTTGCTGCTGGTGTTGATCTCGTCCATGGTGGTCACCACCTGCGCCACCACTTCACCGCCGCGCTGGGCCACTTGTGCGGCCGACACCGCCAGCTGGTTGGCCTGCACGGCCGAATCGGCGCTCTGGCGCACGGTGCTGGTCAGCTCTTCCATCGAGCTGGCGGTCTCCTGCAGGCTGCTGGCCGTTTGCTCGGTGCGTGCGCTCAGGTCCTGGTTGCCGATGGCGATCTGGGTGCTGGCGGTGGAGATGCTGTCCACCACACCCCGCACTTGCTGCAGCGAACGGTGCAGAGCGCTGCGCATGGCATCCAGGGCGCGCAGCAGGTGGCCGGTTTCGTCATTGGCGTAGCTGGCCTGGGGGGCACCCGTCAGGTCCATGTTGGCGATGGTCTCTGCAATGGACTCGGCCTTGCGCAGCGGGCGCGTGATGCTGGTGGTCAGCAGCCAGGCCAGCAAGGCGCCCAGCAGCAGCGACACCCCGGTGCAGATCTGCAGCAGCAGCGTGGTCTGGGCACGCAGCTCTTCGCTGCGCTTGCCGGCAGCATCGAGCTCGGCACGTTGGCCATCCACCATCTGCTGCACACCCGCCAGGTAGCTGCGGGAGGTGGGCTCAAACCGCTCGGTGAAAACCTTGTTGGCGTTCTCGGCATCGCCCGCCTGTTTGAACTTGCTCACTTCCTCGCGGGCCGCCAGGTAGTCTTTGCGCAGGTCACCCACCTTGGCAAAATGCTGCTTCTTCTCCGGCGTGTCCATCTTGGATTCGATGAATTTCTGCAGCTCGTTGGTATCGCGGATCGACGCGGCCGTGGCGGGCGCAAAGTAGGGGATCAGGCTGGCATCACTGCTCTTGGCAATGGCTGCCGCGCGCTGCACGCCCGATGTGGTGTGGCGCAGCCAGTCCGAGCCAGCGCGCTCGGTCTTGATGTTGTCGTTGACCATGGCGTCGATCTCTTTGCCCAACTGGCTGAGCTTGACCACGGCCACCACGCTGCTGGCAAAAAACAGCGCCAGGATGAGGCCGAGCACCAGGGTCAGGCGCTTGCCAATGGAGATTTGACTGAGAAACATGGAAGGCTCCAAAAAAGGGGGCAACACGGCACCCGTGCACTCCGCAAGGAGCGCTGGGTAAGGGCCATGGTGGTGGATCACCCCGTGGGCCTGGGCCGGACGCAATTCGAACGAATACTTACTATTTTAAGGGTTTACCCACGCCGCCGCCCTGCCGCGCGGGTGACAGCGCACCAACCCGCCGATTCGCACTGGCAATCCGCGCTATGCCCGCCGCACACAGCTCAGTAGTCGTGCTCCACACACCGCTCAAAGGTTTCCTTGAGCTTGTGCTCCCACACACGCTTGTCGGCATTGCTGGCAAAACTCGCCTCAAAGCTGTTGAACGCCAATTGGTAGGCGTGTTTCGCCGTGAGGCCCGTGGCGGCAAACACCTGGGTGAAGTTCTCGTTCATGTAGCCGCCAAAGTAAGCGGGATCATCCGAGTTGACCGTGGCGGCCAGCCCGGCGTCGAGCAGCTTGCCCAGGTTGTGGTCCGCCAGGTTGGGAAACACGCACAGCTTCTGGTTGGACAGGGGGCACACCGTGAGCGCAATACGATCCTGCGCCAGGCGCTGCATCAGTGCCGCGTCGTGCACCGCCTGGACCCCGTGGTCGATGCGCTCGACCTTGAGCACATCGAGCGCGCTCCAGATGTAGGCAGGAGGGCCCTCCTCGCCTGCATGGGCCACCAGGTGCAGGCCCAGTTCGCGACAGCGGGCGAACACGCGGGCAAACTTTTCGGGTGGGTGGCCCAGTTCGCTGGAATCCAGCCCTACGCCAACGATCTTGTCGAGCAGGGGCATCGCCTGCTCCAGGGTCTCGAAGGCGGACTCCTCACTGAGGTGGCGCAGGAAACACAGGATGAGCGTGGCACTGATGCCCAGCTCCCTGCGTGCATCTTCACAGGCCCGGTACAGGCCGTTGATGACCGTCTCCATGGCAACGCCGCGTGCGGTGTGGGTCTGCGGGTCGAAGAAGATTTCAGCGTGCAGCACGTTGTCGCGCGCTGCTCGCCCCAGGTAGGCGCGCGCCATGTCATAAAAGTCCTGCTCGTGCAGCAGCACGCTGGCACCCGCGTAGTAGATGTCCAGAAAACTTTGCAGGTTGGTGAACGCGTAGGCGCTGCGCAGTGCCTCCACACTGGCATAGGGCAAGGTCAATTCGTTGCGCTGCGCCAGTGCAAAGATCAGCTCAGGCTCCAGGGAGCCCTCGATATGGATATGCAGCTCGGCCTTGGGCATGGCGCGCAGCAGCGTGGGCAGGCGCTCGGCGGAAATGGGGGGCACTTTAAACATCAGCAGACTCCAAAGGTGATGCCGCTCTGGCGCAAAAAGCGGCGGTAGGCAGATGATGCCTTGTCGGCGGCGGTATGCAACTCCGCCCGCAGGTCCAGCGGCAGACACTGTGGCGTCTGCGACTCCAGCACGGGCTGGTCTTGCGTGAAGATGGTGTGCTGAAAGGCCTGCAGCTTCTCATCGGGCGAATCGAAATCTGCCACGGCCAGGCGAAACCACACGCGGCTGCGCACCGGGGTGATCGGGCAGATGAACAGCGCTATGGACTCCCGCCAGCCATCCACGGCCGTGGTGCCCGCCTCGGGCACCTTGGTCAGCACGGCCGCGTAGGGTGCCGTGACTTCGTAGGTGTACTCCACCTGGGCCGGGGCGGTGGAGTGCAGGTTGGACTGGGGTTGCCAGGCCTTGCAGCCGGTGGCCAGCAAGCCAGTGGTTGTGGCCTCAACGCGGTAGTCATCAATCGCAGGGACGTCGCGGCTGCCCAGCCAGCCTTCGTGCACAAAACCAAAGTGCGACATGTCAAGAAAATTCTCGATGATGCGCGGAGCACTGGCCGCCACATCGTACGGCCCGCAGTTGAGCTTGCGCAACCGCGCGTCGCCTTCGGCCACAAACTCGGGGAGCGCTGCACTGCCCTGCTCCATGCGCACCCAAATCAGGCCATAGGCCTCCCGCGCCTCAAAGGTCCGTGCGCAGTGCCCGGGCGGCGGAACAAACGCGGGTAGCGCTGGCACGTGGGTGCAGCGGCCGCCCGCCGCAAACTGCCAGCCGTGGTACGGGCACTCCAGTTGTCCTTGCGGTGTCACGCGGCCCAGCGAAAGCCGGGCTCCACGGTGCGGACACTGGTCGGCAAAAGCTTGTACCGCACCCGCCGCGTCGCGCCACACCACCACCGGTTGTTCCAGAAGCCGCACGGCAACAGTGGCCTGCGCCACATTGCCCACCAAGGCCACCGGATGCCACAAGCTTGATTCGACCATCTGCCAGTACCTCTAAGAGCCTGTTTACGATCTCCCAGGCGACCGCTGCGAGATCGTAAACAGGCTCTAAAAACAAAACAGAAATGAAAAAGGGCCACCCGCAGGCGGCCCCCTCACTGTATGCAGCAAGCCGTCAGGCCCGCTGACCAACCCATGGACTTACTTCTTCTCGCCGCCGGGGATCTTGCCTTCCACGCCCTTGACGTAGAAGTTCACACCGCCCAGAAACTTGTCATCGGCCACCGTGTCTTTGGCCAGCACTTCCTTGCCGTCCTGACCCACGATCGGGCCCTTCCAGATCTGGAACGACCCGTCGGCCAGGCCCTTCTTCACGGCTTCGACCTTGGCTTTGGTGTCGGCAGGCACGTCTTCGGCGATGGAGACGATGTCGATGGCGCCTTCCTTCACGCCCCACCAGCTCTGGCCGGTGGCCCACTGGCCTTCCAGTGCGTCCTTGGTGGCCTTGATGTAGTACGGGCCCCAGTTGATGACGGCCGAAGCCAGGTGGGCCTTGGGACCGTAGGCGGTCATGTCGCTGTCCCAACCGAAGGCGCGCTTGCCCTTCTCTTGTGCGGTCTTGAGCACAGCAGGCGAATCGGTGTTCTGGAACAACACGTCCGCGCCACCGTTGATCAGGCTGGTGGCGGCTTCGGTTTCCTTGGGTGGGCTGAACCATTCGTTCACCCAGACCACCTTGGTCTTGATCTTGGGGTTGACCGACTGCGCACCCAGCGTGAAGCTGTTGATGTTGCGGATCACTTCAGGAATCGGCACCGAGCCCACCACGCCCAGAGTATTGGACTTGGTCATGGCACCGGCAATGATGCCCGCCATGTACGCGCCTTCGTAGGTGCGGCTGTCGTAGGTGCGCATGTTTTCGGCCGTCTTGTAGCCGGTGGCATGCTCGAACTTCACGCCCTTGTTGTCTTCCGCGACCTTGAGCATGGACTCCATGTAGCCGAAGGTCGTGCCGAAGATCAGCTTGTTGCCCTGGCCGGCCAGGTCACGCAGCACGCGCTCGGCGTCGGCGGACTCGGGCACGCTTTCCACAAAGCTCGTCACGACCTTGTCGCCGAATTCCTTTTCGATGGCCTTGCGGCCGTTGTCGTGGGCGAACGACCAGCCACCATCGCCCACCGGGCCGACGTAGGCAAACGCGATCTTCAGAGGCTCGGGCTTGGGCGCCGGTGCTTCTGCCACGGGAGCCGGTGCGGGCGCGGGGGCCGGTGCCGGTTCTTCCTTCTTGCCACAGCCCACGAGGGCAGCAGCGGCCACGGCGGAGAGCGCTGCCACCTTGAGCATGGAGCGTTTCTGCAGATCAGTCATGTCGGTTTCCTTATTGAAGAAGTAAGACTTGCAAAGGTTGAGGGACGAAAACACTAATTATGGGGCGATCTACCACCGGGTAACCAGCAATTCTTGGGACCAGTGCTTGTTCACGAGCCCGGATAAAACGGCTTGCCGAGCGATGCCGGCATGTTGATGCGGATCCACGCCGGATTGCGCGAGATCAGCGCCAACACCACGATGGTCGCCACATAGGGCAGCATGCTCAGCAACTGGCTGGCCACCTGCACGCCCGTGGCCTGCAAATGGAACTGCAGCATGGTCACGCCGCCAAACAGGTAAGCACCAAGCAACACCCGTGCCGGGCGCCACGTGGCAAAGGTGGTGAGCGCCAGCGCGATCCAGCCGCGCCCGGCCACCATGCCCTCCACCCACAGCGGGGTGTAAACAGTAGAGATGTACGCACCGGCCAGCCCGCACAGCGAGCCACCGGCCACCACGGCGGCCAAGCGAATACGGCGCACGGGGTAGCCCAGTGCATGGGCCGACTCGGGCGATTCCCCCACCGAGCGCAGCACCAGCCCGGCGCGCGTGCGGTACAGGAACCAGATCATCCCCACCACCAGCAGCATGGTGATATACACCAGCGGGTGCTGCCGGAACAGCGCGGGGCCGAGCAGCGGCACATCGCCCAGCACCGGGATCACGTATTTGGGCAGCTCTGGCAGCTTGGCCTGGACGTAGCTGATGCCCGCAAAGGCCGAAAAACCCACGCCGAACAGGCTGAGCGCCAGCCCCGTGGCGTACTGGTTGGTGTTGAGCCAGATCACCAGCACACCAAAGATGGCCGCCAGCAGCGCGCCAGCGGCCATGCCCGCCGCAAACCCCAGCCAGGTGTTGCCCGTGTGCACCACGGTGGCAAACCCTGCAATGGCGGCGCAGAGCATCATGCCCTCGGCCCCCAGGTTGACGATGCCAGCTTTTTCATTGATCAAGAGGCCCAGGGCCGCGATGGCCAGAACGGTGCCCGCGCTCAGCGTGGCGCCAATCAGGAGTGCATAGGATTCCATTACTTGCCTCCCTTCGCGGCCACCCAGCGGATGCGGTAGGCGATCAAGGTGTCACAGGCCAGCAGCGTAAACAGCAGCAGGCCCTGGAACACGCCCGTGAGCGACTTGGGCAGGCCCATGCGCGACTGCGCCAGCTCGCCGCCGATGTAGAACATGCTCATGAGGATGGCCGACAAAATCATGCCCACCGGGTGCAGCCGCCCCACAAAGGCCACGATGATGGCGGCAAAGCCGTAGCCTGCGGGCACATACGGCGTGAGCTGGCCAATGGGCCCGGCCACCTCCAGCGCGCCCGCCAGGCCCGCCGCGCCGCCTGAGATCAGCAGCGCCGTCCACAACGCCTTGCGCGACGAGAAGCCCGCGTAGCGCGCCGCAGCGGGGGCCAGTCCGCCCACCTGCTGGGCAAAACCGGCCCGCGTGCGGAACAGAAACACCCACAAGGCCGCAGCACCCGCCAGCGCCAGCAGCAGCCCGATGGACACGCGCGAGCCCTGCATCAGGCGCGGGATCTGCGTGACTTTCTCGAACGTCTTGGTCTGCGGAAAGTTGTAGCCCATGGGGTCTTTCCATGGGCCATAGACCAGGTAGCCCAGCACCAGCGTGGCCACATAGACCAGCATCAGGCTCACCAGGATTTCATTGGCGTTGAACTTGTCGCGCAGCAGTGCCGTGAGCCCCGCCCACACCATGCCACCCAGCACCCCGGCGAGCAGGATGGCGGGCACGATCCACGGCCCGGTGGTCTTGTCGGCCAGCAGCGCCACGCCGCCCGCCACCACGGCACCGATTACGAACTGGCCCTCGGCGCCGATGTTCCACACGTTGGAGCGAAAACACACGGCCAGCCCCAGCGCAATCAATAACAGCGGCGTGGCCTTGACCATGAGTTCACCGACGGCATAGGGCGTCTTGATCGGCTCCCAGAAGAAGACCTGCAGCCCGCGCACCGGGTCTTTGCCCAGCGCCACGAACAAGGCCACACCAATCAACACCGTGACGGCCAGCGCCAGCAGCGGCGAGCCATAGGTCCACCAGCCAGAAGCCTGGGGGCGCGGTTCCAGCTTAAGCATGCTGCACCTCCGCTGCCTGGGCCTGTTGTGCGAGGTGCGCTTGGACATCGGCATGCCACAGCCCGCTCATCCATTCGCCAATGCGCTCTACCGTGGCCTCGGCGCGCGGCACGGAAGGCGACAAATGCCCCTTGGCCACCACGTGCAGCCGGTCACAGATCTCAAACAATTCGTCCAGCTCCTCACTCACCACAAGCACGGCGCAGCCCGCATCGCGCAGGGCCAGGATGGAGCCCCGGATCTGTGCGGCGGCGCCCACATCCACACCCCAGGTGGGTTGCGAGACGATGAGCAGCTTCGGGTTGGCATCAATCTCGCGCCCCACGATGAACTTCTGCAGGTTGCCGCCCGACAGCGACTTGGCCGCTGCATTGGGGCCGCCCGCCTTGACGTTGAAGCGGGCAATGATGTCCGCCGCATGCTTTTGCAGCGCGCCCACCTTGATCCAGCCACTGCCGCTGACCGCATTGGTGCGCGTGAGCAGCAGGTTGTGCGCCAGCCCCATGGTGGGCACGGCGCCCCGGCCCAAACGCTCTTCGGGCACAAAGTGCAGGCCCAGCGCACGGCGCTGGCCGGGGCCCATGCGGCCTGCGTTCTGGCCCGAGACCTGGATGCTCGCAGGCTCGGCCCGTTGGTCTTCACCCGACAGCGCATACAGCAGCTCTTTTTGCCCATTGCCCGACACGCCGGCAATGCCCACCACTTCGCCCGCCTTGACCTCGAACTGCAGGTCGATCAAGTCCACGCCGAACTGGTCGGCACGCGGCAGCGACAGGCCCTTGACGCGCAGCACCGTGGCGCCAGTCTGCACGGCACGGTGTTCCAGCGCCGGCGGCTCGGCGCCGATCATCAGCCGCGACAGCGATGCATTGGATTCCTCGGCCGGGTTGCACACGCCCGTCACCTTGCCGCCGCGCAGCACGGTGCAGGCAGTGCACAGCGCGCGAATTTCGTGCAGCTTGTGGCTGATGTAGAGGATGCTGCAGCCCTCGCTGGCCAGCTTGCGCAGCACCACAAAAAGCTTTTCGACCGCCTGGGGCGTGAGCACCGAGGTGGGCTCGTCCAGGATCAGCACCTTGGGGTTGGTGAGCAGCGCACGGATGATCTCCACCCGCTGCATCTCGCCCACGCTCAGGGTGTGCACGGGGCGCAGGGGGTCGATGTCGAGGCCGTATTCGGCGGCCTTGGCGCTGATGCGGCCGGTCACTTCGGCCAGCGTCAGGCTCTTGTCCAGGCCCAACCACACGTTCTCGGCCACCGTGAGGGTGTCGAACAGGCTGAAATGCTGGAACACCATGGCGATGCCCAGGGCCCGCGCTTCTTGCGGGTTGCGCACCTGCACGGCCTGGCCGTTGAAGAACACGCTGCCTTCATCGGGCTTGACCGAGCCGTAGATGATTTTCATCAGCGTGGACTTGCCCGCGCCGTTTTCGCCCAGCACGGCGTGGATTTCACCCGGCAGCACCGTGAGCGACACGCCGCTGTTGGCCACCACGGCCGGGTAGCGCTTGGTGATGCCCACCAGCTGCAGCCGTGGCGGCGCCGCACCAGGCGCTGAAGGATTGGAGGGAGAACTCATGCGGGGATTGTCTCTCAGTTTTACAACTTGTTATAAGAATGAAAAAGCCTTCTTGCGCTTGTTCAGCATACCCAAGCAGCTATTCTTTTCGTAGCGAAGCAGCCACGGTTTTCACACAGTCGCGCAGCCAGGCCGCTGCGGCCGAGTGGTGCGTGCGGGCGTGCCACAGTTGGTAGTACATGAGCCGAGGAAACGGCACCGGGCACGGCAATATGGCCAGCGGAAGTTGCTCCACATACCGCTCGCAGTACTGGCGGCCGGTGGTCAGCACAAGCAAGCTCGATGCCACGATGCTGGGGATGAGGCTGAAATGTGCGCAGCGCGCCGTGATGTGGCGCTGCATGCCCAGGCTGTCCAGGTGGGCGTCGATCACGCCGCGCGCGCCGGGGTGGGTGGGCGTGGGCGCGATGTGTTCGGCGGCCAGCCAGTTTTCCACGTCCCAGCCGCGCCGCACGGCGGGGTGGTCTTTGCCGACCAGGCAGACCACTTCGTCACCAAACAGGCGGCCCATGTGCAGGTCGTCCGGCGGCTGCGGCCAGTTGCCGATCACCACGTCAACCTCGCCCTGCGCCAGATGCGCGTGATAGTGCGTGTCGGCCGACAGGGGCAGGATCTCGATGGGGCACAAAGGGGCCTCGACCTTGATGCGGGCCACGAGCTGGGGTAGAAAAAGGGGGTCGAGGTAATCGCTGGCGGCGACGCGGAAGGTGCGGGTGGCAGTGCGCGGATCAAATCCCCGTGCATCCGAAAACAAGGCTTCTGCGGAACGCAGGATGGCCCCTGCAGGCTCCACCATGCGCAGCGCAGCATCGGTGGGCATCATGCTGGCACCCGAGCGCACGAGCAGCGGGTCGCCCGCCAGGTCGCGCAGCCGCTTGAGCGCAGCCGACACCGCCGGCTGGTGCATGCCCAGGCGGACGGCGGCCCTCGATACGCTGCGTTCTGTGAGCACGGTGTGCAAGACCCTTATGAGATGGAGGTCTATCTTGTCGAAAAGGGCGTGGTCTCTCATAGCGGTGTGGGCATGGGTGCCATAAGCTTGCGCATATGCCGGTAACGGTACTGCGTTCTACCCTCTGCTGAACCTTTCCATCCAAGATCGAAGTGGCGTTTGTCATGACAACAAGACCCTTGCAATTCCTGCGCCGAGGCCAGCCCGTGGCGCTGGGCAATGTACCACCCGACCGAACCTTGCTGGAGGTGCTGCGCGAAGACCTGGGCTGCACCGGCACCAAGGAAGGCTGCGGCGAAGGCGACTGCGGCGCCTGCACCGTCGTGCTGGGCGAGGCGCGGGACGGCAAGCTGCACTACAGCGCGGTGAACAGCTGCATCCGCCTGGCGCATTCGGTGGATGGCATGGCGCTGTGGACGGTGGAGGACCTGGCGGAAGACCCACTGATCCAGCCAGTGGGCGATGCCGCAACGGCTCCTGGTCAAACCATCACGCTCCATCCAGCACAAGAAGCCATGGTGCAGTGCCACGGCTCGCAATGCGGCTTTTGTACCCCCGGCTTCGTGATGAGCCTCTTTGGCATGTACCAAAACCATGTGTGCCATGGCCAACCCATCACCCGCGAGCTGGCGCAGGAAGAACTCTCGGGCAACCTGTGCCGCTGCACCGGCTACCGCCCCATCCTGGACGCCGCACAGCAGATGGCCGCCCTGCCAGCGATGGCGGTGAACGAGCCGCTTTTGCTACAAAAATTAGAGCTGCTTGCGCTTGACCATCAAGCGCCAGATGCCAATTCTTCTTATATTTCACCCACCACGCTGCCCGACCTGCTGGCCGCACGCGCCGCGCACCCTGCGGCGCAGGTCGTGGCAGGCTGCACCGATGTGGGCCTGTGGGTGACCAAGCAGCACAAACAGTACGCGCAGATTCTGGATGTGACTCGCGCGGCAGAGCTGCAGCAGATCCAGCAGGACGCACACCACATCACCATCGGCGCCGCCGTCACGCTGACCGACGCCTTTGCGGCACTGACCGCGCAGTGGCCACAGCTGCACAGCTTTGCCACGCGCTTTGCGGGCCTGCCCGTGCGCAACTCGGGCACGCTGGGGGGCAACGTGGCCAACGGCTCGCCCATTGGCGACTCGATGCCGCTTTTGATCGCACTGCGCGCCCAGGTGGTGCTAGCCAGCGTGCGCGGCGAACGCGCCATGGCGCTGGAAGACCTGTACACCGGCTACCGGCAGAACGTGATGGCGCCCGACGAACTGCTGGCACGCATCGTGGTGCCCAGGCCGGGTGTCACGGAAGTGCTTCGGGCCTACAAGATTTCCAAGCGCTTCGACGACGATATTTCTGCCGTCTGCCTTGTCATCAACCTGGACATCGAAGCCGACGTGGTGCGCCGCGCCAGCATCGGCGCGGGCGGTGTGGCTGCCACACCAGCCCGCGCGCGCCAGACCGAAGCCGCGCTGACCGGCCAGCCCTGGAATGCCGACACCATCGCCCGCGCTGCGCAAGCGCTGCAAGGCGAGTTCAACCCCATCTCTGACATGCGCGCCAGCGGCACCTACCGCCGCACGGTGCTGGCCAGCCTGCTGCAGCGCTTCTGGCTGGAGAGCCAGGGCGAAGAGGCCGTGAGCGTGGAGAACTTACGACTGGAGGCTGCGATATGAACCAGCGCGAATCTCTCCCCACGGGCCTCCCGGTGAGCCGCGACGCCGTGGACGACCCGGTGGCTGCCACCGCCGACGCCCACGCCGCCGAGCCCCAAGCCCCGCAGCAGACCAGCGCACCCGCCAGTCCCCGCGCCATGGGCCAGTCGCACATCCATGAAAGCGCGCGCGCCCAGGTGGCCGGTGCCGCCCACTACATCGACGACCTGCCGGAGGTGAAGGGCACGCTGTACGCTGCGCCCATCCTCTCCACCGTGGCCCACGGCACGTTGAACAGCGTGGATGCCAGCGCCGCCCTGGCCCTGCCCGGTGTGCGCGGCGTGGTGCTTTCGTCCGACGTGCCAGGCGACAAGTTGCTGGCCGCCTTTGCGCACGACGAGCCCGTTTTTGCAGTCGACACCGTGCAGCACATCGGCCAGGTCATCGGCCTGGTGGTGGCCGACTCGGTCATGCAGGCGCGGCGTGCGGTGCGTGCCGTGAAGCTCGACATCGCCCCACTGCCCGCCGTGCTTTCCGTGCACGAGGCACTGAAAGCCGAAAGCTACGTGCTGCCCCCCGTGTTCGTGCGCCGGGGCGACGCTGCGACAGGCCTTTCCCAATCGGCGCACCGCCTGCAAGGCGCGTTCGAGGTGGGCGGGCAAGAGCACTTCTATCTGGAAGGCCAGATCGCCTACGCGCTGCCGCTGGAGCAAAAGCAGTGGTGGATCTACTCCAGCACCCAGCACCCCGGCGAGGTGCAGCACTGGGTGGCGCACGCGCTGGGCATCGACAACCACGCGGTCAAGGTGGAATGCCGCCGCATGGGCGGCGGCTTTGGCGGCAAGGAGACCCAGGCCGGTCACCTGGCCGTGTGGGCCGCCGTGGCTGCCAATAAGTTCGGCCGCGCCGTCAAGCTGCGGCTGGACCGCGATGAAGACTTCATGGTCACCGGCAAGCGCCACCCGTTTGCGTACGAGTACGACGTGGGCTTTGACGACACCGGCCGCATCACGGGCCTGAAGCTTCAGATGGCCGCCAACTGCGGTTTCAGCGCCGACCTGTCCGGCCCGGTGGCCGACCGGGCCGTGTTCCATGCCGACAACGCGTACTACCTGAGCGATGTGGAAATCGCCTCCTACCGCTGCAAGACGAATACGCAGAGCCACACGGCGTTTCGCGGCTTCGGCGGACCGCAGGGCGTGATCGTGATCGAAGCCATCCTGGGCGACATCGCCCGCGCGCTGGGTCGCGATGCGCAGGACGTGCGCATGGTCAACCTGTATGGCCAGGACGCCAGCAGCGGCCGCAACGTGACGCACTACCAGATGACGGTGGAGGACAACATCCTCCACGCGCTGATGCCCCAGCTGGAGCGCGATGCCCACTACCGCCAGCGCCAGGCCGCCATCGCTGCGTGGAACGCCACAAGCCCGGTGCTCAAGCGCGGCCTGGCCATCACGCCCGTCAAGTTCGGCATCAGCTTCACCGCCACGCTGTTCAACCAGGCGGGCGCGCTGGTGCATGTGTACACCGACGGCAGCGTGCAGGTGAACCACGGCGGCACCGAAATGGGCCAGGGCCTGCACACCAAGGTGGCGCAGATCGTGGCCGACGAGCTGGGTGTGCCGCTGCACCGCGTGCTGGTCACGGCCAGCGACACCAGCAAGGTGCCCAACGCCAGCGCCACCGCCGCCAGCAGCGGCACCGACCTGAACGGCCGCGCGGCGCAGTTCGCAGCCCGCAATGTGCGGGACAACCTGGCCTCGTTCGTGTGCGGGCTCGATGGCTGCGGCGCGGGCGCCATCCGCTTCGAGGGCGGCCAGGTGATCTCGCCCAAGAAGGTGCGCCCGTTCGACGATGTGGTGAAGGAGGCGTACGCCAACCGCATCCAGCTGTGGAGCGATGGCTTTTACCGCACGCCAAAGATCCACTACGACAAGGCCACGCTCACGGGCCGGCCGTTCTACTACTTCAGCTACGGCGCAGCCTGTTCCGAGGTGGTCATCGACACGCTGACCGGCGAAAGCCGCGTGGCGCGCGTGGACATCCTGCACGACGTGGGCCACAGCATCAACCCGGCCATCGACATCGGGCAGATAGAAGGTGGTTTTGTGCAGGGCATGGGCTGGCTGACCACGGAGCAGTTGGTGTGGAACGACAAAGGGTATCTGGCCACGCACGCGCCGAGCACCTACAAGATCCCGGCGACGGGGGACATCCCCCAACACTTCAAGGTGGAACTGTGGCCCGAGGCCAACCAGGAAGACAACGTGGGAGGCAGCAAGGCGGTGGGCGAGCCGCCGTTCATGCTGGCGATCAGTGTGTACGAGGCGCTGCGCAATGCGGTGGCTGCGGGACGTGAGGGGCGGGACGCTACGGAGCCCGTGGTGTTGATGGCACCGGCGACTGCGGAGAATGTGTTGCGCGCCTTGGGTAAATTGGGCGCGTGAAGGGCCTGCCTCCCGACCGTTTCACCGCACGATCCGTTCGGGCTGAGTTGGTCGAAGCCAGGGCAGGCACGCTCGCTAATCTGGCAGCATGCCCGGTTGAAGGGCGGAGGCCGGGGTGTGCGCCCGGCGGCGCAGTAACTTTCTCTTGCGTCGCCAAGAGAAAGTCACCAAAGAGAAGGCGACCCTACACGCTGCGTCCCCACACGCCCTTGCGGGCGTGTGGGGAAACCTGCGGTGCTCGCGTCCAGCGGGGTCTCGCTCGAACTCGCTCCACTTCGTTGCGCTCAGACAATCGCGAGCCCTGATCCGCTGGCCGCTGCGCTCCTCGGCGCATCCTGAAGGGAACCCGGGGAGCGGACATCCGTTCGGGCCATTGCTTCGCTCGGCCCAGTTTGCGCAGCGCGTGGCGCTTGCGCCCGCGAGGTGAGGCCGAGCGAAACAAAGGCCCGTGTGGCTGTTCGGCTGTTGGATATTCGGGTGCCCAACCCCCTGCTGGCTGCGCCTGCGGCGGGGCGGTTGCGGGGTGGCATGGGCGTCGGAGCGCCCATGCTTCGTGCTCTGACTCGCCGCAGTTGTTCGAGCGGAGCGCCGCAGGCGCGCAGTGAGTTCTGCGGCGCACCCCGCAACCGCCCCGACGCAGGTTTGCCCCGTAGCGAAGCGCAGGGGTCGCAGACTGGGGGTCGCCTTTTCTTTGGTGACTTTCTTTTGGCGAAGCAAAAGAAAGTTACTCGCATGCCGGGCGACTCCCGGCCTCCGCACTCAACCCAAGCATGCTGTCCCAACCAGCAAGAACAAGCTTCGACAAGCTCAGCCCGAACGGACAGGAGGGCACCACAAGACTACAAAAACAATAGCACCCAGCGCTCTCCAGACAAGCGCCAGGGTCCAAAATCAGCCCAGAACCCCAGACACCAGCCGCAAGACGCGATCACACCGCGCCGCCAGCGACTCATCGTGAGTCACCATCACAAACGCCGTGCCTTGGTCGCGCGCCAGCTGCAGCATCAGGTCAAACACGCCGTCGGCGGTGCTGCGATCCAGGTTACCCGTGGGCTCATCCGCCAGCACACACGCGGGCCGCGTCACCAAGGCACGCGCAATCGCCACACGCTGGCGCTCGCCGCCCGATAGCTCGGCGGGCCGGTGCATCAGACGCTCTTTCAAACCCACAGAGGTGAGCACCCGCTCAGCCTCGGCATGGCACTGCGCCAGCGGCAGACGACGGATGCGCAGCGGCATGGCCACGTTGTCCAGCGCGCTGAACTCGGGCAGCAGGTGGTGGAACTGGTAGATAAAACCCAGGTGCTGGTTGCGCAGCTGGCCCTGGCGCTCTGCTGACAGCGAAGACATCTCTTCACCCTTGAGGCGCACGGTGCCTGCCGTGGGCGCATCCAGCCCGCCCAGCAGGTGCAGCAGCGTGCTCTTGCCCGAGCCCGATGCGCCGACGATGGCCAGCGTTTCGCCCGCGCGGATCTGAAGATCCACGCCCTTGAGCACCGTCACATCAAGGCGGCCTTCGGTGAATCGCTTGGTGAGGCCCTTGGCCTCCAATACCACCACTCCAACTTTCTGATCACTCATAGCGCAGCGCCTCGGCGGGGTTCACACGGCTGGCGCGCCAGCTGGGGTACAGGGTGGCCACAAAAGCCAACACCAGCGAGATGATGCCGATGGGCATGATGTCGCTGCTCTGGGGTTCACTCGGCATCTTGCTGATGAGGTAGATGTCCTTGGGCAAGAAGCTCGCGTTGAGCGCCTTCTCGATGGCGGGCACGATCACATCGATGTTGAACGCGATGCCCAGGCCCAGCAGCAGGCCCACGGCCGTGCCGATCACGCCGACCATGGCGCCCTGCACCACAAAGATGCCCATGATGCTCTTGGGGCTGGCGCCCAGGGTGCGCAGGATGGCGATGTCGGCGCGCTTGTCGGTCACCGTCATCACCAGGGTCGATACGAGGTTGAACGCCGCCACCGCCACGATGAGGGTGAGGATGATGAACATCATGCGTTTTTCGAGCTGCACGGCCGCAAACCAGGTGCGGTTCTGCTGCGTCCAATCGCGGATGAGCAACTGGCCGCTCAGACTGCCCGCCAGTTGCTGGGCCACCTCGCGCGCCTGGTGCAGGTCCTTGAGCTTCAGCCGCACGCCCGTCGGGCCTTCCAGGCGAAAGATGCGCTGCGCGTCCTCGTGGTGCAGCAGCACCAAGGCCGAGTCGTATTCGTAGTGGCCCGAATCAAACGTGCCCGCCACGGTCATCTGCTTGAGGCGCGGCACCACGCCCGCCGGGGTGACCTGCCCTGCGGGCGCGATCAGGGTGACCACATCACCAGCGCGCACGCCCAGCATGCGGGCCAGCTCGCCCCCCAGCACAACGCGGAATTCGCCGGGCACCAGCAGATTCAGTGTCTTTTCGTTGGTGGCGGCCAGGTCCGTCACGGCGCCTTCCAGCGCCGGGTCGATGCCGCGCACCAGCGCACCCTTCATGTCCTCGCCGCGCGCCAGCAGCGCCTGCGCGGCCACGAACGGTGCGGCGCCCACCACGTTGGGGTTTTGCTTCGCCTCGGCGAGCGTGCGCGCCGGGTCGGGCAACGCAGCGCCCTGGGGCGCAAAAATCTCGATGTGCGAGACCACGCTCAGCATGCGGTCGCGTACCTCTTTCTGAAAGCCGTTCATCACCGACAACACAATGATGAGCGCCGCCACCCCGAGCGCAATGCCCAACATGGACACGCCCGAGATGAACGAGATGAAGCCATTGCGCCGCGTGGCGCGGCCCGCGCGCGTGTAGCGCCAGCCCAGGGCCAGTTCGTAGGGGATTTGCATGGATAAGGAAAGAAGGCACTGCAGAGTGCGGAATGCACGCCACAGGCCGGCCAGATTGTGGCATCCCGGACAATAGAGCGAGTGAAACACTTTTACATACCCACGTTGGGCCTCCAGGCCAGTGATCGCAAGGCGCGGACCGCTGCCAAGGCTGGATGCCTTGGCAAGGTCCGCAACGCCGCGAGCGCTGGCCTGGAGGCCCAACCCTTCGGGAAAGCCGGGGAAAGGCCCGGCCACTGCGTTGCAGTCCGCTTGCGGTATCCCAACCGCTGCGCGTCCTGCGCCTTGTTGCCGGGCCTTTCCCCGGCTTTCGTGGGCACGTAAAAGTGTTCCACTCGCTCTAGCCATGTCGGACACCAACCATTTGCTCATTCCCTACGCCGCCAGCGCAGCCACCGGATGCCAGCAAGCCCTGCAGGGCCTGGCCCTGCCCCACCTGGACCGGCTTCTGGCCCGGCTCAGCCCCCATCCCACCCACAGTGACAGCGGCGAGGAGACCAGCTTCTCCGCCCCCCACGAACGCGCCCTGGCGCGCGCGCTGGGACTGCCAGCGCAGGACGGGCGCATCCCCTGGGCCGCGTGGCACCGCCACCAGCAAGGCCAGTCACCCAACGGTGACGCCTGGGCGTTTGTCACGCCCTGCCAGTGGCAGGTCAGCACCGACCACGTCACGCTGCGCAATCCCGAGCACCTCGCGCTGGATGAAGCCGCGTCGCGCGCGCTGCTGGCCATCGTCTCACCCTGGTTTGCCGAAGACGGCATCACCCTGCACTACGACCAGCCCACACGCTGGCTGGCCAGCAGCCCCCTGTTTGCCGACCTGGCCACCGCCTCGCTGGAGCGCGTGCTGCAGCGCGACGTGCGCGCCTGGATGCCGGACGCCAAGGCGGCCCGGACCCTGCACCGTTTGCACAGCGAGATGCAGATGCTGCTCTACACCCACGCCTTCAACGACGAGCGCTCGGAGCGCGGGCTGCCGGTGATCAACTCGTTCTGGGTGCATGGTACCGGCCCAATTCCCACCCCAGCCCCGTCTGCCCTCCCAACGCCGACGGTGCCCACCACCTTGCGCGATGCGGCACTGAACGAGGACTGGCGCGCCTGGGCCGCCGCGTGGACCGCATTGGACGCAGGCCCGGTGGCCGATCTGCTGCGCAAGTCCGAAGGCGGCGTGCCGGTGCAGCTGACCCTGTGCGGCGAGCGCAATACGCTGGCCTTCCACACCGCCCCCCGCACCCTGGCCCAGCGTTTTCAAAGCCTTTTCAGGCCCCAGCGCTTTACAGACATGTGCGATAAGCTATGAAAATAGTAGCAAGAGACATTCCCCCCCGTGCCGCCTGGGCGCTGGAACAGGCCGGTGTGCACCCGCTGCTGGCGCGCCTGTATGCCGCGCGCGGTGTGCGTGCCAAAGACGAGCTGGACGACGGCCTGGGCAGGTTGTTGCCCCCCTCGGGCCTCAAAGGCATTGACACCGCCGCGCGCCTGCTGGCCGACGCCATGGCGCAGAACAAGCGCCTCGTCATCGTGGCCGACTACGACTGCGACGGCGCCACGGCCTGCGCCGTGGGCGTGCGCGGGCTGCGGCTGCTGGGCGCGCAGAACGTGGATTACCTCGTGCCCGACCGCGTGACCGATGGCTACGGCCTCACTGCTTCCATCGCCCGCCGCGTAGCCGAACGCAGCGCCGACGTACTCATAACCGTGGACAACGGCATCGCCAGCGTGGACGGCGTGGCCGAGGCCAAGGCGCTGGGCCTCACGGTCGTCGTCACCGACCACCACCTGCCCGGCCCCGAGCTGCCCGCGGCCGATGCCATCGTCAACCCCAACCAGCCCGGCTGCACCTTCGAGAGCAAGTCCATGGCCGGTGTGGGCGTGATGTTCTACGTGCTGCTGGCGCTAAGGGCAGAGCTGCGGGCACGCGGGATATTCGATGCGGCCACCCAACCCAAGCTCGACCCGCTGCTCACCCTCGTGGCGCTGGGCACGGTAGCCGACGTGGTCAAGCTCGACGCCAACAACCGCCGCCTGGTCGCCCAGGGCCTGAAGCGCATCCGCGCAGGGCAAATGCCCGCCGGGGTAGCCGCGCTGTTCACCGCTGCCGGCCGCAAGGCGCCCGTGGCCACCACCTTCGACTTTGGCTTCGCCTTAGGACCGCGCATCAACGCCGCAGGGCGCCTGGCCGACATGACGCTGGGCATCGAATGCCTGCTCACCGACGAAGCAGGCCGCGCCGCCGAACTGGCGGGCACGCTCGACGGCATCAACCGCGAGCGCCGCGAGATCGAAGGCGGCATGCGCGACCAGGCCATGCTGATGGCCGAAAGCCTGTTCCAGGAAGACGAAGAACCGCCCCCGGCCATCAGCGTGTTCGACCCGGACTTTCACGAAGGTGTGGTGGGCATCGTGGCCAGCCGCATCAAGGACAAACTGCACCGCCCCACCTTTGTGTTCGCGGCCAGCAGCGCGCCGGGCAAAGAGCACGAGCTGAAGGGCTCCGGCCGCTCCATCCCCGGCTTTCACCTGCGCGACGCGCTCGACCTGGTGGCCAAACGCCACCCGGGCGTGTTGCTGAAATTTGGCGGCCACGCCATGGCTGCCGGCTGCACGGTGGACGCAGACTCGTTCGATACCTTCGAGCAGGCGCTGGCCCAGGTCGCCCAGGAATGGCTGGACGCCGCCACCCTCACCCGCCGCATCGAGACCGACGGACCTCTATCGCCCGAATACTGCCGCGCCGACATGGTGGACACCCTGCACCACGAGGTGTGGGGCCAGGGCTTTGCGCCCCCCACCTTCAGCGAGGAAGTGCAGATCGTGAGCCAGCGCCTGGTGGGCGAGGCCAAAAATCACCTGTCGATCAAGCTCATGCACCAGGGCAACCCGGTGGACGCCATCTGGTTCGGCCACACCGAGCAGCTGCCTGCGCGCGTGCTGCTGGCCTTTCGGCTCGATGTGAACGAGTGGAAAGGCGAGCGGAAGGTACAGTTTTTGGTCGAAGGGGCTCAGATCTAGGAGT